>NZ_CP150277.1:2407017-2720021 GCF_037977385.1 Terribacillus sp. FSL K6-0262 | reverse complement strand
CACCATCAGGTCTTAGGACTGTTTTCCTGTCAATGACAGAAACGGAGGCGCGGCTTATCTGTATTCCTCAAATGCATCGAGCGTGACGCGATGCATTGTTGACGCATTTTAAGATTTTACTGATGATATCATTCCATTCCCTCCTAAAAACTCCCTATCAACTATAATTACATACTAAGCCCCTCTCGCATCTTTCAACTGGGAAATACCATTAGTCCCCAACTAGATAGAAGGTTGATATATTGCCTCATCATTCATTTTCTGCATGCAAGAAAACGACAATTTCATGGACAAGTTTCCCAATACAGGTTTTTCTGAAATCATATTACAATCTAATAGAACAATAGATACTAGGAGGAAGCCTGAATGAAAAAGAAATTTCTTGCACTATTGATCATCATGTTTACAATCGCCTTCACATTGGGCGGCCAATTCCAGCCCTCGAAAGCATATGCTGCAACAGGGAACACACCTATTGTCTTCGTCCACGGTTTAACTGGATCGGACTCCAACTTCTATTTCATCGAAAGATATTTGGAGAGAAACGGCTACTCGAGCGATGAGCTATATGCAATTGATTTGCCAAGCAAACAGGGACATCAGGAATTGAATTCCACTGCCATCCAAAGATTCGTTGATGATGTACTGGAGGAAACAGGCAGTGACAAAGTAAATATCGTTGCCCATAGCATGGGCGGCGCAAACAGCCTTTATTATATCCTGAATAAAGGCGGCAAGGATAAAGTGGATAAGCTGATCACCTTAGGCGGCGCCAATCGACTTACAACGAGTGTCGCTCCAGAAGGCATCGATACCACATCCATCTACTCGACAAGTGATCGCATTGTAAGCTCCTATCTATCCACTCTATATGGCGCGAATAATATACGCATATACGGTGTGTCCCATATCGGACTGTTAAATAGTTACCAAGTAAACAACCATATCTTAGAAGCTCTCCAAGAATAGGACATAATGAAAAGACCTTCCCCGTCATCCGTGGATGATAAGGAAGGTCTACTATTTTATATCAGCAATTCTCCGGCGTACCAGCATTCGTCGCTGTCTTGAACGACGAACCGCAGCCGCAGCTGACGATGGCATTCGGGTTATCGATGGTGAACCCGCCGCCCATCATGTTCTGTTTGAAATCGATCGTGGTTCCGTCGATTACCGGGATATCCATGGAGCGGATGATGACCGGGATATCGTTGACCACTTCGAATGTGTCCAATTCTTCGTTCTTCTCGTATTCGAAACCGAGGCTGTAGGAAAGACCGCTGCAGCCGCCGCCTTTGACACCAAAGCGGAGAAAGACAGTCTCTGCGTCTTCTTCCTTCAGCATGTCCTTGATCTGAAGGCTGGCACTGTCTGTAATATTCAACACCATTCAGGTTACCTCCCCTTTTCTATCTTATCTTTCAGTATACGCTCCTAAATGAAGATGCTCAAGCACCGCGCTCCCAATGGAATGTCCCAGATACTGTCTTTTCGGCTGCACCGCGCATCCAGACAGATCCGTCTTCTTCCCAGCGGATGAACAGATCTCCGCCGCTCAGATGGACGGTCACTTCTTCCCCGAAAGATGCTTTGCCATTCAATATGGCGGCCACGACTGCTGCACAAGCACCCGTTCCGCATGCCTGTGTCACACCCGACCCGCGTTCCCAGACGCGGAAATGCATTTCTGTATCCGAAAGCATCTCGATGAACTCCACATTGACTCCTTCCGGGAACCGCGGGTCATTCGTAATGATGGGACCATGCGTATAAAGCGGCGCATCATCGATAGCATCGACGAAGAATACCGCGTGCGGATTCCCCATGCTCACTGCTGTTACCGAAAGCTGTTCTTCGCCTGCCTGGAAGTCTTCGGCTACTACCTTCTGTGCAGGTGCACCTTGCATCGGAATCAGTTCGCGCTGCAAGATCGGGGCGCCCATATCCACCGTCACTTCATGCACATGTGCTCTGGTTCCATGGACTTTGGCTTCTACCTGGCCTGCTTTTGTCTGAATCGTGAATGTATCGCTTTCCACCAGGTTATTCTCATAAGCATATTTCGCAACACAGCGCAAACCGTTGCCGCAATTCATGGCTTCAGATCCATCAAGGTTGAAAATGCGCATGCCGACATCGCATGTTTCACTAGGATGGATGAGGATCAAGCCGTCGGATCCGATGCCGGTATCCCTGTCTGCTGCAGCTATCGCAAGCGGCGCCAGGCTTTCTTCCTCCAGCTGGAATTGGAATAGATCCACGAAAATATAACTGTTTTTCAAGCCATGCATTTTTACAAAAGGTATATCCATTCTCTCTTCTCCTCTACTATGAAAAAAGCCATGGCCTGCCCAAAGCAGACGCACGGCCGATTAAAATAACGGGTTTTCTTCGATGAACTTGTAAACATTCTCCACAAGCTCATCCGCTGTCTCAGCTGTGACCGGCTCCCCGTTCACCAGCGCAAATAAATGCTGCGCACAAATGCCGCAAAAGCTTGTACAGCCGTATTCTATCACATCAAGACCCGGGTCGCTGTCGAGCTTATCGAAGGCTTCCTGCGAGCCAGAGGCCAGATTGTTCACACAAAATTCAATGATCGGATTCATCCCGCTCACTCCTATTCTAGGATGTAACACTATCAAGTGATAATCCTACCACAATGCAGGATGTGAGCACAACTAGGCTGACTTCTCGACTGCCTTGCAGACCGCTTTGAGCGAAATGATCCCCTCTCCGGCAATCTCGTCATCCACCAGTACAACTGGATAGAATAAATCCTCATCGATCACCTTTGCCGCGAATTGTTTGTGTTTTTCATCCGCCGGCGGTTCATGGATGTCGATATAATCGAATTGAAACTGCTTGTTCCCGAACTTCCTTGCCAAGGCTGCCTGCAGCCATTCATACGTATCCTTTGAGCTTGGTGCATTGACGCAGCTGGCACAAATGATATCGGCGCCGTACACGGTGATCCTGGTTGTCATCCTCCCCCACCCTTTCGTAAGCTGTTACCTTCAGTTTACCGTAACTAACAGGATGTTGGAACATGTTTTTAATTGATAAAATTTCTCAGTTAGCCATCGTGGATTTTTTGACGGAAAGGATTTATAATGTATATATAATCGTAAGGGGGAAAATGGATGATGGAAAACCAAGTACAAGAAGTTCTGAATAAATTACGTCCATTCTTGCTTCGTGATGGCGGCGACGTCGAGCTTGTCGATGTTGATGAAGGTATCGTGCGTCTGCGTCTCATGGGAGCATGCGGTAACTGCCCAAGCTCTACGATCACATTGAAAGCCGGAATCGAACGTGCCTTGATGGCTGAGGTTCCTGGTGTGCGTGAGATCGAGCAAGTATTTTAATACAATGCATAAAACAGCGGGTAGGATCGATCCCCGCTGTTTTCTATTTTCAATCTGAAAACCCACAGAAATCGCTTCTGTGGGTTTTTCTCACGCTTCGATGGCCAGCTCTTCTGCACAGCTGCCTTTTGCAGCGCAGGAAAGCAGCAGCCATTCAAAGTCCGGATATTTGTTCTGATAATCCGCATGAATGGCATCTGCTCCTGCTTCATCCAGGACAGCAATCATCGTCGGGCCGGCTCCGCTCAAGTAGACACCATATGCCGCCTCCTGCAAGGAATCAGCTATTTCCCCATAATGCGGGATCATCAGCTGTCTGTAGGGCTGGTGGAAAAGATCTTTATCCATCATTTCCCCAAGCAGCTGCCAATCCTGCTGCAGCAAGGCAGCCACCGCTACATTGGCAATGCCGCTTGCCTTCACCGCTTCTTTATATGGAAGCTGCTCCGGCAGGATCGCTCTGGCATCCGCTGTTGCCAGCTTGAAAGGCGGGATCACAGCCAGGAAGCGCACATCCTTGATGGGAGCCTGAACATAATGGACCTTGTCATCATAATATCCAATCACGCAGCCTCCCAAAATAGACGGGGCTGCATTGTCTGGATGGCCTTCCAAACCAACAGCGATCTCCAGCTTTTCTTCATTGCTAAGCTGCAGCGATAAAAGGCTGTCCGCCAGCTCTATCCCGGCCACCAGGGCAGTCGCACTGCTGCCAAGCCCCCTTGCCAACGGGATATTGCTGCTCATGCGGACCGTACAGGCTGGCAGCTCTTCATATCCATAGCGTTTGGCAGCGAACATCGCTGTTTCATAAATCATATTATCCTTGCCGGACGGCAGACCTTGAACTGCATCTGACATCGGGATGAATTCCCACTCATCTCCCGGCTGCACTTCCAATTCCAGATACAGATTCAAGGCGATTCCGACAGAATCGAAGCCAGGTCCGATATTGGCCGTGCTTGCCGGGACGCTTATTTGCCAGCGCTTCATTTACATCCGCTCCTTGATGGCGTCCGCAATCACTTTCTCTTCATTCGGGAGGACAAGCGGCTGGATCGTGCTGTATTCGATCGCTGTATTCGGATCCTTCAATCCATTCCCGGTGAGCACGCAGACCACTCTCGAACCTTTTCCCACCTCATCCTGTTCCAGTGCCTTCAAAAGTCCTGCGAATGATGCGCATGATCCCGGTTCCGCAAATATGCCTTCCTCGCGGGCGATTTTCTGATAAGCAGCGATGATTTGCCCATCTGTCACCTCATCGATCGTCCCGCCTGATTCATCCCTGGCAGCAGTCGCCTTTTGCCAGCTTGCCGGATTCCCGATACGGATGGCTGTACCGACGGTCTCGGGATTCTCGAATACGCGGTCATGCACGATCGGTGCAGCCCCGCTTGCTTGATAGCCTTTCAGTACGGGCAGGTGGAATCCTTTTTCTTGCCCATATTCTTTGAAGCCTTTCCAGTAAGCACTGATATTGCCTGCATTGCCGACTGGAATGAACAGATAATCAGGAGCTTGTCCCAATTGTTCGCAAAGCTCGAAGGCTGCTGTCTTCTGCCCCTCGAGACGATATGGATTGACGGAATTGACAAGCGCGACTGGCTCCGTCTCACTCAAGTTCCGTACCACGCGCAGTGCATCATCGAAGTTGCCTTCTATCGAGAAGATTTCCGCTCCGTACATGACAGCCTGTGCAAGCTTGCCTTGGGCTATTTTGCCTTCCGGAATAACGACAAAGCAGCGCATCCCGGCACGTGCTGCATACGCAGCTGCCGAAGCCGAAGTATTCCCTGTGGAGGCACAGATGACTGCTTTTGCCCCTGCTTCTTTTGCCTTGGCAATTGCCATCACCATGCCGCGGTCCTTGAAGCTTCCCGTAGGGTTCGCACCTTCGATTTTGGCATATGCTTCAATCCCATACGCTGCTGATATTTTCTCCAGCTTCACAAGAGGTGTGTTGCCCTCCCCAAGACTGACAGCTGGTGTTTCATCCGAAATCGGCAAATGCTCCTTATAAGCTTCCAATAATCCATTCCATACCATCCTGCTCAATCCTCTCCATCTACACGATAGCAGCTGATGACTCGTTTCACGACGTCCAATTGCTCCAGCTGCTGTATGCTGTTTTCGATTTGCTGCTTACTGTGTTTGTGTGTCACCATGACGACCTCAGCTGTCTTCGAGCTAGTATGCGGCAGCTGCAGGATCTTCGCAAATGAGACATCCTGTCCGGCAAACACATTGGTGACTGCGTGGAATGCACCCGTCTGGTCCTCTGCTTCCACCCTGATGAAGTACTTTGCATGTTTTTCGGTATCATCTTTTAAAGCAGTCTTGTATTGCGGCTGCACATAAGCCTTTCCGTTTACGCCAAGCCGGATATTTTTGACCACTTCCATCAAATCCGATACGACTGCCGTCGCTGTCGGCAGTCCGCCTGCTCCCGGCCCGTAGAACATCGTCTCCCCGACTGCCTGCCCATATACATAGACAGCATTGAATTCATTCTTCACCTGTGCGAGTGGATGTGCTTCCGGCAGCAGTGTCGGCTCCACACTCACCTCGACTTTCCCATCATCCGCGGCTGCAATCCCAATCAGCTTGACGATATAACCGAGCCTCCCCGCAAACTCGATATCTTCCTGAGAGATGGAAGTGATGCCGGCCACTTCGACATCCCCATATGCCACAGGCATCTTGAAAGCCAGGTTAGCCAGCAGGGTCATCTTGCGGGCAGCATCCAGGCCCTCCACGTCCGAAGTCGGATCAGCTTCTGCGAATCCGAGCTCCTGCGCCTCCGCCAGCACTGCTTCAAAGGATAGTTTTTCATCTGTCATCTTCGTCAGGATGAAATTCGTCGTTCCATTGACAATCCCCATCACTTTCTGGATCTTATCTGAAGCAAGGCCATCACTCAGCGATCGCAGGATCGGGATACCGCCGGCAACACTGGCCTCGTAGTAAATATCGGTATCAAATTCCTGGGACAGCGCAAACAGCTTATCACCGTGCTCTGCCATCAGGTCTTTATTGGCTGTCACAATCTGTTTACGATTACGGATGCTGCGCTCCAGCAGCTGATACGTATCTTCCAGCCCGCCCATCACTTCGACGACAATATCGATCGCCGGATTATCCGTGATATCGGCAGGCTCTATCGTCAAAATACCGGGATCCTCTACATATTCCCTCTTCTTGTCTTTGTTTTTGACGAGAATCTTGGCCACTTCCACTTCACAGCCAAGCTTATAGCGTATTTGTTCTTGATGCTCCTGCAAAATCTGAACAACGCCGCTTCCGACTGTCCCAAGGCCGCATAAGCCGATTTGAATCTTTTGCTTCATCCCATCCAGCCTCCTGTCCATCTGAAATAAACAATTGTTTTTATATAAAGGACATTATAACTCTATCAATCTGCCATCGCAACCAACTTTACAAAAAATTTTCCAACAAAGGTATCTCGAGTACCTGCGGATCCACCTGCATATACTGAAATAGCCCGGCCAGGCGCTGTTCATATACACTTTGCTGCATGATAAGTTTTTCATATTCTTTCCCCGCGGTCCCTGCCAGTCCCTTTTCCATTTGATCGAACAGATGAAGCGGCATGATCAGCCTGGCATACAGCAGCCTCATTCCGAAAACCGAGAGAGGACGCACCTGCATATAAGACCGCAGGAATTCGGCAGCTTCATTCATTTCCTCGTTGAAGAAGGAATTCCTTGTATATTCCGCCAGATCACGTGCTGGATGATCATAAACGATTGTATGGGGCAGTACATATGTGTCTGCCAGCTCGGATCGGTATTTCATGAATACAGTCGTTGGCTGATCGGATTCCGTAAAACGGAATTCATCATTCGTTTCATTCAGATATTGTATCGCGAGTTCGGTCCTCCCGATCACATAATAAAATGTATCGAGGAATACTCTCTCCTCATGGACAAGGGGACGTTTTTGATACATTTCTGCATAGAGCTTTTCGGCCTGTGACAAACGCGCCGTCCATAAATCCCCCCATTTTCCATAGCTGGATAGCGTATCGGGCGCAAACGGACAGCTGGCACCAAGCTGATGGAAGGAAGCCAATTCAACACCATGGGCTTGGAGATCCCTCGTATAGGGCGGCGGCATTTCCACGACCAGGTAGGCTGTATTTTCATATACCGTCAAAATCTGTCCTTCTGTCGTTAGCATCGGCTGCGCAAGACGCGGAAAGCCCGCCTCCTGCAAATAAGCAGTGATGGCAGCCAATTCATAATAGCTGTCTTGGTCCGTCCTGGCTGGTATGATGACATATAATCGATCCGCCGTCCGATAGGCATGATAATTGCGATAGGAAACCGGTTTCCCGCTGAATCCGGGCATATATTTCTGCATCAGCTGCAACACGGGCAAACACCTCCTGCTTTATGTTATGAAGCAGCGGCGAGATTCATGTTCAGACCTGATGATTGGCGCATAAGCTAAAAGGGTATACTGCTAACAGAATCATACATAGGAAAGCGAAGTGATCTCATGACAACAGAATTAGAGAAAAAGGCACGGGAATGGCTAATCGAGCGTGGTGTACAAATCGAAGACATTGCAGAGCTTGTCCATTTCCTGCAGAATAAATATTATCCTGGCCTGACTATGGATCGCTGCATTTATAATGTGGAACGTGTCTTGTCCAAAAGAGAGGTCCAGAACGCCATCCTGACAGGTATCCAGCTTGATGTACTTACCGAACAGGGGAAACTGGAACAGCCGCTGCAGGATAACCTGGCGCGGGATGAGAGTTTATATGGTATCGATGAGGTGATCGCACTCTCCATCATCAACCTATATGGCTCCATCGGATTCACGAATTACGGCTACATCGACAAGCAGAAGCCAGGCATCCTGGCAAAGCTCAATGATAAGAGCACCGGGGAATGCCATACGTTCCTGGATGATATTGTCGGGGCTATTGCTGCTGCAGCAGCCAGCAGGCTTGCACACAGTCAGAATGAAGAACAAAATATCGATGGTTAAAAAGAAGCAGCAGCTTGGAAAGGCTGCTTTTTTAAAAAATGTAAGGAATCCTGCGGAGGGCATCAGGAACTGCTATCACTGGGGTTTTTCCAAGGAAAAAAGAGCAGCCCCCATTGACGGGGCTGCTCTTTATTTGAATTCCCATTCGTTCAGCGTATCGATTGTATAAGTCGGTTTTGGATCAAGGGATGGAAGCTCGTCCCGTTTTGTAAAACCGGTGCATACCATCAGTGTGTCCATTCCCGCCCTGATTCCGGCAGTGATGTCTGTCAGGTAATTGTCACCTACCATGAGGACTTGTTCCCTGTCCAGATCCAATAGCTTCCTGGCCTGTTCCATCATGATGCTTTCTGGTTTCCCGATGAATGTCGGTTCGATGCCAGTGCTTACGGAAATGACAGCCGTCAGCGACCCGTTGCCGGGCATCAAGCCTGCTTCGGTCGGCAGTGCCCGGTCACTGTTCGTCGAAAGGAACTTTGCACCTGCCCGGACAAGCAAGCATGCCTTTGCCAGCTTTTCGTATGTAATGTTGGTATCTAGGCCGATTACGACATAATCGCAGTCCTCTTCTGCCAACGTGAGTTCCTCTTTTGCCAGGGCATCGAAAAGCCCCTCTTCCCCAATGGCATATACCCGCGCTTTCGGATCATGCTCGCGAATATAGGCAGCTGTTGCCATACTCGTCGTGAATACATCTTCTGGATCGGCTTCAATATCCATGTGACGAAGCTTTGCCGCCACCTGCTCCTGTGTACGCGTGGAGTTATTCGTCACGAAAAGATGCTTTTTACCCGCATCCTTCAAGCTGCGGATGAATCCTGGGGCCGCTTCGATCCGTTCATTCCCAAGATACATGGTTCCATCTAAATCAATCAGATACCCTTCATATGCTTTCATTGTCACCGCTCCTTGCAAAAGCGGAAGCTGTCCGCGTCTCATTCACCAGATATGCCCTTACCCATTCCACATAATGCCCCAGCAATCCCTTATATTCCTCCATCGTTTCAGCAAGCTTTTTGTGATCCACATGCAGATAATCGCCAGTAAGCATTTTGCGCAATGCAATGATTTCCTTGAAGGCCGGTGCCGTATCTTCCTCTATCACCTGTTCGTCGGCAAGGATGTCGATAATATCATCATAGCTGCCCGGATCACGCATGATGAATCCGTCGATCACACTATTTCCCGTATCAAGGATACCCTCGATCAAGAGCTGCGCCCGGCGTTCGGCAGCAAGCTTTTCGGAAATCCCTTCCCCGGAAGGAATCTCTGCAGCCAGCAGTTCTTCCATATATGTAAGGACTTCTTCTATTTTTCGTTTATCCACAAAGTACATTGTCATTGCCCCTCTCTTGCACTTACTTTGCCGGAAGCTTTTTCAGGACAAAGTAGGCACACCCAAAATTGCAATACTCATACAAATAATCTTCCAATGTGCTGATTTTCGTGTCGAAGGTGGCCTTCGGATTATCGTCGTCAAAGAAACCTTTCAGACGAAGCTGTTCATATCCCCAGTCACCTACAATATAATCATATTTCGTCAAGATTTCGCTGTAGCGGTTTTGGAATGCCTGTTCCTGAAAGGCTCCCTTTATATCCTGCACAACTTCATAATGTTTGCCTTGTACTGTTGTTTTCACCACTATCGACTCCCCTATCCTGCCTCTAGTTTAGCATATTTCCATTATAATTTCGCTTCCCTTCCTTCGGGACTCGTGATTATGACTCATGAAATTCCGATCTCTGTACAAACTAACAGCAAACGTACAAGGAAAGGTGAGCAGCACATGAAAAAGATATACATTGCCATGCTGCTGATCCTCCTGTTCTCAAGCTTTCCATTCCCGGCTTCTGTCAAAGGAGCGGAAAAAAGCGATGAGGCCAAGCAGGAGCGCATGGCACTTTACAAAAAGACGGCAGCTGCCACAGGACTTCCTTGGTATTATCTGGCTGCAATCGATCAGTATGAGCATAATCTCCCGACAGAATCCAAAGAAGAGAAATTGATTGCAATCGAAATTCCGGAGGAGAAATGGTTTGGCGCTGCCAAACATGGGGACGATGCAGATGAATCCTCCATTATATGGTTCCATGGTTTAGGACGGGATGGCGATGGGGACAAGAAGGCCGATCCCGACAATCCAGAGGATGTCCTTTACACGGTAGCTTCTTTCATCCAGAGGATCGGGACGACGAAGAACGACATCAAGATTGCCCTCTGGCATTATTATGAACGTGATCTTACCGTCCAGACCATCATGAATACGGCCAAGCTCTATGAAAAGTTCGATACGATCGAACTGGACGAGCGCTCTTTTCCGCTGCCGCTCCGCCATAACTACAGCTATCGGAACACATGGGGAGATGCCAGGGGCTTTGGCGGAAGAAGGATTCATGAAGGCACGGATATCTTCGCCAATTATGGTGTGCCTGTGTACGCAACCACATACGGTGTCATTGAACTAAAGGGCTGGAATCTGTACGGCGGCTGGCGCATCGGTCTTCGGGACAGCAATAATATTTATCACTACTATGCCCATTTGAACGGGTTTGAAAAAGGGGTATCTGTCGGGGATGTCGTCAAACCCGGTGATGTCATCGGCTATGTAGGCGCAAGCGGTTACGGCCCGCCTGGAACATCAGGGAAATTCCCGCCGCATTTGCATTATGGTATGTATAAAGACAATGGAAGATCGGAATTTTCCTTCGATCCATACCCTTACCTAAGAATTTGGGAACAAAAATCAAAACAGCAAAAAAGGGAAGGCTGAAAGTCATTCGCCTTCCTTTTGCATTGGTATGGAGAACGATGGTGATGAACCAGATCCCCCTCCATTATTATAAAATTCCGGTACTTGCCCCTGGATGACCGTGCTGCCAAGCAGCACATCCTGTTTCACTGTCGTCGTCTTGGTTGAGAATGGGATGATGATCCGGACATTTGCTTTGATTTCGACCATGAAGACGAACATTGCATTGTTGATGCCATATTCCTCCACCTTTACATCGACACCAGACTCCACATAACCGATCATTTCGAATTTCACCGGGATCCGCGGACCAAGATTGGCAAGCAAAGCATTATTGGTTGCTTGACCAAGCGGTATATCGACCAGAGTCGGATCTTCCTCCAATTTCTCCTGGATGACATCGGCCGCAGCCTCCTCTGCCAGCTGCTCCTGACTGATGGCAGGCATTTCCCCATCCTCCATCAGCCGCAAATAATTCTGTACGCGAAAAGTCACCTTCCGCAGCACTTCATTCACGGTTGCAGCATCCCAGCTGGCATGTGTGACATTCCCATTCGCATCTTTCTCTACTTGCACGAATGCATTCAAGTCCAAATCCGCTTCCTTCTCCGCCTGCACTGCCTGGTTGATCGCCTGTTTGGCAAACTGCTCTGTCTTCGTCTCGGCAATTGCCATAAGCGTCGGCTCCAATCCCCTATTCACCAGCCATAGACTCAAGGACGTCAACAGCAGGAAAAGCAATATGCTCATCAGGAGCACATGGCGAAAGGAAGGTGGTGCTTTAGAAGCTCTGCGCTGCCATGGACGCATGAAAAAACCCCCTTGAAACAAGCTTATGCTTGACCAAGGGAGCTTAGAATAGGCTAGTCGCTCTCAGCTGATGTCGAACAAGCGACTACCGTGATATTCAAATGCTCATACAGATCCACTTCATATGGCTCCGGATCCGTCCCATCGGCCTCCTGCAAAATCCGGACAATCGGCCGGGTATTGATATCCTCATTCTGCCGGATGACGATGCCCATGCGGCCATCACTCAGCCGTACAGTCAGCCCTGTTGGATAAATGGCCACACTTCTTTTGAAGGCCTCGACCATCTCCATATCGAACTGATCGCCTGCTCCGGCAAATAATATTTCCAAGCCTTCATGCGGCAGCATGGCATCCCGGTATACACGGTTGCTCGTCACAGCGTCGAATACATCAGCGATGCCGATAATCTTGGCATAGAAATGAATATCCGGACCGCTTATGCCGCGGGGGTAACCAGAACCATTTATCCGTTCGTGATGCTGGTAAGCGCAATGTGCTATGACAAGCGGGATATTGTTCATCTGGCGTAAATAATGAAAGCCTTTCGTCGTATGCTCCTTGATCTGCTCGAATTCTGCGTCCGTCAGTTTTCCGGTCTTCTGCAGAATTTCCTGGGGGACAAACATTTTTCCTACATCATGCAAAATGGCTCCGAATCCGATTTCCTCGACAACGGAAATCGGAAGCCGCATTTCGTTGGCAATCGCCATCGCATACAGCGCGACATTGACTGAATGAGAAAAGATATAATCGTCGTATATGAGCATATCGGATAGGATCGTCAATGTTTGGCGCTTCGGCCGAAGATTGCTTACCATCTCCTGGATGGAACTCGTGATTTTTTCAGTCATTTTGTCTGTCAAATATCGTCCGTTTTCACTTCGCTTGATTTCCTGAAAGGACTTATGGATGACCTGCATCGCTTTTAGGCGCTCTTCATTGGAAGTGGAGAATGCAAGCTCGATGTCCTGCAGCCTGTCATCCCGGATATAGACATAGGTATACCTTAGCTCCTTTAAACGATCGATAATACCAGCCGTCAATTCCACATCCCGCTGGATAAGTATACTGCCTTTATCATTATATACGGGCTGGGCGAGCCGGCTTCCGGGCTTTACCGATTTTGTCGAAACTAATCTCATTGTCGTACCCCTTATCTTCTCCAACATTCCATTCTGATAAAATAGTACCAGAAAAACGGCAAACAATCTAGAATGATGATACAGGCTTCGACAATTTTTTCAAGGCAGGAGGAGCAGCGCTTCTTTACCTGTGATACCAGGTTTCCAGCCGTACGCCAAAGAAGCATCCGTTACTTTTTCAAGCGGTGCAGCCAGCAGCTGCTCTATCGTCTTGACACCGACCGCCCTCCCGGAAATGATGTTTCGATCGGCTAATCTGTCATTGAGCAAATCAACATCCAGCGCTCCGCACATGATATAACCGACATCATTCGACACGACCAGCAGGGTTGTTTTCGGCAGTTTGACTGTTACGGCGGTAAAAGGCTTCCCTTCCAAAAACATGGGTTCTACAGTCATCAATTTAAATACACCTCCGTTATATCCTATGTAGGAAAAACGGAGGTGTTTGCTCATTTTTCAATTTCCTTCAATGCTTCCAGGAGCAGATCCCGAAGCATTTCCGGCATATAATATTTCTTTCCTTCCGCCTGCTTGATACACGGGAGCAAACTGCCGAAAGTGAATGTATCAGCCATGGCAGTGATATAGCGTCGTTCCGGTTCAAGCGGCTTGCCGTTGATCCGCAAATTCACCGCTTTCGGTTTTGCTGTCGTACCAGCTATATCAAACGATAATCCGCTGTACACCATCTTTCCGATGACCTTGCCGCGGAAGCCGAAACCTTTGAGCGGGAAAGTGACGAAATCGGGCTGCAGGGCAGCGTCGACAATCTGTTGCAGCTCTTCGCCCGTCAATGGTACCGTTGCGGGATTGATCGGATGCGGGCAGATTCGGTGGATATCCATATAGGATACAGCTCCTGCCGGAAAACTATCCAGCAGCACGCCGGCATTCAGAAAAGCAAGATCTGCGCCCGTCCATCGATGCAGATAATCTGTCAAAAGATCCATCACATGGGAATCTTCATATGGAGCAGACGGCATTGGATCCGGCAGCACAACGGCAGGACGATGCATGGCTTTCACTGCGTTATCCGAATAGACCGCAACCTGCTCAGCCATGTCGGCATCCTCTTCCAAGTCTGCCACGGGTATGGCCTTGGCTTTCTTTTCGATGATGACTTGCTGTTCTGCGTCCCAGATGATTTCCACTTCACCGAAATAAAAGCCCTGCTTGCCTGCAGTCGTGATCAGGCATTGATTTACATATTCGCCTTCATGAAGCAGATGATGGGTATGCCCGCCAATGATTATGTCTATTTCCGGAAAGGCAGCCGCTATATCACGATCCGCATAAATACCTAAGTGGGAAAGCAATACAACCACATCACAGGAAGGCCCAAGCTTGCCGATCTCACGCTTCAGCACTTGCATTGGATCCTCGATATCCCAGCCGATCAGATTATAGAAATCCGGAAAAGGCGCCGTCAGCCCGATCATGCCGACTTTCATCCCGCCGGCAGTTTCGACAATCCAGGAAGACTCCATCCAGCCAGGATCCTCATCCTTTTGTGAATGGAGATTCGCTACGGCTACACGGAATTCCGCTTCATCATATAAATGATAAAGATCATCATAATCCAGTGTGATCCCTTCATTGTTCCCGATCGTGGCGAAATCATAACCCGCTTCATTCAGCAAGCTTATGTTCGCTTTGCCGCGGAATGCCTCTGCAATCGGCCGGGATCGATCGACATGATCACCAATATCAATCAGCCAGCATGTTTCCCCAGCATCCGTAAGCTTCTGCTTATTCCGCTTCAAATAACCGGTGATCTTCGGCCAGTTTTCAAAATAGCTATGCAAATCATTTGTGTAGTTGATAGTCAGCTTTTCCTGCATCCTTCTCTACTCCTTTATTACGACAACCCATCCCAGATCAGACGGACAGCAACTAATACGAGCATGATACGCAATATCCAGACAACCGTATTCCCCTTGAGCAGCTGGTTGACTTTCGCTCCGAGTATACCGCCAAGAATCGCCCCTGGAATAAAGGCCCATACAACGTTCCATTCCACATGCCCGAGGGAAATATGCATGACAGTACTAACGATACTCAGGAAAAATACCATCAGCATACTTGTGGCGACAGCGACATGTGCCGGGAATCCGAACATCAGGATCATGGCAGGCACCATGAAGCTGCCTCCGCCAATGCCGAACATACCGGAAAGCAGTCCCACAAACAACGACAGTACAAATGCCGCTATGAAACGGAAGCTATATGTATATGTGGTTCCGTCGATCTCTTTTGTAACGATGATACCTTTCGGGTTGATCACTTCTCGTTCCTTGCGTTTTACGAAGAACATAAAGAAAACAAGCAGCACCAGTATGCCAAAGTATAGCGAAAAACCATCACCCGAGATAAAACGATTCAGGAATGAACCAAGAATAGCTCCCGGCATCCCGCCTGCCAAGAAAATGAGTCCGCTTTTGTAATCAACCCGCCCGCTTTTCATATATGTAAGCGTAGAAGACAAGCCTGTAAAAATCATAAAGATGACAGATACACCAACGATTGCTTGTGGTGTAGCCCAACTGAATCCCTCCCAAAAGCTGCTCAAAATCAGCAGCGACGGCACAAGGATGATTCCTCCTCCCAAACCTACCAGACTGCCGAGCGCTGCTGCAAGGAGTCCTATTACTAAACTTACGGCAAAAACCATAGGTATCCCTTCCATCTTTTATGTAGAATATAAAAATAGCATGACTGCATACCGCAGTCATACCATTATAACAGAATTCATTTATATTTGACCGATCCGCCGTTCACCGGAATTTCCGCGCCATTGACATATGCTGCTTTATCGGAAGCCAAGAAGGCAATCACATTGGCGATCTCCTCCGGCTTGCCGATTTCCCCGCGAGGTATCTGACGGACTTCCTTCGCGAAGTAGCTGACAGCCTCCTCGCCTTCTTTATCGAACATATCGCTGAGCATATCGACCATGCCGCCGGGTTTATTCCACATCGTCGTCCGCGTCGGACCTGGTGAGACGACATTCACTCGGATATCCCCGCCGAATTCATCAGCCAAAGCCTGCGTGAGATTGAGAATGGCTGCTTTGCTTGCGCTATAATCTATCGCGAACGAATCCGGCACATGCCCGCTTTCGGATGCCACATTCACGATGCTTGCACCCGGCTGTTTCTTCAGTTCCGGAATGGCAGCCTTCGTCAGGGCTACCACTGCAAACAAGTTCGTCTCGAAAGTCTCACGCCAAATATCAAGTGTCACATCCATGAAGCTATCTTTATAGATGGCAATTCCAGCAATATTAGCTAACATATCCAGCTTCCCGAAATGGGAGACGGCAGCCTCCACTACTTTATCCGCTGCACCTTCATCTGTCAGATCCAGTGCCAGCGGCAGGAACGAAGAACGATCCGCCATGTCCTTCACATCATCTGTTTTCAAGCTGACTCCGACGACTTTGGCTCCTTCATCCAGAAATGCTTTTGCTGTTTCCAGACCAATACCATCATTGGCCCCGGTAACGATTGCTACTTTTCCTTCCAGATTGTAGTGCATGGGCTTCATCTCCTTTGTTAAAGGAAATGTTCCCGGCACTGGTCATCCTCAAACGCACCGTGCATACTGGCTCTCAACTTATATGGAAATCACTCAGTGTTCACGGACAGGAGTAATAGGAATACCTCTAGTCAGGGCACTTACCAAATTATCAGCAGCTAAATGAGCCATCTGCATTCTGGTTCTTACACTGGCACTTCCTATATGTGGCAGCGCGACCACGTTTGGCAAGGAAAGTAATGGATGCTCAAGGCGTACCGGCTCTTGTTCGAAAACATCCAGCCCTGCCGCCCATATGTCCCCTCGGCTCAAGGCATTATATAGAGCATCCTCATCGACAATTCCGCCTCTTGATGAATTTACTAATATCGCAGTGTTTTTCATGAGTGATAATTCTTCTTCCCCAATCATGTGGTGGGATTCATCGTTATACGGAATCATGATACATACATAATCAGACTGTCGTAATAAGTCAGGCAGATTTGCATATGAGATATCCAGTTCCTGTTCCTTGTTAATCTTTCTGGTTCGACTATAATAAAGTACGTTCATATCAAAGCCTTTCGCCCGTTTCACAAGTGCTTCTCCAATTCGGCCCAATCCAATGATGCCTATGGTAGCGCCGTGAATATCCTGTCCCGTCAACTGCATTAGGGACCACGCTCCCCAGCCCCCACTGCGCAATGTATCTGATGCTTCCACAACTCTCCGTCCAGCTGCCATTAACAATGCAAAAGTCAAATCGGCTGTAGTTTCGGTCAAAACTCCCGGCGTATTTGTAATGATGATACCTTTCTTTGCCGCTGCTTCCATATCGATATTGTCATAGCCGACAGCCAGGTTACAAATAACCTTTAGCTGAGCAGCTCTATTTACCATTTCTTCATCAATGGCATCTGTTAACAAACATAATAAGCCATCTGTATCTTCTATTTCTTTCAGCAAAACATCTCTCGGTACAGGTATGTTTTCTTCCTCCCACATTTTCAATTGAAAATAGCCAGATAGCTTATCAAGAACTTCTCTTGGCAGCTTCCTAGTCAGATAAACCTTGCTCTTCAAGTTTTTCTCCTCCTTTTTGGGATGGAAATCAAACTATTAAGGAATTCGTTTTCAATTTCCGATACATTAAACAGGTGGAAGTTTCCTTCAAATATATCTCCAAAGAAGAAATCTCCCTACAGTTTTTTTCCAGTGGTCGAGGTGCGAGTCTTCTGTAAATTAGATAGATAATATTCGTATCTCTGGTTAGCTACAGCTGCCACTAACACATCGACAATCGTCAACTGAGCAATCCTGGAGGATATTGCATCTGTGCGGAATAATGTTTCATTCGACGCTGTTTGAAGGACGATATCAGATATTTTTGTAATCGGTGACTTAGTTGAATTGGTAATGCAAATCCGTGTTGCTCCTGCCTCTTTAGCCAATTCCATGGCTGCCAGAACTTCTCTATTCGATCCAGTATGGGAAATCCCTATCACAACATCCTGTTCTGTAAGCACGCTGGCGGACATTGCCTGGAGTACAGCATCATTATAGGCAAACGATTTTATCCCTAGTTTTAATAGCTTATGGTGAGCATCCAGCGCAACTGTTCCTGAACCACCGGTACCATAAAATTCAATCAACCTTGCTTTAGATATCGCTTTTACAGCTTCCTGGATTTCCTCGTCGCTGCATACTTCAATGGAATCATACAGAGCTTGGATATTTGATTGGAAAACCTTCTTTTTTATTGTAATGAAATCATCACCTTTTTCGATCACTTCCGAAATCTGCTTGTCTGGGGCAACAACCTCTTTGGCCAGATGAATTTTAAAGTCCTGAAATCCTTTATACCCGAGCCGCTTACATAAACGGACAACAGAGGATTCACTTGTTTCACTTCTTTCTGCAACTTCCGTAATAGACAGATGAATGATTTCTTCTTGATGATTTTCAATGAACTCAACTATCTTTTTCTCAGAATCCCTCAGCTTTGTCTTCGCTGCATTAATTCTGGTAAAAAAACCGGGAGTGGTATTGATATTTAAACCGTTCATTGATAATTCCTACCTTCTCTTCTTATTTCTTGTAATTACTATTTTATTATAATGGTGCCTTCTTTTCTAATTGAAAAAAGAAAGGCAATGGAATTTTCCATGCCCCCGACATAAAAAACACATTATTCATTTAACATGAATTGCGGATTCAGCTAAAGTCCATGTCATGCTACCTTAGGTTCTTTCAATGTGAGAATGATGAGGAACCCGAGAACAAGCAATATCCCAAAGAAACCGAAGGCAATATCATAATTCCCTGTCGCATCCAGAATTGCTCCTACTATCATTGGAGCAAAAAATCCCCCTAGGTTTCCACCACTATTTACCGTAGCAATCGCCACTGGAAAGGTTTCCCTGGTTGTAAGTCCCATAGGATAGGCAGTAAATGCCGGCCACCCGATATTGAGGAAGAATCCAGCCAGAGCTAGACTTATTGCTACAACCGCTCCATTGTCTGGAATATTTATCACAACAAGCATCATGATCGCTGTAGCGATTGCTGTAATCAACATGGTTGGTTTACGCCTATTGAGAAAAACTTTATCTGATATGATCCCTCCTAAAATAGCACCAACCAATCCGCCAACTGCAGGAGTGGCCGCAACAAACCCCATTTGCATAAAGGAATAGCCCTTGGCATTAACCAGATACATCGGGACCCAAGTTAACATGCCATACAAAACACTATTCATTAAGAAGTAAGTAAATGTATTACCCATGATATTCCAAGAGGTGAAAATGCTTTTGTAGGTACTTAATGGCTCCACCTTCTTGTAACGAATCACTTTATCAATCCATCCAAGTGATTTTTCTTCCTGTACTACCGATTCCATTATGGGAGCCTCTTCATGGCGGATATATTCCAATTCGGCTTTGGATACTTTGGTACTTTCTTCCGGTTTTGTCCTAACCAAAAAGTACCAAATGATGGCTATGATGATACCTGGAACCGCAAACCAGAAAAACACATAACGCCAGCCTAATGAAACAGCGATTGCCGTGGTCACGATTGGTACAAATATCGGAGCAAGCTGTGTAGAAGCAATATAAACACCAGTTGCAGTCGCTTTTTCTTTAGCTGGGAACCAGTTATTTATCGTTGTAGACATACTGACAGGAACTGGTCCTTCAGCCAGACCCAGAGCTAAACGGAGCAAAATCAGCATTGCCGCACCTGAGACAGTCCCCAGAAGGAAAGTGACTATGGAAAATGCAATAGCTGCGATGGCTACAATGCTGCGAGTCCCTCTTTTACTGAGTAAAAAACCAGCTGGAATTTGTGATACAGCATAGCCTAAGAAAAAGAAACTTGAGATTGCACCTGCCTGAAAGTTACTAAGAACAAAGTCTTCTTGAATAAACGGCAGCAGCACACCTATATTTGCGCGATCCGCATAACAGACAATATACAGAATGAATATGATCAAGAGGACTATCCAACGGTAGTTGGATTTATTCTTCGTGCGAAATTCAGATTCAGGTAAAGCCATTGTCTTGCCTCCCCCAAATTTCATTTATTAAAATACACAGCAGATGCGCAACCTGATGTAAGGGCTTACAAAATTCTACACTATTTCTTCAAGAGAGTTTTTCTCTCGTCTGGATTTGGAACTTAGAGCAAAGAACATCTGCAACGATGGATATAATTGCTTGAATACCTCATATAGTTCCTCATATTGGCTTAATACAGCAGTATTTGGTTCTATAGTGCAAACAGTGCGATTTCTGACTGCCTTTGCTGCTTCTTCCAAAGATGAATAGTAACCGATTGATGAACCAGCAATTAAACATGTTCCTAAGACTGCCGTTTCGGATATATCCTTCAGATGGATTTTTTTATTCAGGATGTTTGATTTAATACCAGCCCATTCCTTATTTTTTGCTCCCCCACCGATAGATGGGAAGCTTTCCACATGAAGCTGATAGTTTGTTTCGATAATTTCATAAATCTGTTTGAGCCCGAAAGCACATCCTTCTAATATAGCTCTGAACATATCAGCTTTGGAAGTATTTAAATTGATTCCCGCAAATACTCCTCTTGCGTCGAAATTCCAGATAGGCGATCGTTCTCCCTGCATGTACGGCAGAAAGAATACTCCGCCTGCACCAATATGAGATTGCTTGCATAAGTTTTCAAGAATATCCTTGGAATACCCTTCCGGCTTTAAGAATTGTTCATAAAACCACTGAATGCATGCACCTGGAAATGACATCGCGCCGTGGGAGAGCCAGCGGTGTTTCATTACATGGCATCTGTTTAAAAAACGATTATCCAAGTTGTCAGGATTATCGGTACAAACAGTCAGCACATTCGAAGTCCCTACCGATTCAAACATGTCATTGATCCCGACACCGAGTGCAACAGTGGAGCAAGCAGTGTCCGCAGCTCCGGCAAATACTGGTATGCCCTCTATACCAATCTCTTCAAGAGCCAAATTGCCGACAATGGAAGCTGGATCAACCACTGATGGAAGTTTTTCCCTATCTATGCCTACTTTCATTATAATGTCCAAAGACCACTCATAATTTTTCAAATCGTACATTCCTGTAAAAGAGCTTTGAGTCCAATCCATGACAAAACTGCCGGTCAGCTTATTCAAGATAAACGTGGATAGGTTTCCCCATTTATACATCTGATCATAGAGATCTGGATGATTATTCTTAAACCAAAGAAGAGTCGTAATTGTAAACATTCCTGGCTCCATTCGGTTTTTCGACACTTCGAATATCCGGTCCTCACCGATAACATCTTTCACCCAGCTGGATTCAAACTTGCTACGCTGGTCAAAGTACATTATCCCTTGTGATAAAGGCTCTCCTTCTTCATTCAAAAAAACAGAACAATTACAAAAAGTAGAAAGAGAGATTGCATCTACGGCACCTAACCGCTCTACCTGACTCCAGACCTTTAAAAATAACGACTTTGTCTTCCGCCAAACATCCTCTAAATCTATTTCGGCCAAACCATGGGCAGGGAAAAGAAGGGAGTAAGGCTGATATTCCAAGCAGCCTAATATTCCTTCCCTATCCATTGCCCCAACTTTGATTCCACTGGTCCCTATATCAATACCAATAATATGAGACATTTTTGTCACCGTCCATTATACATTTAATGGTGAATTAACTAATTCCTCATAAAGCTCCACTGTTTCTTTCACTGTACCCTTATTATGGATGATATGTTTGAACGCCCGGACTACAGCCGTGGGATTAGGGTTATTCCAGACTATCCTGCCAAATGTTATACCAGTACCGCCGGCATCCATTACATCATAAACCATCTGGAAATAATCCTCTATATTGCTGCCATTATCTCCGCCAGCCACTACAACCTTCCCAGGAGTGGAAGCAACGACCTTATGGAATGTTTCCGGGTTGCCAGTATACTTTGTTTTTACAATATCCACACCTAGCTCTGCGCCTGCACGAACTGCATAGGCAACATGTTTCCAATCATTCTTCTCGCTGTCTGGAATTTGGTTTCCTCTCGGATAGATATGCGCTATCATCGGAAGACCATGCTTGGCTGCCTGCCCAGCGATAATACCCAGATTACGGAGCTGTTCTGGCTGATCACCGCCTCCAACAATGCATCCCATAGAAACAGCATCTGCTCCTAAACGAACCACTTCTTCCACTTCCGTTACCCATGTATCATAGTTCGGCTGCCATGGCGAAAAAGTAGAGCATTTTAAGATCATACCTGTTTTTCCTGCATGTGATCGGAAACACATATCCGCAATTCCTTTATGCATAGTCATTGCATCCGGTCCACCTGCTACAATTTCATCTATCTTTCGCTGGATTGGCATAAGCTCCTCGAATATTCCACGTGCCAAAGCCTGATCGACAGCTACAGCCAATAGTTTCCCAGACTCGCGGTTAATAAGGCGGTTCATCCGGATTTCCTTACCTAACAATGTCATAATAAGCACTCCTCTTTCTTATAATTTGTTATTGGGTAATAACCGTTTTCATGCCAGATCCATTCCGCACATCCAAGATAGCCTGTTCTATATTCTCCAATTTATAGCCGGTTGTTGTTATCACTGCTGTGTTAATGCTTCCAGATGAAATGAGGGATAGCGCCTCATGGTAATCAGCTCTAGTCAAAGCGGATGTTCCGTTAATTGTAATTTCATTATAATGAATTACATTCGGATCTACTTCGGATAGTACACCTTTTGTAAATCCTGCAAAAAGGTTTAAAGTACCGCCTTTTTTCAATAAACCTATACCCGTGTTCACTAGTGCAGGTACCCCTATAGCCATGATGACCACATCTGCACCTAAAGTATCTGTCTCCCTTGATACAACATCTTTCAATGATTCCTGATTGGGATCTATTGCATATTTAGCCCCGGCAGCCAATCCTTTTTCCCTGCGATGTTCAATAGGTTCACTCAGTATCACTGATTTGGCACCTGATAATTTTGCCAGCTGTACATGCATCAGACCGATGGGACCGCCCCCCATGACAACCACGACATCCCCCATTTTCACTTTCGCTTTTTTTTGGCCATTGATGCAACAAGCAAGAGGCTCCGTAACAACTGCTTCTTCAAATGTTATATGATCAGGGATTTTTACCAGATTGCCCGCACTTAAAGCTGCGTTTGGAATTTTTACATACTCTGCAAAACCGCCATCATACTCATAACCGATAGCCGTACGATTCGCACAAACATTTTCCCGCTTATTCAAGCAATAGTAACATCTTCTGCAGGGAATTACCGGCATAACACCAACCCGATCGCCTTTGGAAAATCCGGCTACAGAGGCCCCGACCTCTTCAATCGTACCGACGAGTTCGTGACCAATTACAGATGGGGTTCTCACACCCTTCGTTTTCTTCCCTTCGAAGATCCTGACATCTGTCCCACATACAGCGCTTGCATTGACCCTAAGAAGAACTTCATTCTCTTCTATGTCTGGCTTGATGACGTCTTCCACTTTCAACCTTCCTGGTCCATGAAAAATCGCAGCCTTCATTGTGCCAGTCTCCTTCAATTTGAAAAGTTTTAAGCGATGAAGATTATTTTCTCCATAAAATATTATAAAATAAAGAAAAAAATATTCATGATGACGTTATTTTCCCCATTGAACAAGTATATTCAAGCTTTACGTATCATACATCTCCTTCCTATTATTCTGATAACGCTTTCTTTTTTCTGTAATTTATTCAATGTCTTATCAATCTGACTTGAGTTCATAATATCATGGGTGGTAATTTCCTTCAAGTTACTTTCTGAAAAAATAAAATATTTTTTCATGAATATTATATTCCCTGGTATGAATGCTCATCCTATAACAGTATCTGTTTCACGTATATAGAAAAAAGCTGTTAATTCCGAATCAACAGCTTTTTCTTATAGTCCTTTCATATCAGTGATTTGCATGCAACGTAAGCGTGACAGAAAGATAATGTTCTATCGGACTCCTTAACCATTGACCGAGTCATTTTTCCCCTTGACCAGCTTCAACGTTGCCACAATCATAAAACTCACTATCACTAATAAAAGCCATGAACTCACCTTCCCCAGATGGACGAGACTCCATGCATCAGCTTGGTTCGGATATTCCCAAGCGCCAAAGAAGGTGGCGATATTCTCGGCAATCCAGATGAAAAAACCGATGAGTACAAAGGAAAGCGCGAGTGGCATTCGATAACGGGTTCCTCCGATTTCATAGGTTACCCATGATTGCCAAAAAACAACGAGCACCAATCCGGATAATATCCAGCGAATGTCCATCCAATAATGATGGGTGAAGAAATTCAAGTAAATCGCAGATGCCAGCGGTACAACGGCCAGAAACGGCGGCCAATCAACAAGATCAACCCTAAGCCTTCTCCATGCCTGGCAAAGATAACTCGCGACACTGGCGTACATGAATCCGCTATACAATGGAACGCCGAAGAATTTGGAATAGCCTTCTTCAGGATAAGACCAGGAACCCATATGTACCTTGAATAATTCAAGCGCAAGACCGATTAGGTGGAATACCGTAATTACCTTTAGTTCATCCCTTGTTTCAAGACCGGAACGTAACATCAGCATTTGCATCAGAAGACAGATGATAAGCAGCCAGTCATAACGCGGCAGAAAGGGCAGCGAAATAACTTGAGTCAGAGCCAAAGAAGCAAAAATCACGACCGGAAACAAACAGGATAATGCCTGCTCCCAGCCAAAACGGACGAGCTGTGTTAATGCTTCCAGCATTCTGGGAGCTAACTTTCGCTTTTGGAATGCAGGTAATCCCTGTCCAGCATAGTAAGTCAGGTTGCGTTTTTTATCCATAGCCCTATCCCTCCGATATTTTCTTCTGCTTCCTTCTATTTCACTATTACCTTACACTTCATCAGTTCGGTATTCGAGGATATCCCCAGGCTGACAATCCAGAGCCTTACAAATGGCATCCAACGTTGATACTCGAATTGCCTTTGCCTTTCCGTTTTTCAATATGGACAGATTCGCCATGGTTATGCCGACCTTTTCCGAAAGCTCTGTTACACTCATTTTTCTTTTAGCCAGCATTACATCGATATTGATTATAATAGCCATATTGTTCACCTCAGATCGTCAAGTCATTTTCAGATTTTATATCGATGGCATTTTTCAGAAGCTTTTGCAGGACAGCAGCAAAAATCGCTACTACTAACGGTGCAAAGATAAGCGCCATTCCTACCAAAATAAGACCTGGGGCATCGTCTCTCTCGGCCACGATATAAATTAGCGGAAGAAGGATGACGTAAACGATACTTATGGTTGCAGCGCAGAGCTTAATATTCTTTAATGCCTTCACAGACAAATCAGAGAAAGCTACATTCTTATCGATATAACCAAGCAGGCGGAAAGACTGATAAAGGGCTAGAAAGTATGCCAATGCCGTTATATACAATCCAACCAAAGCAAAATATTTTAAAAATGCTACTTCCGGATAATAATCGGCTGAACCAAGAGCAATCGGCGGAATCACAAAAATACATAATGCAATCACCGGCAATGCCATCAGAAAAACAGCTGCCTTTAAAAAAAGTGTTTCTTTTTTCATATTAAGCACCTCATTTCATTTCTAAAAATCATTTTAATACATCATTTATCGTTTTACAATAAATAATTATTAAATAAGGATATTTTTTTACTGATTCACTCAAATAAAAAAGCATCCCACCAGGAATGCTTGAACTGTTCATCACTTTCTGATTATCATTTGGGTTAGGTAACGAAACGTTTTCCACTTTAGTAGTATAAAAAAACGGAGTCCGTCTTTTCAGACATGACTCCGTTCGTTGCATTAACCGATGGAACCTTCCATTTCGAACTTGATCAGGCGGTTCATTTCAACGGCATATTCCATTGGAAGTTCTTTCGTGAATGGCTCGATGAAGCCCATTACGATCATTTCTGTTGCTTCTTCTTCAGAGATACCACGGCTCATCAAGTAGAACAATTGCTCTTCGGATACTTTGGAAACTTTCGCTTCGTGTTCCAAGGAGATGTTCTCGTTGAAGATCTCGTTGTAAGGAATCGTATCGGAAGTGGATTTGTTATCCAGGATCAGCGTATCACACTCGATGTTGGAGCGTGCCCCGTCCGCTTTCTTACCGAAGTGGACGATTCCGCGATACGTTACTTTACCACCTTGTTTGGAGATGGATTTGGAAACGATCGTTGAAGAAGTGTTTGGTGCCAAGTGGTGCATTTTTGCACCGGCATCCTGATGCTGGCCTTTACCAGCCAAGGCGATGGACAATGTCATACCGCGGGCGCCTTCACCTTTCAGGATCACAGCAGGGTATTTCATTGTAAGCTTGGAACCGATGTTGCCATCGACCCATTCCATCGTACCGTTCGCATCGACTGTCGCACGTTTTGTAACCAGGTTGTAAACGTTGTTAGCCCAGTTCTGGATTGTTGTGTAACGGCAGTAAGCATCTTTTGCAACAAAGATCTCAACAACCGCACTGTGCAAGGAATTCGTTGTATACACCGGAGCTGTACATCCCTCGACATAGTGAATGGATGCGCCCTCATCAACGATGATAAGTGTACGCTCGAACTGCCCCATATTCTCGGAGTTGATCCGGAAATATGCTTGCAATGGAATATCTGTCTTGACGCCCTTCGGCACATAGATGAAGGAGCCCCCGGACCATACCGCAGAGTTCAATGCAGCGAATTTGTTATCCGATGCCGGAATCAATTTACCGAAATACTCACGGAAAAGATCCTCATTCTCTTTAAGTGCAGTATCCGTATCCTTGAATACGATACCCATTTCTTCCAATTCCTCTTTGAGGTTGTGATAAACAACTTCTGATTCGTATTGTGCGGAAACACCGGCAAGGTATTTCTGCTCGGCTTCCGGAATACCGAGTTTATCAAATGTGTTTTTGATTTCTTCCGGTACCTCATCCCATGAACGCTCGGATCGCTCGGATGGTTTCACGTAATAAGTGATTTCATCGAAGTCAAGCTCAGCAAGATCTCCGCCCCACTGCGGCATCGGCTTCTTATAGAATTGCTCCAAGGATTTAAGACGGAAGTCAAGCATCCATTGTGGTTCTTCTTTCATCTTAGAGATTTCTTCAACGATTCTAGGTGTAAGGCCTTTTTCCGTACGGAAAATGGAAACATCACGATCACTGAAGCCATACCGGTAATCTCCAATTTCAGGCGCTTTTTTAGCCATGGTAAAACCTCCTTATGGAATTACATCTATTTCACACGTGACAGTGTTCAAGTATTATTTCTTTTCGACGCCTTGCTCCATCGCCTTCCAAGCGAGTGTCGCACATTTGATGCGTGCCGGGAACTTTGCGACTCCCTGCAGTGCTTCCACATCGCCAAGCTCCAGATCACCTGGGTCGATTTCTTTCCCCAGCATCATATCGGAGAATAGCTGCGACATACGGAGCGCCTCTTCGATGGACTTGCCTTTGATGGCCTGGGTCATCATGGAAGCAGAGGACATGCTGATGGAACAGCCCTCCCCTTCGAATCTCGCATCCTTCACCTTGCCATCCTCCACCTGAAGCTGCAGCTGGATACGGTCTCCGCAAGTCGGGTTATTCATGTCGACCACTAATGCGTCCCCTTCCAGCTTACCACGATTCCGCGGATGTTTATAGTGATCCATGATCACTTGCCGGTAGAGTGTATCAAGGTTATCAAAAGACATTTCCGAAAAACTCCTTCGTTTTTGTCAGTCCGCTGACAAGTTTGTCGATATCGTCCTCGGTATTGTATACATACATGCTTGCCCGGGCAGTGGCTGTTACATCCAGCCAGCGCATGAGCGGCTGGGCACAATGATGCCCGGCACGCACAGCGATACCTTCCGTATCGAGTGCAGTCGCCGTATCATGCGGGTGGACCCCATCGATATTGAATGTGACGACCGCGGAGCGTTTATCGGCGGATGGACCATAGATGGTCAGTCCCTCGATTTCGCTCATGCGCTCCATCGCATATGCTGTCAGCTTCCGATCATGGGCAACAATCTGATCCATCCCTATTTCATCGAGAAAATCGATTGCCGCTCCAAGACCGATTGCACCGGCAATGATCGGGGTACCGCCCTCGAATTTCCAAGGGAGCTCCTTCCACGTTGAATCATAAAGGTGGACAAAGTCGATCATTTCGCCGCCGAATTCAACTGGTTCCATATTGTCCAGCAGTTCCTGCTTGCCGTAAAGGACTCCGATCCCTGTCGGTCCGCACATCTTATGGCCGCTGAAGCAATAGAAATCGCAATCGATGTCCTGCACATCCACCTTCAAGTGCGGTGCACCCTGGGCACCGTCCACGAGGACGACAGCATTCTGCCGATGGGCAAGTCCGACGATTTCTTTTATCGGATTGATGGTTCCCAGTACATTGGAGACATGTGTCAAAGCAACGATCTTCGTCTGCGGGCCGATCGATTTTTTCACATCTTCCATATTCAAGGTACCATCTTCGTTCAGTTCAAAATATTTCAATGTTGCTCCGGTCGCTTTGACCGCCTGCTGCCACGGGATGATATTACTATGGTGTTCCATTGGTGTGATGATCACTTCATCACCAGGCTCCAGATTCGCACGGGCATAACTATGGGCAACCGTATTGATCGCCGTCGTCGTACCGCGCGTGAAAATCACTTCCTTGGTGCTTCTGGCATGGATGAATTGCTGCACCTTTTCCCTGGCACCTTCATATTTATCCGTAGCCCGGGTTCCCAGCGTGTGCACACCGCGATGCACATTGCTGTTATCATTCCGGTAATAGGCATCCACAGCTTCCAATACCTTTATCGGTTTATGGGAAGTTGCAGAGGAATCCAAGTAGACCAGCGGATGTCCGTTGACTTCCTGATTCAGGATCGGGAACTGTTCACGGATAGAGCGGGCATCCATTAGTTTACTTTCCCTTCGATTACCTGTGTCAGCTGATTTTTGACTGTTTCGATAGGCAGCTGATTGACTACAGGTGCAAGGAATCCATGGATGATCAAACGTTCTGCTTCATGCTTGGTGATTCCGCGGCTCATCAAGTAATAAAGCTGAAGCGGATCGACACGGCCCACAGAAGCTGCGTGTCCGGCGATTACATCATCTTCATCAATCAAAAGGATCGGGTTTGCATCACCGCGCGCACCTTGGCTGAGCATCAAGACGCGAGTTTCTTGGTTGGCGTCTGCTTTGCTGGCACCATGTTCGATTTTTCCGATACCGTTGAATACCGAGCTGGCCTGATCCTTCATGACACCATGGGACAAGATGTTACCGACGGAGTTCTTGCCGAAGTGGATGATGTTTGTCGTGAAGTTCTGGATTTGTTTTCCGCGGCCGACAACTACGCTCTTCGCATCGGATGCAGAGTTATCACCGATCAAGTGTGTGACATGCTCACTGATTGTATTACCGTCGTTCATTTGGCCGATCGCCCAGTCGATGCGGGCATCGCGGTAAGCGACACCGCGGCGTTTCGCATATACAGTCGTACCTGCTGCATAGTTGTCCACCGCTCCATAGGAAACAACGGCATTGTCTGCTGCAATGACTTCCGTAACGACATTCGCAAATGTCGCCTGGTCGGCATTATGGGAAATGCTGTTTTCCACGTATGTCACGGAGCTGTTGGCTTCCGCAACAATCAGGATGTGATTGAAGGATGCCACTTTATCATCTTCCTGCCAGAAGATTGTCTGAAGCGGCTCATCCACTGTGACATTCTTCGGAACATAGATGAACACACCGCCATTCATCAGTGCTGCATGCAAAGCAGTCAGACGGTTTTCATCGATGCTCACAGCGTCCTTCATGTAATAACGCTTCAGCAAGTCAGGATGCTGCTGCAGGGCAGTGAAGATATCCGTGAAGATGACTCCTTGCTCGCTCCATTTTTCGTTAAGGGCAAGATATGCAGCACTATTATTGCGCTGGATGTAAAGATTCGGGGCATTGTCTGCATCGATCAGTGCCGCAACGCTTGCAGGCAAGCTGCTCAATGAGCTGATTTTCTCCCCTTCCACTTCATGCACGTATGTGTCGAAATCCCAGTTCTTGATCCCAGTTTTATCGGGCTTTGGCATGTCCAAAGATTCCGATTGGGAAAGAGCTTGCTGACGAAGTTCCTTCATCCATTCAGGCTCATTGCGGGAACTGGAAAAACGGCTGATATATTCATCATTATATGGTTGCTTCGTTTCAACAGTCATAAGATCCCTCCTCCAGTTTACGCGTTAATAGTTTCGTCTTCGATGTTCAGCTCTTTTTTGATCCAATCGTAACCTTCCGCTTCCAGGCGCTGGGAAAGCTCGGATCCGCCGGATTTCACGACGCGGCCTTGCATCATGACGTGTACGAAGTCAGGCTCGATGTAGTTCAGCAAACGCTGATAGTGGGTAATGATCAAGCAACCGAAGTTCTCGTCACGCAATCTGTTGATACCTTTTGCAACCACTTTCAGTGCGTCGATATCAAGACCGGAATCGATCTCGTCAAGGATACCGATTTCAGCTTTCATCATAAGAAGCTGAAGGATTTCATTACGCTTTTTCTCACCGCCGGAGAAACCTTCGTTCAAGTAACGCTGTGCCATGTTCTTATCCATTTCAAGGAATTCCATCGCTTCATCCATTTCCTTGATGAATTTCATCAATGGGATCTCGTCGCCTTCTTCGCGGCGGGCATTGATGGAAGAACGAAGGAAGTCGGCATTTGTAACACCGCTGATTTCACTAGGATACTGCATAGCAAGGAATAGACCGGCACGGGCGCGCTCGTCCACTTCCATTTCCAGGACATCTTCACCGTTCAACGTGATGCTTCCGCTAGTCACTTCGTATTTCGGATGTCCCATGATTGCGGATGCCAATGTGGATTTACCTGTACCGTTAGGTCCCATTACCGCATGGAATTCCCCGCTCTTTATCGTAAGGTTCACACCTTTAAGAATTTCCTTATCTTCAATCGAAACATGTAGGTCTTTGATCTCTAGAACTGAACCTGCCATTTATTACCCCTCCGATAGCTGCTATTTTATAAATTTCGATAACGTTATTTAAACACATTATCAATTTATTCTCATTATAATCTTAAAGCATTATTCGACCATTATCAACTTTTTTACTAGATAAAAACACAGTTTTAACATGGCCTTCCCCTATTGTATCACACTTCGATTTCCAGCCAAAAACAATGCCTTTGCTGAGAATACCAGCAAAGGCATGAGAATGCTATTTCTTATTCATCTACAGGGAGGATGGAGCCATCGTATTTCTCTTCGATGAATTGTTTGATTTCATCGGAGTGAAGTACATCCATCAATTTTTGCAAAGCCTCATTGTCTTTGTCTTCCGCACGTGCGGCAATGATGTTCGCATACGGGGAATCCGTTCCTTCCAGGATCAAGGCGTCCTCGGAAGGTTTCAGTCCTGCCTGCAATGCGTAGTTTGTATTGATGACAACCAATGCATCTTCTTCGGATTCATACGTATCCGGCAGGAATGCAGGATCTACTTCCATGCTGAACTTCAAGTTTTTCGGGTTTTCTGCGATATCATCAAACGTTGCATCGACAGGATCGACACCATCTTTGATTTTGATGAGGCCTTCCTTCTGGAAGATGGAAAGGACACGTCCCTGCTCTGCTACGTTACGGCCCATGAGCACTTCTGTACCATCTTTGATATCGTCGACATTCTTGATGTTTTTGGAGTAGACACCCATTGGTTCCAAGTGAACGCCGCCAAGGCTGATCAAATCATATCCAGTATCCTTATTGGAAGTCTCCAAGTAAGGGATGTGCTGGAAGTAGTTGGCATCCAGGTCGCCACTTGCCAAATCATCGTTCGGAAGGACATAATCCTGATACTCTTCAATCTCGAGATTGATTCCCTCTTTTTCCAAGAGTGGTTTTGCTTCTTCAAGAATTTCTGCATGCGGTGTGCTGGAAGCACCCACTTTTATTGTCGTTTCTTCATCGCCCGAACCGCTGCCGGAAGATCCGCAAGCTGCCAGGAACACCATGAATACTGCTGATAAAATGACTAATAATGCCTTTTTCAAATGGATCCCTCTCCTTTATCGTTTATCTAGTTTATTTGATATCAAATCTCCAATGAATTGGAAGACGAAAACCACGATGACAATCAATAGCGTACAGATGAATACGACATCGAATTGGCGGCGCTGGAAGCCGTAGAAGTAAGCGAAGTCGCCTAATCCGCCTGCACCGATGACGCCCGCCACTGCTGTGGATCCGATAAGGGCGATTGCCGTTACGGTAATACCCGAGACAAGTGCCGGCATGGACTCTTTCAGCAGAACTTTGAACATGATCGTACTATTCTTTGCCCCCATTGCCTTGGCAGCCTCGACTACTCCATTGTCCACTTCTTTCAATGCGATCTCGACTAACCTTGCATAGAATGGTGCAGATCCGATGATCAGCGCCGGCAATGCTGCCTCCGGACCGCGGATCGTACCGACGATGAAATCGGTGAATGGGAACAGCAGCAAGATTAGGATGATGAACGGGATCGCACGGAATATATTGACGACCGCTGCCACAATCCAATAAACGACTTTATTCTCCCACAGTTTTCCCTTACTGGTCAGATAAAGCAAAAGACCAAGGATGATTCCGATGATGAAAGTACCGATCAAGGAAAGAATCGTCATATAGAATGTCTCATAGATGGCGGTATTCAAATCTGCTATATCTACATTCGGAAACCATTTCTCAAACAAGTTCCTGCACCTCCACTTTCACATTCGCCCCGCGGATGAAGTCAAGTGCCTTCTCCACTTCCGCTTCACTGCCCACAAGCTGCAGGAACAGGCTGCCGACTGCGCCGGTTTGTGTCTGCAGTACATTCCCCTGCAGGATATTGATGTCCACATCAAATTGCTTCGCGGTCTGGCTGACAACTGTCTGATTGACATTGTCCCCTGAGAAGGAAAGCTTCACGATCGTGCCTGAACCTTCTTTCATCGCAGCCGCCGATAAGGATTCATATTGCTCGCTTCCATCCAATTGCTGGACGAAACGCTTCGTGATCGCTTGCTGCGGATTTTGGAACACTTCCGCTGCATCACCCTTCTCCACGATCCTGCCGGTATCCATTACGGCAACACGATGGCAGATTTTACGGATGACATTCATTTCATGCGTGATCATGACGATCGTCAAACCGAGACGTTTGTTGATGTCCACCAGCAGATCGAGGATGCTGTCTGTCGTTTCCGGATCCAATGCAGATGTCGCTTCATCACACAGCAGTACTTTCGGATCGTTCGCCAGTGCTCTCGCAATGCCGACACGCTGCTTCTGACCGCCGCTTAATTGGGATGGGTAAGCATTTTCGCGTCCTTTCAGACCGACAAGCTCAATCAATCGATCAACCTTCGCTTTTCTTTCTTTTTTCGGTACGCCCGCTATTTCCAGTGGAAAAGCGATGTTTTGGTGCACCGTACGGGACCATAGCAGATTGAAGTGCTGGAAGATCATCCCGATTTCCTGTCTGGCAAGCCGGAGTTCGTTTTTCCGCTGTTTTACAATATCCTTGCCATTGATGATTATTTCACCGGCTGTCGGTTCTTCCAGACGGTTCAGCAAGCGCACGAAGGTACTTTTACCAGCACCGCTGTACCCGATCACACCAAAGATTTCACCCGACTCGATCGTCAAGTCAAGCTGATCAACCGCTGTAATATTCTGTTTTTTCGTACGATATATTTTGGAGAGGTTCTTGATGGTAATCAATATCCGCTCCTCCTTCCCCATGTTGCTCTGCAAACATAAAAAACATAAAAAAGCGTCTTTTTGTCATGAGAACAAAAAGACGCTTTTGGTTGCGAAAATTGTTCTCTCATCTGTACAGGTTTCCCTGCAGGAATTGGCACCATACAGGAAAACCTGTGGTTGCCGGGCTTCATCGGGCCAGTCCCTCCGCCACTCTTGATAAGAGTTTTATATATGATTGCTAAAAAGGAGTTTAGCACTAGTACAAAGTTCTGTCAACATATATTACAAACTGCCACGGGCTCCAAGGAACAAAAGCGCTTCCATAAGAAGGATATGCTGATAATCCCCTTCCACTACCTGCCTGTCGCATAAACTGCGAAGCTGCACTTGGCCCGCAAGAAGCTGATGAAGTGTGCGCTCATCCGTACGGATATACAGAAATCCATAAGGCTTCGTGGCCGGCGTCGTCAGACTGCTCCTATCAATATGCAAATCGAAATGATCATCTTCCCATTCTATAAAGACCTTCAGCCGTTTGTCATTGCATAAAGGCAGCAGATCCTCCCTTGCCTCGATTTGCCGTTTGAGCTTTTCCATTTCTTCCATGATCATCCTTCATCCCCCCTGCTTTGTATTTGGCTCCGTGCCCTCCGAATTCCTGCAAGAAAAAACAGCTTTCCAATTGGAAAGCTGTTTTATTCACCCAGCGTTTTTGCCAGCATATGCTGGACAGAATGAAACGCATATATTTTCTCCTGAACTTCCCCTTGTTCAAAGACAATCAGACAAGGTACGCTCTCAATCCGATATTCCTGCATGAAATCCGGAAATAGGGAGGCGTTCAGTTTATGATAATATTCCTGGCCCGTCAAAGTCTCCACTGTCAGGAGCATTTTCTCGGCAAGCTGGCATGTGCCGCAGAACGGTGTATGCACAAATATCCTTGCCTGTTCCTGCCGAATGACTTCCCGGACCTCTTTTTCGATGACGTTGATAATTCATCCCTTCTTTCATCAGGCGAGGAAGAATGGATGCACCATGATACTTCGGCTAAGCAGGGCCGTGGCCAATTCAGGTGCCGGGGTCGCCGCTACCTCTCGATAGGTTCTGTCTACGTAAATATGCTGGGCATGCGGAAGCTCTCTGGCAAGCTGTTTCCTCAGCTTATGTCCGGCGCTGTCCTCATCCACCATGATATATACTTGCTTGTGATCCAAGTCATAGTCATACAAAAGCTGTTCCAGCCGCTCGATGCCCAATGTTCCATTGGTGCAGATGATCGTCACTTCCTCATCGATGATCTTCTTTATCTGCTCTTTATCCGAGCGTCCTTCCACAATAATGACCTTTTCTTCATCACCCATACTGGCATCACCTATTCTGATCGATATTTGATTGCTTCCTTGCCCGTGCTCCGAATAAAGGCAGCTTAGCAATGACGCTTGCCATAGTATATGAAAAGAAACCGCTGCCCTTGCCAACAAGGGCAGCAAAAATTAATCCTCTTTGATTCTTCCTTCGTAATCCTCTACCGAAAGCAGGCTTTCATAAGCTGCTTCATCGTCTGCTTCCACCACGATCATCCATGCCTTCTCGTATGGGGATTCATTTACAAATTCGGGGCTGTCGTCCAAGTCTTCGTTCACAGCCACGACTTTACCGCTGATCGGAGCATACAGCTCGGATACTGTTTTGACAGATTCGACGCTGCCGAATGGCTCGTCCGCTTTCAATTCATCACCAACGGATGGCAGTTCCACGAATACGATATCCCCGAGTTCATCCTGGGCGAAGTCGGTTATGCCGATCCGGTACTGATTGCCTTCTTCTTTTTTGATCCATTCATGTTCTTCCGTGTAACGTAGATCTTTCGGTAAGTTGCTCATTTTTATTCCTCCACCTATTTTCTACAAGAATAGCTAACATATTTACTATAAGAGGTAATAGATAAAATTACCACCGATTCAGCTTAATTCGCGGCAGTCACACTCTCGTACATTTCCGGCTTGAAACCGACAGCAGCCGCATCCTCCCCTATCAAAAGCGGACGCTTGATCAGCATACCGTTTTCAGACAGCCATGCCTTGAGCTGGGCGTCATCGGCACCTTTGATTTTCTCCTTATAGCCGCCCTCGCGATAGACTTTCCCGCTCGTATTGAACAGTTTGGTAAGCGGCAGGCCGCTTTTGTCCGCTGCTTCCTGCAGCACTTCAGGACTTGGCGGAGTCTCGACGATATGTATTGCTTCATACGATATCCCATTCGCATCCAGCCATTTTTTTGCGTTTTTGCATGTGCTGCAATTCGGGTACCAATAAAATCGGAACATGTAATCCCCTTCCTTTCATACTGTTATTTTAGCATAGTCCTATGCAACATTTGCACAGAATAAACGAATGGATCCCGGGCACGATAGAAAGGAAAAAGGAGGGATCCCATGCCAGCAGGAAATACACACGATGTCATGCTGCAGCCGCCGGAGATGATTTCCGAAAAGGACTTGCTGTACTTGGCCGATATGCTCAATTGGAATCTGAATGCCGCCAAGAAAGCACAGCATGCTGCCAGGGAAGTACAGCTTACAGATGCCCAGGAAGCCTTGCATACTGTCGGCCAGATGCACCAGCGCCATTATGACATGCTACTGGAGCATTTGAAGACGAAACCGCTCAATTAAGGAAGGAGGGAGCACCATGCCAGAGAACCAGAAGATACAGAATCCGCAAACGACTGTACCGACGACGCAGGATATGAATGACCGGGATCATGTGACTGATTTGCTTGCAACCGAAAAGTATATGACAGCTTCGTATAGTACTGCACTTAATGAAATGAGCAATCAATCGCTTTATGAAACAGCGGCTCGCATTTTCAAGGAAGCACAGGATGCCCAGCGCAATCTGTATAACTTGATGTTCCAGCACGGCTGGTACAGCCTGGAACAAGCCGCGCAGCAAAAGGTGGATCAAGCCTATCAGCAATTCAGCAAGACACGCCAGGAACTTCCTTATACATGAGACAGATGGACAATCAGCTGCTGGTTGTCCTCTTTCATTGAACCTAAAAAATTATTGACGGACGGAGTTCCATCCTGTAATATACTTGCATGTGCAACTATTTGAAGGGAGCAAATCATGAGCAGGACACAGGACGAGTTGGGATTGATTTTATCCAGGACTTACCTATCCTTGAAACGGGAGACCTCCCGCATGCTCCAGCAGTTCGAACTGACACCCGAGCAATTCTCCCTGATAGCGGAATTGGACAAGCAGGATGATATCACACAAAAAGAGCTTGCCGAACTGACAGAGAGAGAACAGACGACGGTGACGAAGATCATTGATAAGCTCGCCAAGAAGAACCTGGTGATACGAGGTCATGATCCGCATGATCGCAGGGCGATCCGCTTGCAGATCACGGGTGAAGGCCGGGAGCTGGTCCAGCTTATCAAACCAAGGATAGAAGAAGTCGAAAAACATGCATACAATGGTTTCCAACAAAGTGAAATTGAATTGCTGCATACTCTGATTCACAGACTGCATCAGAATTTGCAGTGATTTTTTTAACTAAATACATGCACATGCAACTAGTATAGATTGGAGTTTTTAATTTGCGTTTACAACCTTTACGGGAAATGTTCAAGATCCCGAATACGAAAGTCGGCATCGCTTTTGCCATCATTGTCCCATTACTCTTTTCCATCATTTGGCTGACAGGCTATCATGATGCAACCAACCATCTGGATCGCCTGCAAGCTGCCATAGTCAATGAGGACGGCACCCAGGCCGATGCATTGGCCGATCGAATGATCGACAGCCTGCCATTCGATGCAGAGCTTGCTTCCTATGACGATGCGCAAGAACAGCTTGATCAAAATGATATTGCGATGCTGATTGTCATTCCAGAGGCGTTCACGGAAAGCTTGGCCAAGCAGGGTGATACATCCTTACAGTTTTACATGAATAGTTCCAATTCCCAAGTCGCGCTGTCGATAGCCGAAAATGCAGCCAGACAAATGACGGCTTCCATCGCAGGATCCAATGTACAAGCAGAAATCATCAAAGAAAATCCGATCGGTAACTTTGCCACTTCCATGGTTCCGATGATTCTCGGCTTCATTGTATTCATTGCTTTCATGACAATGAATATCCAAATGAACATCGTCACGCAAATCGTGAACCGCAAGTTCGGTAAATGGCAAGTCTTTTGGAACAAACAGCTTCTTTTACTGATCGTCGGTCTTGTCGTTACGACAATCATCGTTACGATTCACTACTTTGCAAATGATACCGCCGCTTCTTATATGCAGCTATGGGGCTACGAGCTGCTTGTCGTGTTTGCCTGCATCAGCTTCACCCAAATGAGCTTCGCTATTTTCGGCAATGCCGGCGCCCTGTTCAATGTTGCGATGATTCCGTTCCAGCTGATGGCAGCAGGGAATATCATCCCGACAGATCTATTGTCTCCTGTGTTCCGTGCGATAGGAGCAGCACTGCCAGCTTCCAATGGCGTACAGGGCTTCAGTCAGCTCATCTACGCAGGCCAAAGTGTACCTTCGACAATCCTTCATCTTGGATTGATATTGATCATCACCTTCCTGCTTTCATGCCTTGCATTGGCACTGAAGAAACAGCAGCCAGTTCAATTCGTCAAAAAAGACGAGCCAGCTTCAGCAGTATGAACGAAAACCTCCGCTAATTCGTGCGGAGGTTTTTTATCTGTTAGGACATTTTCTTTCATCACCACTCCAATGCATCTATCAGACAAGAAAAAAATCGCTCCATGTGGCATGAAAGAGAAATTCATCAATAAATCGAAACGATTATGATTTACAAATCGAAATGATTACGATAGAATAATTCCTTGTGAAAGAGTACGTGAATAGAAAGGTGATAGAATATGACATCTATCCTTCAAATAGACAAGATTAATTTTTCCTATGAACAAAAAGCCGCTTTGCGCGAGGTATCCTTACAAGTCGAAAGGGGGGACTTCCTTGGTTTGATCGGTCCGAACGGCGGAGGCAAAACAACGCTGATCAAGCTTGCACTCGGACTGCTTCAGCCAAATAAGGGCTCCATCCAGCTCTTCGGACAGCCTGTCCCCTCTTTCAAGGACTGGAATAAAGTAAGCTTTGTATCGCAAAAAGCAAATGCCTTCAATAAAGGTTTCCCAGCTACTGTCTTTGAGGTGGTCGCAATGGGACTCACCCCGAAGATCGGTTATTTCCGCAGATTTTCGGCTAAGCACCGAGCTGCAGTGAAACAGGCAGTGGCCCAGGTGGATATGAGCGATTATCTGCATGAAAATATCAGCAGCCTATCCGGCGGTCAGCAGCAGCGTGTGTTCATCGCCAGGGCACTCGTAAGCCAGCCGGAATTGATCATCCTAGATGAACCCACAGTCGGGATCGATCATGCCAATGTAAAAGGCTTTTATGAATTGCTGCAGCGGTTGAATAATGAAAACGGACTGACACTTGTGATGATCACCCATGATTTGGAGGGAATTGCACGTTACGCATCCAAACTGGTTTATTTGGATCAGCAAGTCCGATACGAAGGCAGTCCCGAGCAATTCAGCTTGCCTGAAACCGACTTACATGTATTGCGAGGTATCCATGCATGATTGCTGATTTCCTTCAATTCGAATTTTTACGCAATACACTATATACTGGTCTGCTGATCGGCTTGATAGCCCCATTACTGGGCTGCTTCATCGTCGTCCGCAGGTTATCCTTGATTGCGGACGCCTTATCCCATGTGACACTGGCCGGGATTGCTTTCGGCCTCTTAATGGAAAAAAAGCTGGCAACACCTGTGATATCACCATTTTATGCAGGTCTTGGATTTTCCGTCGTCGCTTCTTTGTTGATCGAGAAGCTTCGCAGTATGTTCCGTAATTTTCAGGAAATCGCCATCCCGATCATCCTTTCCGGCGGAGTCGGATTGAGCGTCATCTTCATTTCACTGGCAAATGGCTTCACGACCGATTTGTTTTCTTATTTATTCGGCTCTGTATCAGCTGTCAGCAGTGACGATCTGCAAGTCATCATCATCATTTCCATCATTGTTTTGCTGGTGATCGGCGTCCTTTACAAACAGCTGCTCGTGCTCTCCTTTGATGAAGAGCATGCACGTGTCAGCGGCTTGCATGCAAAAGTGATCCACTTCATTTTCATGCTGCTGACTGCCCTTGTCATCGCAGCGAGCATCCGCATCGTCGGCGTGCTGCTCGTAAGCGCCTTGATGACCATTCCTGTCGCAGCAGCCATCCGTCTGGCCAAAGGATTCAAACAGGCAATGATACTTGCAATCCTCTTCGGTGAGACATCTGTCATTGTAGGATTGTTCTCCGGCTATTACTTCGAGATACCGCCCGGAGGTACCATCGTTGTCGTATCGATCCTTATCCTTCTGTTGAGTTTCATCGTTCAAAAGCTGCTGCTTGCGAACAAACGAAAAACTGCATTCGAGAAAGGGGGTTCCTAATATGCAAGTGGACGAAGGCATTGCCATCCTGAAAGAAAATGGTCATAAATATACGGATAAACGCGCGGATATTCTATCTTATTTCATTCATGCCCAAGGGTATCGAAGTGCAAAGGCCCTGCTTGCGTTCATGGAAACCAGCTATAAGGGCATCAGTTTGGATACGATTTACCGAAACCTCCGCCTTTTCGAACAGCTTGGGCTGCTGGAGACCCGCGAGAAAAACGGGGAGAAACTCTTCAAGATCGCTTGTAAAAGCGGCACGCATCACCATCATTTCATCTGCGAAAGCTGCGGGCTGACCAAGCCGCTCCAAAAATGTCCGCTGCCGGTTTACACAGATGAATTGGCGGATTATCATATAAATACACACGCATTCGAGCTTTATGGACTTTGCCCGACGTGTCACAATCGCTAAGGAGTCGATATATATGCCAATCATTACCGTCAAAATGCTGGAAGGCCGTACAGATGAACAAAAAGAGCAAATGATCAAAAAGATGACCGATGTAATGGTCGAAACAACCGGCGCACGCGCTGAAGCAGTTTCCATCGTCATCGAAGAAATGAACAAAGCAAATTATGGTGTGGCGGGGAAACGCCTATCCTAATGGAAAAGCAGCATGCCACTGGGCATGCTGCTTTTTCACTCCTCTCGCAACTTTGATCATGAATAGGCTGGCATCACTTCTTCCAGGACTTTCCTCTCCTCTTGATCAAAAAGGTTTTTGCTTTCGGTTTGCTGGACCTGCTTCTGCATATGGCTTTCAATCAATCTTGCTTCTTCTTTATTACCCACAAGGTGGATGCATTTCCATTCTTTTTCCTTGGCCAGTCTATCGAGATCCGGCGCCAAAGACTTATACCAGCGTTTTTGATTGGCTTCCAAACGGCTCTCGATCGTCTCCTTTTTCGATCCTTTGCCGCCTTTTCCTTTTATCGATAAAGCTCGCTGAGGGCTTGCCTGCACCTTCCATTTCTCCGTATCCAAATCCATTTCATAAAGTTTCGTATCCTTGATCTTTCCCAGTACGGCATCGATCACTTTCACCTGATTTTTTTGGACCAAGATCACACCAGATTCCGGGAATCGGTCATACAGCGACTGGAATTGTTCCAGCTTTGGCTCATCCTCCCAGTGGAATTCCGTTGTTACGGGCATTTGTAGGCATTCGGCAAACCAAATATCATCTGCTGATGCAAACACGACACAGCTTTTTTTCATGCTTTGACCGTTATCGTCCAAAAAAGCTTTCACCTTTTCCTTCACTTTCAAGAATTGCTTCCATTCTTCGGGATCATTCTTGAGATATGTCTCGAAATTCTTCAAGCCATTTTTCACATGAATCTTCCATTCCCCGCCTGTCTGATCACGATTGGCCGGATCGGTGTTCACATACATGCTAAGTACTTTTTGAGGATGGTGCTTGGCTTTTTGTGCAAGTTTCTCCATATTTTTTGCATAACACAAACTGCAATCACTCCTCTTCCAGATTTGCTTGAATGAAACTAGCATATAGCACTACATACCACATCCAAGCTACTTGAAACGTTAAAAAAGCAGCAAATGAGGGAAGAATGTTAAGATATAACCATGTCACCCGAAGGCTGTGAAAAATCATGTTAAAACGGACCCGGACCCAAATCCTGCAATTCACCTCTATTGGCGTACTGAATGCAGCAGTCGATTTGGCTGTGCTGAATATATTGCTACTCATTTGGCCGACAAAGGATAATCTTTTACTGTTACTATTCAATACGATCAGCTATTTGGTATGTATCTGGAATAGTTACTATTGGAATACGAGATATACCTTCCGCAGTCAAAAAAAATCAAACATGGCCGAGAAAGGCTTGTTCTTTGCGCAAGCCTTGATTGCGTTAGTAATCAGCAATCTTGTCTTCATTGCCGGTCTTTCCGTCCTGAGAGCCATCACTTTCATTTCGATCCCGGCATATATAGAGCACAATGCAGCAAAAGGGGCGGCAATGTTCCTTTCTTCCTCCAGCAGCTTCTTGTTCATGAAATACATTGTGTTCAAAAGAAAAAAATAGCGTATACCATCCGGTATACGCTATTTTCTATGCCTGAATATAAGCAGCCCGCCGATCGACCAAGGCCTGGCTTGCATGATCCAAGTTTTGGATGTCGACTTGGATGCCGTATTCCCGATATTTCAGCACAAGTTTATCCAATGCTCCGACAGCAGAATCATCCCATAGTCTTGCTTCCTGAAAATCAAGGATGATTTGCTTGGAAGTTTCCTGTTTGGGATGGAAGCTTGCCAGAAAATCAGTCACGGAAACGAAGAACAATTGACCCTTGATTTTATATACCTTCGTATCTTTCTGCTTTGTCTCTTTGACATCCACCTTGGAAATTTTAGCAGCAAAGAATACAGCGCTCATCAATACACCGATGATGACACCGATGGACAGATTATCTGTCCACACGACGGCAATCACTGTCACGATCATGACCACTGCATCCGTCCGCGGCATCCGATGCAGATTCCGTACCGATGACCAGTCAAATGTACCGATACTGACCATGAACATGACAGCAACAAGTGCCCCCATAGGGATTTGTACTAAAACATCCTGGAAGACGAGAATCAGCAGCATGAGAAAGGCACCTGCGATGAAGGTCGATAGGCGGGTGCGTCCCCCAGCTTTTACGTTGATGACGGATTGCCCGATCATCGCACAGCCTGCCATTCCGCCGAAGAATCCGGCAGCAATATTGGCAATCCCCTGTCCGCGCGCTTCACGGTTCTTATTACTATCTGTATCCGTATATTCATCCAATAGCTGCGCTGTCAGGAAGGTCTCCATCAGACCGACGATCGCCAAAGCAATCGCATACGGAAAAATGATTTGAAGTGTTTCCATATTGAACGGGACATCCGGGATGAAGAACGAGGGCAAAGCCTGCTTCAGCTCTCCCATGTCGCCGACTGTTTTCGTCGAGCTATGGGTAAAGATGGCGATGATGGTCATCACGACAATCGCCACCAGCGGTGATGGAATAGCTTTCACAAACCGCGGGAGCACATAGATGATCAGCAGGGCACCTGCTGCGAAAGCATAAATTTGCCATGATTCACCTTTGAAATGTACAAGCTGGGCCATGAAGATCAAGATTGCCAGACTATTTACGAATCCGATCATGACCGGACGCGGGATGAAAATCATCAATCTCGCCACTTTAAAGACACCGAATAGAATTTGGATGATACCCGTCAGGATTGTCGTCGCGAAAAGATACTGCAGTCCGTGATCAGCCACCAGACTTCCCATCACGAGTGCCATCGCGCCTGTAGCTGCAGATATCATCGCGGGTCTTCCGCCAGCGAATGATATTACGATGGCTATACAGAAAGAGGCATACAATCCGACCATCGGATCGACACCAGCAATGATGGAAAAAGCAATTGCTTCTGGAATGAGTGCCAAAGCGACCAAAATGCCTGATAATACATCTTTCGGCACATTGGAAAACCATGCTTCTCTTATATTTGTAATCATAATCGACATAAACTCCTATCTCTTGACTTACAGCAGGTTATTATACCATATTTTCCGGACTTGTTGCAGCTGCGTATACAAGCGGCTCAAACTGGACATATTGTATAAAAAAAGCAGCAGGTGAACAATGATGAAACATATCAAAGCCATAGTTCTGAAAGGCATCTTTGCCGTGGCTATCCTTTATCTCTTCGCAGGTTTAATCTATCAATTATCTTTCACCAAAGTAGCACAGCTGACAGTCATCCTGACAGTCATCGGTTACTTGATCGACATGGCATTGCTCCCAGGTAAAACAAATAAAAGCACTGGATGGCTTGATTGTATCTTCTTCACCATTGTCAGCTGGATGCTGATCTTCCTGGCGTCCGATGGACATGTGCATCCATTGGCAGGTGCCATTCCAGCAGGACTGATCCTGGCTTGGCTGGATGGGACATTTTTGCATGCTTACGTGCGGAAATACGTCATACGCAATGGCAAAGATCAATACTACAATGTCATCTTCCTGGATCAATTCCGTACGAAAATCGCTGGTGATTTGCCTGTTCGCGGTCCGCATAAGGATTCTTGAAGAAATGAACAGAAGAAAGCCCGTGGAGTAATACCCACGGGCTTATTTTTTATGCTTTTGGATCCCATTTGATGATGATACCGCATTCGGTCAGACCGCCGCCGAATCCGTATAATAGCATGGTATCTCCATCTTTGACCTTGTTTTCCTGCAATCCGAAATCAAAAGCCAAAGGAATCGTAGCCGAAGATGTATTACCAGCTGTCGCCATGCTGGTAAGCGTCTTTTCCACCGGATAATCCAAACGATCACAGATGGACTCGATCATCCGCATGTTCGCACTGTGCGGGATGAACCAATCGATATCATCCATGGACATGTTTGCTTCTTCCACCAGTTTCTTGACACCCTTTGGAACACCGGAAACGGCCCATTTATATACTTCGCGTCCGTTTTGGACCAATTTGCCTGGGTTGGTGAGCTCTTCCCCATTCATCTTTGTGGACAAGCCCGTTTGGTATAGATGGCGGCCGCCTTCCCCTTTCGTTCCCATGTGAAAGCCGAAGAAGCCAGGATTTTCAGCATCGTACTCCACCAATGCCGCACCAGCACCGTCCCCAAATAGGATACAGCTTGTACGGTCGGTATAATCAGTGATCTTGGACAATGTTTCTCCGCCTAAAACAAGTACTTTCTTATGCATGCCGGCAGTGACCAATCCATTAGCCATATGCAGTCCATATACGAAGCCTGCACATGCACCGCCCAAATCGACGGCTCCCGTGTTCTTCAGGCCTAGTCTTGCTTGCAGCTGACTGGAAACACTAGGGAATTTATATTCCCCAGTCACTGTAGCCACAAGGATCAAGTCCACATCATCCAATGACTTGTTGAAATTCTTCGCCAGGTTCCGTGCAGCATTTTCACATAAATCTGTTACATATTCATCTTCAGCAGCGATTCTTCTTTCTTTGATGCCAGTTCGCTGTACAATCCATTCATCGGAAGTATCGACCATTTTTTCAAAATCTGCATTGGTCAACACCTTTTCCGGTATATATGTTCCAATCGCTGTTATGCGTGCTTTGGATTCCATATTATCTGCCTCCTTTACATCTGCCTCCATTATACCATCTAGTTTTAATACCTGGTACTAAAAAGAATAAATTAATTATCTTTTTTCTCAGCATGGGAAGCCAGGAGCTCCAATACAGCATCATCCATAGGCGGGTTATGCAGGCCGGCACGTACATCCCGATAATGCTGCTCGAAGACTTGTGACTTGGCAAGTCCCCTGCCGCCGGCAATCCGCATCGCCAAGTCCACTGCCTCGGAAGCAGCCCTGGTGGCATTTACTTTTACTGCTGCCAGCTCAGGTCCCAGGTATTTCCGCTTCTCAGGATAGCTATCCCACAAACTGGCAACATGATACATGAAATGTCTGGCTTGCATCAATTCCAAATCCATTTTCCCGATTTTCTCCCGTATGTGAGGAACACTGATGATCGGTTTATCCAATGTATTCGGCTGGAATGCTTTAGCGAACTTGACAGCTTCGTCACGTGCGCTTTTGGCAATGCCTAAATAACAGGCTGGAATATGCAGTAACGATCCTTTTGGCCCTGACTTCTTCCTGGTTCGTTCTACATAATGATCAGCTGGCACCTTAACCTTTTCCAAAATCAAATCGTCACTTCCGGTTGCACGCATTCCCATGGGATTCCATGTCTTTTCGACACGTACTCCATTTATTTCCCTGGAAATCAAAAAGCTTCCGACAGTATCATCATCTTCTACATAAGCCGTAACCAAATAATAATCCAGATCAGCAGCCATGGAAGTGAAGGTTTTACGGCCGGTTATTATATAATGATTGCCCTCCCGCACAGCTTTCGTTTCTGGAATGCCTCCACGTGTAGGACTCCCTGTATTCGGTTCCGACGCTGCACGATTGACTATCTTACGCTCCTGGATGACTTCTTGCAGGAAATCCTCAAACACCCCATCGGGCCAATCCGCATTTTCAGTCAAATCCTGCATCGTGCTGAGATGCCAGCCTATGGATAAAGCCGCCGCTCCATCACCAGCAGCTACCGTTTCCTGTGCCAGCAGGAAATCATGCAAATTGGCTCCATCCCCTCCGTGCATTTTCGGGATGGTCAGCAATGTATAACCAGTCGAGCGAAATGCATCCACCACCTGCGGAGCGAGCCGTGCCTGCTCATCGCCGATCCTTTTATATTGTCTTGCAACTTCCGCTGCTTGCTTGGCCTTTTCAAGAATATGTTCCTCATTTGCGATTATCATGCGCCGTACCTCCTCATTTCTCTTTTCCATTCTATTGAAAAGCAGAAAATAATACAAAAAAACCCGCTCAAAGAGCGGGTCTTATCTTACATACTCATACCCATGTGCATGTGACCGGAAGTCATCAGCCAGTAAGTACCGAGAATGATGACGATAGCGATGAAGAAACCGAAAAGTGTATTCCCGGAAATCAATCCACCGTCTTCTCCTTCTGTCATGTGCATGAACATAACAAGCTGCAATGCTGCCTGGATAACCGCAAAAATCAAGATGATGATGAAAATCGTTGATGATGACCAGTCTGTCCATAGCGCTGTTGCGAAGGCGACGAGTGTCAATGCAATCGAAATCAAAAAGCCGATGACATGCTTCCAAGGGAAATGTCCTTTTTTCGTTTGTTGACTCATATTAATTCACCATCCCCATCAAGTAGACGCATGTGAAGATAAAGATCCACACAACGTCCAGGAAGTGCCAATAAAGACTAGAAATAAATACTTTCGACGCTGTTTTTGGTGTAAGTCCCCTTCTTGCAAGCTGGATGAGCAGCAGGATGATCCAGCCGATACCGATCGAAACGTGCAGACCGTGAGTACCAAGCAAGATGAAGAACATTGACCAGTGTGCACTTGTTCCTAGTGTAACACCTTCATGTACGTAATGTACAAATTCATAAAGCTCATAACCGATAAATCCTGCACCCAGGATGAGTGTGATGATCATCCAGATGATAACGCCTTTTACATTGTTCGCACGCATTTCGTGAATCGCGATACCGCATGTGAAACTACTTGTAAGAAGCAGCATCGTCATGATCATGACCAGGCCTGCTTCGAACATCTCGATTGATGTCGGTCCATCGCCTACACGTGATTGTAACGCGAAATAGGATGCGAATAGTGTCGAGAACAAAGCGATCTCTGCACCAAGGAAGGTCCAGAAACCGGTGATGTTCAAACGGCCGGTTTCTGATTGGTATTCCAATGGAGCGTTGGGGTTCACATTGTGATCATGTGCCATTTCTTCACAACCTCCTTTATTTATTCGCTTTCGCTTCTGTTTCTTTTATTTCTTCCACGCTGATATAGTAGCCGTCATTGTAATCGAATGAACGGACGATCATTGTGATGAAGATACCGATGGCACCTACGATTCCAACCCAGTACCATTGGAATGTAAGCCCGAAAGCTGCAATCCCCATCAATACTGACATGATTGCTGGAATGGAAGAGTTGCTTGGCATATGAATCGGCTTATAATCCGTGTTCTTCTGTCGATCAAGGCCTTTTTCTTTCATATCCCAGTATGGATCGAGACCTGTCACTTCAGGAAGGACTGCAAAGTTGTAATGCGGCGGGATCGATGAACTTGTCGCCCATTCCAAGTTACGTCCAAGACCCCAAGCATCGCCAGTCTTCTCTCTTGGTGCATGTCTCCAGCTATAGTAGATGTTGTACACGAAGATGATGAATGCAAGACCCATCATGAACGCACCGATTGTCGAAATCATGTTCAATCCTGTCCAGCCATCTTCCGGTGTATACGTGGAAATACGTCTTGGCATACCGTCCAACCCTAGGAAATACTGCGGGAAGAAACATACGTTGAAGCCAATGACGAAAATCCAGAATGCCCATTTACCGATTTTTTCGTTCAATTTATGTCCGAACATCTTCGGATACCAGAAAATCAAACCTGCAAAACAAGCAAATACTGTACCAGAAATCAGCACATAGTGGAAGTGCGATACCAGGAAGTACGTATTGTGATACTGATAGTCAGCTGCTGCCATCGCGAGCATGACCCCTGTCACCCCACCGATAACGAAGTTCGGGATGAAGGCAAGGGACCAGAGCATCGGTGTGGTAAAGCTGATACGGCCCCGATACATCGTGAAGAGCCAGTTGAATATCTTAACCCCGGTCGGGATCGAGATAGCCATCGTCGTAATAGAGAAGAAACTGTTCGCTTCTGCGCTATTACCCATCGTGAAGAAGTGGTGAACCCATACAAGGAAGCTCAGCACGGAAATCGTCACAATCGATACAACCATCGCTTTATAGGCGAATAGCTGTTTCCTTGCAAATGTCGAGATGATCTCAGAGAAAATCCCGAAAGCAGGAAGAATAACGATATATACTTCAGGGTGACCCCATACCCAGAATAGGTTGACCCAAAGCATCGGGTTACCATCACCTTGCAAGGTGAAGAGTACGGAACCGAATAGACGGTCGAATGTCTGCATAGCAAGTGCGACTGTAAGCACTGGAAATGCGAAGATGATGATCAGCATTGTGATCAAAGTCGTCCATGTGAACATGGACATTTTCATCAATGTCATACCTTTCGTACGCATCTTCAAGATGGTGACGAAGAAGTTGATACCTGTCATCAATGTACCGATACCGGCAATCTGGATACCTAGCACGTAGTAGTTCTGTCCAGGACCCGGGCTGAATTCATTCGTCGCAAGCGGCGTATATCCAGTCCATCCGGCATCCGGCGAACCACCGATGATGAAGGAAATGTTGAATAGAGCCATACCGACAAAGAATGTCCAGAAGCTCAAGTTGTTCAAATAAGGGAATGCAACGTCACGCGCACCGATTTGCAACGGTACGATATAGTTGATCAAACCGATCAGGAATGGCATCGCCATGAAGAGAATCATGATGACACCGTGTGTCGAGAATACCTCATTATAATGCTGCGGATCCAGGAATTCCATCCCTGGTTTAGCAAGCTGCGTACGGATCATCAAACCATCGATACCGCCGCGGAAAAGCATTAAAAGGGCACTGAGGATATACATGATACCCAGTTTCTTATGGTCGACGGAAGTCAGCCATTCTTTCCATAGCCAACTCCATTTTTTAAAGTAAGTAAGGGCAGCTACAACGGCGATACCGCCGAGTAAGATGCTGATCTGTGCACCCAGGATCAATGGGTCGCCGGTAATGATAAACTCATTCCATTTTAAGTCCAAAACTCTTCCCCCTCTCTCTGTTACTCGTGACTCGCATGTGCATGTTCTTTGGAGTCCATGTCTTCATCCGAGTAGTCTACAGTATTGTCTTGCTGATAGTATGGAATTTCGTCTTCAGGCAAGATATGTTGAGATTTGTCTTTTGCATGCGGATTCTTCGGCTCATAGCCTAGGCGATCCCATGCTTCCAATGTGTATTCCGCATCTTTGGAATGGTCGATCCATTGCAAATGCGTACCATTGAATTCAGCTGTTCCGTCATATACACCAGGAATCAGAAGATTGTCATACTCGTATTGTGTCAGTTCCGGAGCGGAGTTTTGCACTTCTTCCACCCACTGATCGTAATCGGCTTCTTCCTCAGCGTAGACTTTGAATCGCTGTTCATTGAAGCCTTCTCCTGTGAAGTTGGCATTCCGTCCATTATAGACGCCTGCTTCATCGGCCTGCAGATATAGTGTCGTCTGCATGCCTGCCATGTTGTATTTCTGACCGCCCAGGCTCGGTATCCATAGAGCAGCCATGGAATCGGCGGAGGTCAGTTTGAATTCCACCGGACGGTGAATCGGGATGTGCAGATAGTTCACTGTTTCAATGTCTTCATCCGGATAGGAGAATACCCATTTCCAGTTGATGGATGTTGCGTGGATCACCAGCGGATCCTCATTCGCAGCTTCAGCCGTTTTCGGCTCAGGCGCGTCCTCTAATGAGTAGATCGTTCTGACGGTTGGGACAGCCAAGATGATGACGATGATGATCGGGATGATCGTCCAGATCGTCTCGAGCAGCGTGCTGCCGTGTAATTCAGGGCTGTACTTATCGTGATCCTTTCTTTCTCTGTACTTGACAAGGATGATCGTCAACAGTACGAATACAACCGCAACGATTGTAAGCATGAAGATGATTGATAGAATAATAAGGTCACTTTGCTGACTTGCCACTGGTCCTTTCGGATCGAGCACTTCCGGTGTTGAACATCCGGCGAGCATTAGCGGCAGGGCAAGGAACAACAGAAGACTCAAGGGTTTCAATTTTTTAAGCATGCGCCTGCTTCCCTTCCTTTCTTTACCTGAGTTCACGAATGTGTCATTTTCCCTCTGCATAAGAAAACGACCCCTTCGCTTTAATAGGGTTTTTGATAAGTATTTCACAATGAACCTTCCGCAATACCTAAAAGCTGCAGAAATTCAACTGGAAACACATAATCACACTGCCTGATCGGCAGTGTCTGACAACAATCCAGAAACTAGTGTAATACAAAGCAGCCAAAAAGACCAGACTTGCCCGGTAAGTAAACAGTTCATTTTACATTCTAACACCGGCAAAAAGAGAGAATACGAATAAGTAGTGAACAAAATTTGAACGTTTTATGTAATTTATGCTCATTTATTGGTAATCCATACGTTATCTGGTTTTGCTGTAATACACCGTATTGCGGACTGTCTTTCCATCGGCACGGAGGCTGTCGCAATGATGTATCCCCTCCAGCTTATACCCGAGCCGTTCCGGGACGGCCCGGCTTGCACTGTTTTCCTCATCGCAGAGTATCTGGATCCGCCGGACACCAAGCTCGGTAAAAGCATACTCCGTCTGCGCCCCTACGGCTTCGGTCATATAACCACGACCGGTGTGGCGTGTATCCATCCAATAGCCTATTTCAACTTTTGGAATATCCCAATCGATGGCATGAAAACCGCTGGACCCGATGAATTTTCCCGTATCCTTGTGAAAGATGAGCATACGCAAGTTCGTCCGATTGATCCAATCTGCAACCGACTGCCTGATATTTGCTTCGGTTTCCTCTGGTGCTGGCAATTCCTGTGCGAAAGCCATCCACCTTTTCAACTCCGGCAACGAGGCCTTGATCGCTTCATTGACAGCTTTCCCGTCACCGATTAGCGGCTGCCTGATGATAAGCCGTTCCGTTTCGATTATGGTCTTGAAATCTCTCAACACTGGATCCATGTCCTGCTCCCCCCTGCCCCGAATTTACTCTAGTATGCAGGAATATATCAGGACTTACAATAGTTTAAGCGGCTTCGGTTTCTTTTTTCCCTTCCCGAAAGCTGATGGCAGATAATAGTATGCCGATGATGGATATCCCGGCCCCGATGACGGTCAGCCATGTGAATCCGAGTCCTGCATCCAATACGATCCCGCCTATATAAGCTCCTCCGGCATTGGCTAGATTGAACGCGGAAACACTTGTGGCTGCTGCGATTGTCGGACCTTCAGCTGCTGCCATGACGATTTTCGACTGTAATAAAGGCGTCGTGCCGAATGCCCCTGCCCCGAACAGGCCGATGACCAAAACAGCTGCGACGGCATGTGGCGTTGCCAGCGGAAACAGCAATAGGATCACTGTCAGTATTGCAAACACATAGATAAGCGTCCTGGTCACATTCCCTCCAGCCAATTTGGGTGTGGAAAAATTACCGATCACACTGCCCATTCCGAAAAAGAACAGACTGATCATGATACCTATACCGCCAAAGCCGGTGACCGAACGCAGCAATGGTTCAATATACGTATAAGCAGTGAATACACCTGAATATCCAAAAATGATGATGGCTATCGTCAGCAGCACTTGCTTATGCTTGAACACACTAAGCTCCTGCTTGATGCGCGGGGTTTCTTCGGGCTTCGTATTCGGCGCACAAATGAGCAAGCCAATGAAACCTATGATCCCGAGCAATGCAATCAGCCAGAATACAAGGCGCCACTCAATGAGAGAACCAAGGTAGGCCCCGAATGGCACCCCGATCATGATGGCAATCGTCAGGCCTCCGTTGACTGCCGCGATTGCCTGGACCCGTTTGCGCGGCTCCACCAGCTCACTTGCCATGACGAATGCCAATGCAAAAAACGGACCATGGATGAATGCGGAAGTGACCCTTGAAATGAGCAATACCGTAAAATTTGGCGCTGTCGCACTGATAATATTACTGATGATGAATATCAGCATGAATAAAAGCAGCATCGGCTTGCGGGGCAGCTTGACCGAAAGTGTCGTCATCAGCGGGCCGAATACCGCAACACCAAGCGCATACATGCTGACTACAAGACCGGCAGCTGCAATTGTGACTCCAAGGTCCTGGGCTATATGGGTGAGCACCCCTGTCACTACATATTCCGTCGTCCCGATGGCAAAAGCACAGATCATAAGGACGGCGATGACTGTCGCAGGCTTGAACTGCCTGCTCGCTAAAGACATTTTAATCCTCCTTTTAAAGCATGACATTGGCTTAAGATACAACAGAAAAGTCCTCGATACAAACCAAAACCCATTTATTTAACAAAAAAATCAAGGAAGCGGATCCAAACATCCAGCTAGGTTTGGCCAAAGAAAGTCAGGGGTATCCCATCAAGAGAATCACAGTAACATCTTCTCGAAAGTATAAGGAGGAACAGTCATGCTTTATGCGTTCATCATTCTATCATTCATCCTTGTGACGATCGGTATCGCCTATTATTCCTGGCGCAAGACGAGGGGGATCGATCTTGCAACATCGGACGGTTATTTCCTCGGAGGCCGCAGTCTTACTGGAATAGCAATCGGAAGTTCGATGCTCCTGACAAACCTATCCACGGAACAGCTGGTCGGACAGAACGGTCAGACGTTCGGCGGCAACTTCACTGCGATGGCCTGGGAAGTCACATCACCGCTTGCTTTGTTCGTCCTTGCATTTCTTTTCCTTCCCCGATATTTAAAAACGGGGATCACAACCATACCCGACTTTCTTGAACAACGCTTTGATATGCGGACGCGTCAGTTCGTATCTGTTTTGTTCATTCTGGGCTATATGACTTCTTTCTTGCCGACTGTCCTTTATTCCGGGGCATTAGTGCTGGATTCCATATTTGATTTAACTGGCGGATTACATATCAGTACATTTTGGGCGGTTGCGTTGATTGCCGGGGTGATCGGATTAGTCAGCCTTGGCTACGTGGTATTCGGGGGTCTGCGTGCGATTTCGGCCGCTGATACCTTATATGGCATCGCCCTGATTGTAAGTGGTATAGGTATTTTACTGCTGGGCCTTTGGACCTTGGGAGACAGCAGCATCACCGGAGGCATCGACAAGCTGATAAACGATCATCCCGAAAAACTGAATGCAATCGACAGCAGCAATGATGCCAATGTTCCGTGGCCGACAATCTTTACCGGGTTGCTTGTAAACAACCTCTTCTACTGGGCAGCCAACCAGGCAATCGTCCAAAAATCGCTAGGGGCAAAAAATCTGGCCGAGGGGCAAAAAGGTGTCCTTTTGACAGGCTTCTTCAAGATGTTCGGTGTTCTTTATCTGCTGCTGCCCGGTACGATAGCCTTCCATCTTTACGGGGATACATTGAAAACGGCGGATGATGCCTATCCAACTTTGGTCATCGATTTGCTGCCTACAGCCATAACTGGTATTTTTGCAGCCATCCTGTTCGGCGCCATCCTCAGTTCGTTCAATGGTGCCTTGAGCAGTACGATGACATTGTTCACTTTGGACTTGTACAAACCTCTTTTCCGTAAGGACGCGACCGATTCCGAGCTTGTGAAAGCAGGACGTATATTCGCGATTGCAGTCGGTGTCATTTCCATCATCATCGCACCATTCATCATCTTCTTCCCTAGCGGGTTATATAATTATCTGCAAGAGATGTTCGGATTCATCAACGTACCGATCGTGGCAGCCATCTTCATTGGGTTCTTTACGAAACGGGTACCTGCGTTTGCAGTTAAGATTGCAATCGTGACACATTTGATTCTGTATGGTTTATCCAAGGTATTTTTTGGCGAAGTACACTTCCTTTATGTATTGGCCATCCTCTTCCCGTTCAGCCTGCTCCTTATGATCGCCCTAGGCAAATGGAAGCCGCGGAAAGAGCCTTTTGTACTGAGGGATGCGGCAGTTGTCGATATGACACCTTGGAAATATGCAAAGTCATTTGCGATCTTCATCACAATCTGCATCATCGGTTTGTATATACTTTTCTCCCCTTGGGGAATTGCAGCCTAAACGAAAAGCGACCATTTCTGGTCGCTTTTTTCATTTCTTATCGAATTTATGCTGGATATCCTGCGTAATGGCTGTAACCTCCTGCATACTTGCTGCATTCTGTTGCGCCACCGCAACTATACTATTGATACTATCTGTTACACCACGTGTATTATCAAGCACATCATACATCGCTGCAGCAATCTCTTCGATTTGGCTGCTGGTGATGCCGATCTCCTCCGACAGCTGTTCGAATGTGCTTTGGGTCGTCGTGATTTTATCAGAACCGGCAGCCACGGCTTCCCTTCCTGCACCGAGAGCTTCGACAGCTTCCTTCGATTCTGTTTGGATGCTTTGGAACACATCTGTTATATCCGTCACTGCAACACGGACCTGATCGGAAAGTTTGCGCACCTCATCGGCCACAACAGCGAACCCTCGTCCTTGCTCGCCTGCCCGGGCTGCTTCGATGGCAGCATTCAGTGCCAGCAGATTCGTCTGCTCGGCTATATCCTTGATTGCCTTGAGCAAGGCACTGATTTGATCTGTCTTGCCATTCAAGCCTCTCACTTTTTCATAGGAGAATGTAATTTTACTTGTTATCGTGTCCATATGATTTACTGAATCATCCATATGAGAGGCCCCTTCTTTTGTTAATGCATCCATTTTTGCTGCAATCTGCTTCGCTTCTTCCCCTTTCAGGGCAACCATCATGACATTTTCCGCAAACTTCTGCATTGCTGCGGCCAGCTCTGCTGATGACCGGGATTGATGCTCGGATCCAACCGTCACTTCTTCCAAAGCTTTGACAATCTGCTTCAGCGCTTCACCTGCCTGTTCCAGTTCGGCAGTCCCCGTTTCGATCACTGGTTCGGCATCAGGTTCGATTATCGCTGGCGGCTCCTGAACGATCGTCTCGGCTGCAATCGGCTCTTCCGCCATCCCCTCCGGCTTTTCCTGTTTGTATGCAAAAACAAAAGCAAAGCTTCCCCCTGCCAAAACAATACCAATGATCACATTGATCCGCCAATCCAGCAAGAAAACCCTTTCATTTTGCAGGATAAGCAAACATGCATAAAGGTATCCCAAACTAAGCATAGTGACTGGATATCGTTTTTTCATCATTGTTCCCCCTTTATCCCTCTTCTTTTCTATCGGCTTATCTGCTGCAATCATGAACCTTTTTCTACATTTTTCACCACATTAAATCTTTTCCTTCATCGGATGCTATACTACTAACTGACTAAAGGAGGCTGCATCATATGGAGGGACTTTTGGAAGAAGCAACCGAATTCATTCGGGAAAGCTACCAGGAACTGGGGAAATCAGAAATGGAAATGAATCGGCGTCTGAGCGAAATCAGGCACGATATAACACGCGATGCAACATATACCCATACAGCAGAAGAACTGACGCATGGGGCCAGAATGGCATGGCGTAATTCGAATCGCTGCATCGGACGCTTGTTCTGGAATGGTCTGCAAGTGATAGACGCCCGCGATGCAAATAATAATGAAGAAGTATTGCAGAGGCTGTTCGATCATATTGACAAAGCGACAAATGACGGAAAGATAAAACCTTTGATCACGGTTTTCTCACCAGATAAAAATATCCGGATTTGGAATCATCAGCTGCTCCGATATGCCGGATATGAAACGGAGGATGGCATCATCGGAGATCCTGCTTCCATCCGCTTCACCTCTATTTGCAATGCTCTTGGCTGGAAAGGCAAAGGGACGGCCTTTGATATCCTGCCGCTCGTTGTGCAAGTCGGTGATGAAAAGCCCGCACTTAAGGAAATACCAGCAGAAATCGTGAAGGAAGTACGTATCGAGCATGAGGAATACCCTGATTTTGCTGAGCTTGACTTGCGCTGGTATGCAGTTCCGATCATTTCCGACATGAAATTGGAGATTGGAGGCATCACTTATAACGCAGCGCCGTTCAACGGCTGGTACATGGGCACGGAAATCGGGGCGCGGAATCTTGCCGATGAGGATCGTTACAACCTGCTTCCGAAAGTGGCGGAGCTGATTGGTCTTGATCAAAGCAAAACATCGACCCTATGGAAGGACCGGGCATTGGTCGAATTGAATATCGCAGTGCTTCAATCGTTCCATAAAGCAGGCATTACCATTGTCGATCATCATACCGCCGCCAAGCAATTTGCCCATTTCGAGAAGCAAGAGCAAAAAGCAGGACGAGATGTGACGGGAATGTGGAGCTGGCTTATTCCGCCAATGTCGCCTGCGACGACCCATATTTTTCACAAGCCCTATCCAAACAGGATTTTGAAGCCGAATTACTTCCATCAAGAAGATGCACATTGAAAAAAGAGCGCAAATGCATGTGCATTTGCGCTTTTTTTGTTTTACTTATTCCAATGCGTCGGAGACTTCTTTCACTTTCTCCAATTCGGACTCCAGTCCGCCGCCGGATAGATACCAGTAGTTTGGGTTTAGATAAGTGATGTGGTTTTCTTTCGCAGCTTTTGTGCCGTTGACCAATTCATTATCCAATACTTTTTCGGCTGAAGAAGTACCGTTGCCTACAACAGCACCGCGATCTACTACAAACAAGTAATCAGGATCCTTTTCTGAGATGTACTCGAAACCGATGGATTGACCATGTGTGGAAGCTTCAATCGTGTCATCGACAGCAGGCACACCATATACATCATGGATCACACCGAAACGGGAAGCTTTCCCATAAGCACTTACACTGCCATCATTCACAAGTGTGATCAAAGCTTTTTCATCCATGCCTTCTGCTTTGCTTTTCAATTCCGCAATTGCGTCATCGATTTCACCCAATGCTTGTTCTGCTTCTTTTTCTTTACCTACGATTTTTGCAATCGTTTCTGTATTCTTTTTGAATGAATTCATATAATCCGTCGTATCGACCCCAACATAAATTGTTGGTGCAAGCTCACTAAGCTGGTCATAATAGTCGCTTTGACGACCGGAAATGAAGATGACATCCGGCTGCATTTCTGCGATTTTCTCCAAATCCGGCTCCTTCAGGCCGCCGACGTTTTCATAGTCCTTACTGCTGTATTTGGAAAGATAATCAGGAAGGCTCTCTTGCGGGACACCTGCTACATCGACACCAAGCTTATCCAAAGTGTCCAATGCTCCCATATCGAATGCAACAATCTTTTCTGGATTCTTAGCGACTTCCGTTTCACCTAGTTCATGCTTGATGGTAAGCTTTTCTTCCTCTTTATCTGCACTGCTTGCGCTATCGGAATTGCTCCCGCATGCTGCAAGCAGAAGTACGAATAATAGACCTGTCATCAACAACGTCAGTTTTTTCATTTTATCCCTCTCCTTTTTCTCTTTGATGGATGAATTGCTGGCCAAAAAAGGCATTATGCTTCATAACGGCATCACCCCTTTAACCCCAGTTGATTAAAAGTAGACACAAATCCGATTACAGCTGATATTATGGACATCGATATCCAGATCATATATGGATTTGAGAACGTCAGATTGGATAATTTCTTCCGTTGGACCCTCCGCGATAATCCGGCCATCCTTCATTGCCACGATGCGGTCCGAATAGACGGAAGCAAAATTGATATCATGGATGACAAGGAGGATCGTCTTACCAAAATCCTCCACCAGCCTGCGGAGAAGCTTCATCATTTGAACGGCATGCTTCATATCGAGATTATTCAGCGGTTCATCCAGCAGGATGTATTCTGTATCCTGCGCCAGGACCATGGCGATGAATGCCCGCTGCTTTTGTCCCCCGCTCAGTTCGTTCAAGTATTTATCTTCCAAATCCTCCAGATTCACATAAGCAATGGCCTCACTGACCTTCTCCTCATCTTCGGGAGTGAGTCGACCGCTGGAATACGGGAATCGGCCGAAGCTGACCAGCTCGCGCACTGTCAGCCTCATCTGGACAACATTGGATTGACGCAGTATCGCTATTGTCTTCGCCAAGTCCTTACTTTTTTGTTTGTGTACATCTTTACCGTCAAGATATACAATCCCATCATCTTGTTTCAGCAGTCTGCTCACCATGGAAAGCAAGGTACTCTTCCCAGCACCGTTAGGGCCGATGAAGGAAGTGATCGCACCGCGCTTCACCTCGACGGAAACATCCTGGATGACTTTCTTGGATCCAAAAAACTTAGACAGCTTTTCTGCTACGATCATATCTTCTTACTCTCCTTTACCAATAAATAAATGAAGTAAATACCGCCGACGAAATTGATAATGACACTGATTGGCGTAGAGAAAGAAAAAATCCTTTCGACAATCAGCTGGCCGCCGAGCAATGCGATGACGCTGAGCAGACTTGCTGCCATCAGCAGATATGTGTGACGGAACGTTTGGAGGAATTCCCGTGCCAGATTGGCAGTCAGCAATCCCAGGAAAGTGATAGGTCCGACCAACGCAGTGGATACGGCAACCATCACTGCAATAACCAAGAACATCCGTTTGACGATTTTTTCGTAAGGGACGCCAAGGTTGACTGCATGATCACGCCCGATCGACATGACATCGAAATAATGACGGTATCGGAATATGTAAATACACAGCAAAATGATGATCACTGCCGAGACAAGCAGGAGATTCGTATTTACATCCGTGAAGCTTGCGAACATGCTATCCTGGATCAGGAGAAATTCATTTGGGTCGATTATCATCTGCATGAACGATGAAAGACTGCTGAAAAATGTCCCAAGCACCAGCCCGACAAGCAGCAGCAGGAACAGATTATTCTCTCCCCTGCGGAACAGCAGCTGATACAATCCAAAAGCGAAACCGACCATCAGCAGGATGGTGACAAAGAAATAAGCATCACTCTGGAGGATGGCAAATGTCCCTGAACCGAACAGGAAGACGACGATGGTCTGGATGAACATATACACACTATCGAGACCCATGATACTTGGCGTCAAAATCCGATTATGTGTAATCGTCTGGAATACGACAGTCGAGACTCCGATGGATACAGCGCACAGGAACATGGCCAGGATTTTCTCCAGCCGGGTACGCAGCAAGTACTCCATCGCTTGGAAGTTCATATGGATGAACAGGTATAAACCAGCCAATCCCAAGGCAATCAAGACGAGTATGATAATTTTTCGCTTAAGCATAGGCCTTCCTCCTCAACAGCATATAAAGGAAGATACCTGTCCCGATGACGCCCACCATCAAACCTACTGAAATTTCATATGGGTAGATGATCAAGCGCCCTGCTATATCACATATCAGCAGGAATAATGCACCAAGTACAGCCGTATGCCAAATACTGTTCTTCAAATTATCACCGCGATACATGCTGACGATATTCGGCACGATCAGACCGAGGAACGGGATGACACCGACCGTCAGGATGACCACTGCTGTAATGATCGCTACAATGATCAAACCAACATTCACCACATACTTATATGGAAGTCCGAGGTTCGTAGCGAAGTCCTCCCCCATACCCGCTACCGTGAACATGTTGGCAAATAAAAATGCTATGATCAGCAGCGGGATGCTCAAGTAAAGAAGTTCATAGCGCCCTTCCATGATCAGGGAGAAGTCCCCCTGCAGCCATGAGGACATATTTTGAACCAGGTCGAATTTCAGGGCGAAAAATGTCGCAATGGAACTGACCACATTACCAAGCATGATTCCCACCAGCGGGATAAAGATCGTATCTTTCTGCTTCAATCTTTGGAGGATACCCATGAAGAGCAAGGTTCCGAATAAAGCAAAAGCCGCAGCGATACACATTTTCCATATCGGGCTCGCATCGGTGAAGAACAGCAAGGAAACAAGGATCCCTAATCTTGCCCAATCCATCGTCCCGGCAGTTGTCGGTGAGACGAATTTATTCTGGGTAAGCTGCTGCATGATCAGCCCGCATATACCGAGACTTGCACCAGCCATGATGATACTGAGCATCCGAGGCAGCCGGCTGATAAGCACGATATTCCAAGCTTCCCCATCCATGTTCCACAAAGCGGAAAATGACACATTTTCCACTCCCACAAACAGGGAACAAACAGCTAATAAAACTGTAACGATAAGCAAATAAACCAACTTCATAAGCGTCAAAACCTCTTCGGCAGCATCGGTGATACTGATATTCATTATCAATTAGATTCTTATTTTAGTATAGTAAATGGAAAAAGAGACGTCAATAGAACTTTTGAATCTCTTTAAAAATAATGACAACTTTGTTACATGATGTTTTGCTTGTAACGAAAACAGACAAGGATTGCTATAAAATATAGCTCCCTGGCTGGGCACTTTGCCATTGCCTGGCTTCCCCCAAAGATATGTAGGATACATAACTTCCATTTCAATAGCGGATACTACCTTATATCTGCTTGAAAGGAGGTTTATCATGCCAAACCCAAAGCCGGACAATCGCGCAGACAATGCCGAACGGATTGAAGATACGATCCAGCATACTCTGCAGCGTGTTCATCAGACCGAGGATTTTGTCAAAGCAAATAGTGAGCATTTGAACGATGAGGAAATTTCCTATTTGCACGAAAAGAACGACAGACGCGCAGCAAGTGTGGAAAGCCTGCGTCATGAACTGAAAGAAGAAGCGAATTATCAGCAGCAAAAGGATCAATGAAAAGGTCCGCCTATATGGCGGACCTTCCGTTTAATGCGTTTGATTCATAGGAGCTGTATCATAACTTTGCATCATTGCAGCCATATCACTCGGCTGCAATTGTGCCACCTGATAATAATGATGTTTGTTCTGATACAGGAATATTTCATAGCTCATCTCGATCAAGTTCGGTATGGAATCAGCTACAACCCTTCTCAGCACAGGATTTGTCAATTCACAAGCACTTAGCGCACTCATGGAAGCAAGTCCCTTCACCTGAGAAAGCATATACGTGGAAAGACACTCATCCGTCACCTCATTGACCGATGTTATCGGCTTTTTCGGTTCTGCTGGCTGCAGCCCGTAGACGACATCATTTCCCTGCTGCATGCTGTAGGAAGTAGTCGGCACTGTCGGATCCTGGCCTGTTTTGAATGATACCACCATTGTATTGTAGGTCTGTTTTAGAAAATCACCCTGGCGTTGCGCAATTGTCTTCAGCTCTGGATCCTGGATGAATTGTTCAAAGATCTTGTATTGATCCATCACACTGATCATCCCGGTAAGGATTTCATGTGTATCAAAGATCTCATGACCACCATGGTTCTGTTTGCCATGCAAGGTTGTCGGCTGATTCATTTGTGCAGTTTGCATTTGATTTTCCAAAGTGATAACCCCCTATGAGATGTCGTGCCTTCTTAGTATGGCGTGTGCTTCCTTCAGATATGACCGGTTATTTATGCCTTTTTGCCACACGGGCATCGGCAGCATCGGAACGGGCCTGTGCCTCCAGATCCCCGGCATCGGCTTCTTCCTGTGAAAATGAAATATCTTTACCGTCTCCATCCAAATCCGTATACTTCATATAATAATCTTCCATTGATTTGTCTTTTTCGTTCACGGGCTTTTCCTCCTTAACGGTGCTTCAGATTCTCTTCTGCCATCCGTATGAGTTCGCGGACCATGCTGCCGCCTATACTGCCGCCTGTCCTACCATTTTCCCTGCTTGTTCTATTCCCTGGATCGCAAGCCTGCTCTGTTTTGTATGGCTGGTTGGCTTCCTGGATGATTTTGTGCTTCAGCTCATCCAGACCTTCCCGTGCTTGCGGGACCAAAATCCGATTACGCCTTGTCATCGGTAATGCCCGAGCGTATGCTCATCACCTGTATCGCCTTCATAATCGGCCCGCACATGATTCTTTTTCGGTTCCTGCTCGTTGCGGCTGGCTGTAAGTCCTTCCTCCATGCCTGGCTGATACGTTTCATCAATCCGGATTCCTCCATCAACGCGATGCTTTTTCATGATGCTCCTCCTCCTTTCTGCATTAGCTTCTGTCTTTTGCGCCATAATATGAAAGGCACTTCTAGCCAAAAAAAAGACCCCTGCTCAAGACAGGGATCCATTGAAGATCAAGAAGATCACGATCACAATCGCCAACCCGATGCGGTAGAAGGCAAAAGGAACAAGTTTATATTTGGAAATGATTTTCAAGAAAGTACGGATGGCAATCAAAGCAAAAATGAAAGCGCTGATGAATCCGACGATAAAGAACGGGATCACATCAGGCGTGAACGCATGCAGATGATTGCGTAATGAGACAAGGCTTGCACCAGCCATGATCGGCACTGCCATGATGAAGGTGAAGTCAGATGCCACCCGGTGATTCAATCCAAGGATGACACCGCCGGAAATCGTTGCTCCGGAACGGGAGAACCCAGGCCATAAGGAAATACACTGGAATAATCCGATCAGGAAGGCTTTTTTATAGGTAAGGTCATCCAGCGAATCGATGGTTTCTCTCTTCTTTGAGGATACCCTATCCGCAAAGATCATAAAGAAAGCACCTACGACCAATGCTACGATTACGTACCATACGGAGAATAGATACTTATCAATCAGATCGTCGAACAAAAGTCCAAGGACACCCGCAGGCAGCAAACCGACAATGACAATACCAAGATTGAATTTGTTTTTCTTGCCAGGCATCGCCTCTTCTTTCCCTTGCAGTTTGCGGATGCCGAGAATCTGCATGAACTTGTCCCAAAATACAATGACCGAAGCCAAGATGGAACCAAGCTGAATGACGATGATGAACGTATTTGCCACTTCTTCATTGAATAACTCATGGATCTTCAGCCACATATCATCGACGATGATCAAGTGACCGGTGGATGAAACCGGGGCAAACTCTGTCAGCCCTTCTACCAGCCCCATGATCAAGGCCGAAAAGAATTCGATAATACTCATGCCTCTACTCCTCTGACTACTTTTTCTTTTTATTCCTTCTGATGAACCAAATGACGAACAGGACGAAGATGATCGCCAGTATCACGATGACGACATCCTGATAATACCCGAGATAAGTTTCCACCGTCGTCCAGGATTCACCGAGCCACATACCGAGCAATACTAATACTGTATTCCAAATGAGTGTCCCTAATGTCGTAAAGATAAGGAATAGCGGGAAATTCATATTGGACATACCGGCTGGTATGGAAATCAAGCTCCGGATCACCGGTACGAAACGGCAAAGGAAAATCGTCCATACACCATATTTGTCGAACCAAGCATCTGCTTTATGTATATCTTCTTTTTTAATGCGCAATATATGTCCCCAGCGGTCCACGATTTTCTCCAGGCGCTCGACATCCAAGAGAAGTCCGATTCCATAAAGGATAATGGCTCCGATGACTGCACCAATCGTCGCTGCGATAATGACACCGACTGCCGTCACACTATCCGAAGTGGTTGTCAAAAAGCCGCCGAACAGCAGGATGATTTCTGAAGGGATAGGCGGGAAAACGTTCTCGCCGGCCATCAGCAATACGATCGCAAAATAACCGAATTGTTCCATAAACTGCGTTATCCAATTATCCATTTCACAACTCCAAACGTAAATTATTTACCAAATCATTATAGCATCCTGCGCTCAAAAAAGTGGAATTTTTTACGGATTATTAACATTCTAGCAGACAGTGTGCGCAAGGTTAATAGAAACAGAGACTTAGTTTTCATTGGGCTGTAGTCCTAGAGCCGCATTGTCGCAACTTTCACCCTTTCTGTGATATAGTCTATAGGAAGAAAAATGATTTTGTATATAGGGGGAATACGATGAAGATCGTGACTATCGAGCCTACCCCAAGTCCATACTCGATGAAGATCGTAGTGGATGATATGCTGCCGATGGGCAGCAGTTTCGATTATAAAAAAGAAACAGTGACCGCTGCCGATCCGGAGTATATCCAAGCATTGTTCCAAATCGAAGGTGTCAAAGGGATATATCGTGTTGCAGATTTCCTTGCACTGGAACGGAGCCCAAAAGCAGCCTGGGAAACAATCCTCCCTGCTGTCCGCAAGGTCTTCGGGGAGGAAAATCAAGGTTCAGCTGCAGGAGCCGGCAGCGAAGAGCCTCATTATGGACAAGTCGATGTCCAGATTCAGACGATCTACGGTGTACCGATGCAAATCAAGCTTCTGTTCGAGGATCAGGAGAAGCGAATCGGACTTCCGGCTTTGTTTACCGAAGCAGCAATGGAAGCAGCAGGGAGCGATAATATCGTTTTCGCCCGTAAATGGGAAGAACAATATCCCCGTTACGGTGATCCGGAGCAAGTCGGTCAGGATGTCTATGAGGAACTGCTGGCAAGCTACAGTCCGGAACGCCTCCAAGAACTCGTTTCCCGTGCCAAGAACCCTCAAGCACCCCTTCCCACACGAAATTCGCCGACCATGGCTGTCTGGGAAGAAGAGGATTGGCGTGTACGCTATCGTGCATTGGATGAACTGGAGCCGGACATCGAGCATCTTGCCTTCCTTGAGAAAGCATTACAGGATCCAAAAGCATCCATCCGCCGTCTGGCAACTGCCTATCTTGGCATGATCGAAGACAAGGCAGTCCTTCCCTTGCTTTATCGTGCACTGCAGGATAAAGTCGTGACAGTCCGCCGAACGGCTGGCGACTGCCTTTCCGATCTCGGCTTCAAAGAGGCGACACCAGCCATGGAAGCGACACTTGCCGACCCGAATCGGATCGTCCGCTGGCGGGCAGCAATGTTCCTTTATGAGCTTGGTGAAGCCGAAAGCCTTCCCATGCTGGAAAAAGCAGCAAGGCAGGAAAAAGAATTCGAAGTGAAGCTGCAACTGAATATGGCCATCGAACGGATTGCCGGCGGTGAAGCAGCACAGGGCTCCGTCTGGAAACAAATGACGGAAGCAGCCAAACAAAAGGAGGAAAAATGAATGAATGCATATGAAGAATACATGCGCGGTATCGTCCAGCCGATGAGGGACGAACTGACACAGGCAGGATTCCAGGAACTTACGGATGCAGAACAGGTAGAAAATTATGTGAACCAGGCAAAAGGCAGCACATTGGTCGTCGTCAATTCTGTTTGCGGATGTGCAGCAGGGCTTGCCCGGCCTGCCGTAAGGGAATCTCTGAAAAACGAGAAAAAACCTGAGCATCTTGTGACGGTTTTTGCCGGGCAGGACAAGGAAGCGACCGAAAAAATGCGCGAATACTTCACGGATCAGCCGCCATCCTCCCCATCGATTGCTTTGATGCAGGACGGGGAACTGGTTCATTTCATCCCGCGCGAACAGATTGAAGGCTATGATGTGGAAGAAATTGTGGAGAATTTGACAACTGCTTATGATAATCATCTCTAAGAGCTGCGAGTGCAGCTCTCTTTTTTTATCTCTTTCTTATAACAGCTTTATCGACGAGCCTGTTCATCTAGCGATCATGCTTATCAAGCCAACAAGGAAATGACAGTGATTACCCTGATCACTCTCAGTTTCCATCGCTACTTGAGAAAGGACTGCAGCGCGCATTGCCGTTGCTTTCTCCAAACTGGATGATGCTTCCTTTTCGGCTGCCCAGACATGAAAAAAGATGGCTTCTCCATAAGCAGCAGACGTTTACCAAGTAGTCCGGGACCTTTTTAGCCTTCACAGATGCAAACACTTCTAACCAGCTCAATGACTGACACGGGCATCTTGCAGATGATCAGTTAATCAATCGCCTCCCTGAAAGCACCCGGCCTGTCAGGGGGAAAATCTCTGCCAAGGCGGCTGAGCCCTTTTACCGGCCCCCATTCCGAAGCATCCCTTGATAAGTCAGCATGTTTCAATGAATCAAGATGACGTTGATTGCGGTAAGCTTCTCCTTCCCTCCTCATCCCCTGACTCCTCTTTGACAGTAACAGGAATGGTGGCATCAGCCGGCCGAAAAAGGTATAAAAGCAAACTGCATTTTTAAAGATGTCCAAACCAATAATTGGGTTCATCCCAGTATTGAAAACCCTTTCATTTTTTGTTAAACTTAAACCAACGGAGGAGGGGTGCCAATGTGGAAAACAAACTTGTTAATCAACGGTAGCATAATAGGATGGGCTTTAGTCACATGGGTAACTTCTTTATAAGATTTTTGGAAACGGTATCATTCAACCTATCAGGGTAAACCTGCTTTCTAGCTGGTTTATCCTTTTTAATTTTTTTGTTAATAAGTTTATAATTATTATAATTAAGTATTGATTTTTAATAAAAAGATGTTACTATATTGATAGATTTACTAAAACATTACATACGAGGTGATTTTCTTGGCAGACAAAAAATTGACTACAAGCTGGGGAGCTCCAGTTGGCGACAACCAGAATTCACAAACCGCTGGTTCACGTGGACCGACACTGATCCAAGATGTGCATTTACTTGAAAAACTGGCACACTTCAACCGTGAACGCGTTCCTGAACGTGTGGTACACGCTAAAGGTGCTGGTGCACATGGATACTTTGAAGTCACCAATGATGTTTCTAAATATACCAAAGCAGCCTTCCTTTCAGAAGTAGGCAAGAAAACAGATATGTTCATCCGTTTCTCTACTGTAGCTGGCGAGCTGGGCTCTGCTGATACAGTGCGCGACCCTCGCGGTTTCGCTGTTAAATTCTATACAGAAGAAGGCAACTATGATCTAGTCGGTAACAATACACCTGTATTCTTCATCCGTGATGCGATCAAGTTCCCTGACTTCATCCATACACAAAAAAGACATCCGCAGACACATTTGAAAAATCCTGATGCAGTATGGGATTTCTGGTCCCTTTCTCCAGAGAGCCTGCATCAAGTGACGATCCTTATGTCTGACCGCGGTATCCCGGCGACATTCCGCCATATGCATGGCTTCGGTTCCCATACATTCAAATGGGTTAACGACAAAGGCGAAGGTGTTTGGGTGAAATATCACTTCAAAACACAGCAAGGCGTTAAAAACCTTGATCCTGCCGTTGCGGAGAAACTTGCTGGTGAAAATCCGGACTACCATACAGAAGATCTGTTCAACGCAATCGAAAACGGCGATTTCCCTGAGTGGAAGCTTTATGTACAAATCATGCCGCTTGAAGATGCGAACACTTATCGCTTCGATCCATTCGATGTAACAAAAGTATGGTCCCAAAAAGATTACCCGCTGATCGAAGTCGGCCGTATGGTATTGAACCGCAACCCAGAGAACTACTTCGCGGAAGTGGAACAAGCGACGTTCTCTCCAGGGACACTTGTACCTGGTATCGAAGTATCTCCTGACAAGATGCTTCAAGGCCGTCTATTCGCTTATCATGATGCCCACCGTTATCGTGTAGGTGCCAACCACCAGGCACTTCCGATCAACCGTGCACGCAACGAAGTGAACAACTATCAGCGTGATGGTCAAATGCGTTTCGATGATAATGGCGGAAGCGGCGTTTATTACGAGCCTAACAGCTTAAACGGTCCGAAAGAAGATCCAGCAAGCAAGATGGCGCCATTCGAAGTATCCGGACAAGCTGATAGCGTTGCTTATGATGAAAATGACCACTACACACAACCAGGTGATCTTTACCGTCTTATGACTGATGATGAAAAGACTCGCCTTGTAGAAAACTTCGTTAATGCAATGAAGCCTGTTACAAGAAAAGAAATTCTTGAACGCCAAGTAGCTCATATCTACAAAGCAGATAAAGAATGGGGTCAGCGTGTCGCTGACGGTCTTGGAATTGCCCTTCCACAGGAAGTTTAATCCGAGAAGATAAATAAAGGATAGATGAACAGCACTTGTTCATCTATCCTTTTTCTTTTACACAATATAATGCTCCAAACCCGAAAATCACTCTTTTTCGCTGTTGACATTCCAACGTGCAGAAGCTGTTCTGTTATGGATCATCCCTTTACAGGCTTCCAGCCCGGATCTTTTTCATCTTCAGCGGCGGGGTTCCTCGTGTACTGGATGACATGTCTTTCACAAGCTCCAAATTCTTTGTAATTTTGCTGTGCCTCTATGAGAGAAACGGTGTTTGCTCCTCCTTCATAAATATGTTCTTTCTGAAACGGATCATCCTCCCAAAAGCAAATGGGGCATATATCATATGATCCGTCACTTTCCAAGGTTTTATATCCGCAGCAAGGACAGGTATATGCCAGCAAATCCTTCCCTCTCTTTCCTATAAAAAAATACATCACTTATCAAAGTGATGTACTTATCTCTTCATCGGGTGAATCCCCTATGATCCGCACTTCCCGGTGCAAACTGACGCCGAACTTCTCTTTGACTGTCTTCTGTACGTGTTTGATCAGATTGATATAATCCGATGCTGTACCATTTGCCACGTTCACCATGAAGCCAGCATGCTTCCCCGACACCTCGACACCGCCGATTCGTGTCAGCTGCAGTCCGGCATCCATGATCAGCTTTCCAGCAAAATGACCCGGAGGGCGCTGGAAAACACTTCCGCAAGATGGATATTCCAAAGGCTGCTTCGATTCACGAAGATGCGTCAGTTCATCCATCTTCGCTTTGATAGCCGTCTGTTCACCTTTTTCCAATACGAATGTTGCCTCGACAGCGATGTAGTTATTCTTCTGCAAAATGCTCGTGCGATAGCCGAGCTCCAATTCATCGCTCGACATCACTTTACGCTCACCTGTATCAGTGATGACGACTACTTCTTCCAGGATATCCTTCACTTCCCCGCCGTACGCACCAGCATTCATATATAAGGCTCCGCCGATCGATCCCGGAATGCCGCAGGCAAATTCCAAACCTGTCAAGCTTGCATCCAATGCCCTTCTGGAAACATCGATGATCGCAGCACCAGACTGGGCTGTGATTCGGTTCCCTTCCACTTTCACTTCATCCATTTTGGTAAGGATGACCACCACTCCGCGCAAGCCGCCATCACGGATGATCACATTCGATGCATTACCGAGTATTGTCAGCGGTACATCATTTTCTTTTGTGTAGGCAACAATCTGTTCGATTTCCGCATAATTCCTCGGAAAAATGAGTACATCCGCTTTTCCGCCCACCTTTGTATATGTGTAATCCGCAAGCGGTGCTTCTATCAGTACATCATTGGCATCTACAAACTGCTTTAAATCCTTTTCAAGCGTGTTCACATTCATCATTTAATCCCTCATTACTGTATTAGCCGCTGCAAATGAGCGTACCCCAACCTGTATTGTATACCACATATCACACACGTGACAATGCTCTTATTTTCCTGTTAGGCCAGACACCTATAGTCTATGCAATAAAAGGAACGATGCGCCTGCTTTACAGCCTCGAACAATGTCCGGCGATGACCTGGTATTGATCACCGATCAGCTGCCATACACGTGTGTGGATATAGTCCCCATCGATCTTTTCATCTCCTGCCTCACCCTTTAAGTGGATTTGTGAAATCGTCACCGCTCCATCCTTTGTCGGTTTGATCTGCAGGTCCTTGCAGGATACTTCCGTGAAACGGACAGCCAGTGTCCGATGTGCTTCCAAATGCATTTCTTTCGTGATTTGACTGCCTTCATGGTTGATGGAAACCAGCTCATCATGCAAAAGCGTATCCAGCAGGAAGATATCACGTGTCTGCATGGCCTCCCGAAGCTCCTGCTCCAGAAGTTCGAATTGCTCTTGGCCCCCGGTTTCACCTGCTTGGTCGCTCGGATAAGCACTCTCTGTCTCAACAGCTTGTTGATCCTGATACAGCTCTCCCATCGTATCCGGCTGTTCCAGCGATTCCACCTTGACTATATGAGCAGTAGCGATATGTACGTCGCCAATCACGATAAAGGCTTTATTGATCATGCCTTGATTATTCGTTATATGCTGCAGGATTTGTCGTTCTGATGCTTGTGTAGCGATCTTTTCTCCGGTCGATAATGTAATTTGTGTTTCTGCCACTTGTCGTAACTCCATTCTACTCGAATATTCTTTCTAGCCAACCTAATTGTATCCCGTTACCGACCTTTAAGAAAGACATATGGTTTGTCCGAAACCATTCAGAGTAAGCAACAATATAAGTTAAGGCTCACATGTACTCCAAAGGCTTCTTGTATATCATGCTGCAGATACTCCCGGCCGATTACAGGTTTTATGCCACTATTTGAAAAAGCATCACAATGCATGGGCATTTCTCGTCCTGCAATATTCACCCATCAGTCATTCCAGACGTGCGGGAAAAATAAAAAAGCTTCGGAATACTGAAATCAGTATTCCGAAGCTTTCTTTTCCATCCGTATGTAAGGATGGAGACGGTGGGAGTCGAACCCACGTCCAGAGATATCGGCACTCAGGCATCTACGTGTGTAGTCGTCATATTATAATTCGCACACGCTTCGGCCTAACGACAGGCTTTCAGCGAGGCTAGCTTGATTGTCTTCTTCCGATCATCCGCAAGCGGAGGATGATGGCGTAGCCCACTTCAGTTTGAGACCCTCGAATCTGCCACATGGGCGATGGCAGCAAGGATCCTCCAGGAGTGCTTACGCAGCTGCTAGAGAGTAGTTGTTGTTAGTTTTGCCAGTTATATTTAGGCGTAACGTTTTACGAGCCGTAACCTCGACACGCAGCCTGAGCTCGATCTACCCCTGTCGAATCCGTAACGTCCCCATGATAATGGGGGCTACAGGAAGTAACCCGTTCACTTAGGATAAATTCAAATCCCAGACAAATTCCATTATATCATCTTTATCAGGAAATGCAAGTTTAATAATCGCGGTCGCGCATCGCACGATCTACATCGCGTTTCATTTGCTTTTGTTTGAGATCTTCACGTTTATCGTATTTCTTTTTCCCTTTCCCGACACCAAGCAGGATTTTTGCAAAGCCGTCTTTGATGTACAGCTTGATCGGCACCAAGGAATAACCCTGCTGCTGCGTCTGACCGATCAGTTTATCGATCTGCTTGCGGTGCAATAGCAGCTTCCTTGTCCGTGTCGGATCATGGTTGAATCGGTTTCCTTGTTCATACGGCGAAATATGCATATTGATGATGCGGACTTCCCCGCGGTCGATCCTGGCAAAACTATCTTTTAAATTGACTCGGCCGGCACGGATCGATTTGATCTCGGTACCTTGCAGAACGATGCCAGCTTCGATCGTCTCTTCGATTGCATAATCGAAATTGGCCTTCTTATTCTGTGCGAGTACTTTACCTTGTCCCTTAGCCATAGACTTCTTCCTCCTAACTACGAGCTTTATTTTATCAGAAACTGTATGATTATCCTAACGATTCATATACTGAATCGGGAATGGATAAGAACCTGATTGATTGGAGTGTAATAGAAGATGACGACGATAAGGCAATTGACTATCGATGATTACCGGTCAGTGCTCGATATGCAAACCGGCATCGAGGATGATTATGTGATCGGGTCTTTCCCGCAGCTGATCGAAAACCCTGCTCAATCCCTGTTCGGCCTGATGACAGAGGAAGGGCTTGCTGCAGTGGCAGGGGTATACCGTTTGCCGAATGGAAACGGTATATTAGGCAGATTACGCAGTGATATCCGCTATCAATCCAAAGGGAATGCCACAGCTTTACTGAAGCATATCATTGCCTATTGTGAACAAGACCCTAGGATGAATTGGCTTGGCGCCATCACCCGCAAGTCCAACCTACCTGCACAGCGGGTACTGGACAAGCTCAATATGCGGTATAACAGTCAATTCATCAGTCTGCTGATGGAAAATCCAGGGGAGGCCGAGTTTCCTGCCGCTGCACCATGGCAGCCAATCGAAGGAACCGAAGCGAAGCGCGATGCAATCGAACAAGCAGCCAAGGATACAAAATTGGCTTTTTATCCATATGAAGCCTATTTTCCTATTCCTTATGCTGCCGCCATACTGGAGGATGAGTACATAGAGAAACTCTCCGTATTCCGCAATACGGATGCCAGTCGCATCATGGCGATCCAAGAAGACTTTAAAGGCAGGGACTTAGCCCAGATCCAATATTTCTGGCCGGATGTGTTTGAGCAGGATGGCCTGTGGGCTGCTGTGTTCGACTATTTGCAGCAATCCGATAGACAGCTCGTCCCCCAGCTGGATGTTTCACCGGGGAATGCTTCCTGCATACCCGCAGTCTTTAAGGAGAGCTTCGCGGAGGATGATGATCCCTGGCTAATCTATGGTAAATACATCAGATGATAAACGCCCCGGCTCATGTAGTCGGGGCGTTCATTTTATGGTCTTTTCCTTGTATTGCGTTTCTTGCTCTTCTTACCTCTTGCCGGTGGTTTCCGTTTGCCCTTGTTCTTCGGCGGGCGGTGATCACCAGGCTTTTTCTTCTTATCTGCTTTGATGATCGTTGGCCGGTCGCGATTTTCGCGTGGTTTCCTCGGTTTCATGCCAACCACTTCAAAATCGATGACGCGTTCCTCGATATTCACCTTCACCACACGGACCGTGATTTCATCACCGATACGGAATTGGTTGCCAGTTCGTTCCCCCACCATCGCATAACGCTTATCATCGAAGTGATAGAAATCATCGGTCAGGTAACTGACATGAACAAGGCCCTCGATGGTATTAGGCAGCTCGACAAACAATCCAAAACCGGTGACGGAACTGATGACGCCATCGAATTCCTCGCCGATTTTATCTTGCATATACTCGGCTTTCTTCAGGTCATCCGTTTCCCTTTCTGCATCGACAGCAGCACGTTCCCGTTCCGAAGACTGTCTCGCGATTTCAGGCATACGCTCTTTCCAATGGTCCTGTGTCTTTTTATCCAGCTGATTATTGACGATATAGGTGCGGATCAATCGATGCACGATCAAATCCGGATAACGGCGGATCGGCGAGGTGAAATGTGTATAGAATTTCGTCGCCAGCCCGAAGTGCCCCAGGCCTTGCGGATCATATTTTGCTTGCTGCATCGAGCGCAGCATGAGGCGGTTGATGATCATCTCTTCCTGCGTGCCTCTCACCCGCTCGACGATTTTTTGCAATGTTTGCGGATGGATATCCGAGGATGATCCTCTGACGGTATATCCCAAACTGGTAATGAATTCGAAGAAATGCTGCAGCTTATCCGGATCGGGATCAGTATGGATCCGGTGAATGAAAGGCACATCCATCCAGTGAAAATGCTCCGCGACTGTTTCATTGGCAGCCAACATGAACTCCTCGATCAGCTTCTCTGCAACAGAACGTTCCCGAAGGACGACATCCACTGCCTTTCCTTCTTCATCGACAGCAACCCTTGCTTCAGGGAAGTCAAAATCGATCGCCCCCCTGTCCATGCGCTTTTTCCGCAGGATCGCAGCCAAATCCTCCATTTGCTGAAACATAGGGACAAGATCGGCATAACGGGCTTTCAGCTCTTGATCATCCTCCAGCAAAATCCGGTTCACATCCCCATATGTCATCCGTTCATTCGTCTTGATGACACTCTGGTAAATCTCATGCTCCACCACTTCCCCTTGTGGGGTGATCTGCATATCACAAGTCAAAGTAAGGCGATCCACTTGAGGATTCAGGGAACAGATTCCATTGGAGAGGCGGTGCGGGATCATCGGGATCACCCTGTCGACCAAATAAACGCTGGTTGCCCTCTCCAGAGCCTCTTCGTCTATCGGAGAGCCCTCTTCGACATAGTAGGATACATCCGCAATGGAAACGACCAGGCGGTAATTCCCGTTTTCCAGACGGCTGACAGCTACGGCGTCATCCAAGTCCTTCGCGTCCGCTCCATCGATCGTCACCGTCATCATCTCCCTGAGATCCCGGCGATTCTCTATCTCGGAAGGGTCGATGGTATCGGGTGTCTCTGCCGCCTGCTGCAGCACTTCCGGCGGGAACTCCGTCGAAATACCGTGCTTATAGATGATGGACAATATATCGATGCCCGGGTCATTCTTATGACCAAGTATCTGGATGATTTCCCCTTCGGCACTCATACGTCCTTCCGGGTACTTCGTGATCCTGGCAATGACTTTGTGACCGTCTGTCGCGCCGCCGGAAGCCCCTCTCGGTATGAAGATATCATTCGGTATCCGTTTGTCATCGGCAATGAGGAATCCGAAACGGCCGTTATCTTCATATGTACCGACAACTTCCGCTATCGCCCGCTCCAGGATCCGGACCACCTGTCCTTCGCGGCGCTGTCCGTCCTCTGCTTTATTCTCGATCCGTACAAGCACTGTATCATTATTCATGGCAGACTGCAGATCGCTATAGTGGATATAAACATCATCCACGCCTTCTTCATCTGGTATGAGGAAAGCGAAGCCCTTTGCGTGCATTTGAATCCTGCCGCGCACAAGGTTCAGTTTTTCAGGCAGTCCGAAGCGGTTGCTTCTTGTCCGGACAAGCTGTCCTTCTGTTTCCAATTCATTAAGTCCTTTGACAAGGACGGTGAATTCATTTGCTTCATCAAGCTCCAATTGCTGTTCGATTTCTTCGACTGTCAACGGCTTAGCCGCGTTTTCTTTGAAATAAGCCAATATCTTCTGCTTTATTTCGTCCATTATTGCTTCACCTTCTTTTCGGCTTTTTTCATCTAGTATGAACTATTCCCAATCAAGCGATTCGAGAAACTGATATACATCCTCATGCAGCTGCTCTTTTTCTTTTCCCATCGTAATCACGTGGGAAGAATTCTCGTACCACTTGATCTCCTTCCAATCGGATTCCGCGTTTTCATAAATATAGTTGGCACTATCCGTATTGATCATTTGATCTTCTGTAGCTTGTACCACGAAAAGAGGTGCGTAGATTTCGTCGACATGCTTGCTTACATCCGTGATGAAGGCCCCCAGGCGCTGAAACATATCTGCAGTCGCGGGCGCCTCCATCAATTCTGCCAATTCCTGTTCGATGGTCTGCTCATCTTTTCCCTGCAGCTGTTTATGCTGTTTCGCATATAGCTTGAAGCCTTTGTTCAGTTGGGCTTCATTATCGAAAAACATCGGCGAACACATCGTGATGACGCCCTTCACCGGATAGGAGTAGGCCAGCTTCAAGCTGAGTACCCCGCCCAGTGACAAACCAGCTACAGCAATCTTTTCATATCCCTTATCCTTCAGATACCGATAAGCATTCTGTACATCCTCCCACCATTCATCAGAATTGGAAGCGACGATATCATCCGGTGTTTTCCCATGTCCGCGATAGATAGGCGCGTGAGCGGTATACCCTTTGCCTGCAAGAAAACGCCCCATCATCCGGACATCCGCTGAATGGCCGGTGAAACCATGCAGCAGCAGCACAGCGCGATCTCCTTTCCCCTCGAATGTGAACGGCTCTGGCTGTTTCATTGTGACCATATGTATCTCCCCTGTTATGACTATTTATATTGTAGATTTCCGAACTAGTTTTCCCTTCCCCGGGAATAAATAATCCCCCACCACAGAAGTTGTGACGAGGGATGGAATTGGCTATTCGATTACTGCAGGACATACGCCAAAAGGAACGTCAATACAAAAAGAATGACTCCTGTAACGATTGTTGCACGATGGAGGAACAAGTCCAAACCACGGGCCTTCTGCTTTCCAAATAATTGCTCAGCTCCTCCGGAAATAGCTCCGGACAGACCTGCACTCTTACCAGATTGTAAAAGGACTAACGCAATCAGCGCGATGGCATCGATTATTAATAGAACTACTAAAGTTGTCTGCATCCCAGCACCTCCTATAACGGCAAATACCTATGTCAACTGTAGCATACGTGTCAGATAATTGGCAAGATGTTCTTGTCCGCCCTGCAAGTTCTGACAAAATCTTGAACAGTTTTTAAGAAATTTGAATTTTTATGGCGTTTTTTGAATTTTTTTGGTTGCAAGGTGAAACCGTTTCCTTTATAGTGGACTTAAGTTCAGGAGGAGGTAATGGAAATGCTTACACCTGAGCGGCAGGAAATGATCCTGCAGATGCTGCAAGAACAGCGCGTTGTCACGATTCCAGAGTTCGTGGAATCAACAGGCGCTTCCGTCTCGACAATACGCCGGGATTTGATCGAACTAGAAAAGCAGAAGCTGCTTCAGCGGGTCCATGGCGGCGCGACGACAGTATCTTCTTTAAGATATGAAATGAGCTATACCGAGAAAGAGACGCAAAACCGGACCGGAAAGCACCTAATCGCAGCATACGCTGCCAGTCTCGTCGGACAAGATGAATGCATCTTCCTCGACGCCGGTACGACGACATATCAGATGATCCCCTTCTTGACAGGCAGAAATGTAACCGTCGTCACAAATGGTTTGACTCATTTGGAGGCACTTTATGAAAAGGACATCACTGTGTATGTGACAGGCGGTTTAGTAAAGGATAAAACGAGAACTTTAATCGGCAGGGGTGCGATGACCGCACTCACCCAATACAGTTTCGATAAATGTTTCCTCGGTACAAACGGCGTCCATCCAGACAATGGCTGCACTACGCCAGATCCAGAAGAAGCTGCCATCAAGCGGCAGGCCTTGCTTCGATCGAATGAAACATTCGTTTTGGCTGACAGGAGCAAGCTGGATAAGACTGCCTTTGCACATATAGCTGATTTGACAGAAACAAAGCTTATCGTCGACCATGCCAGCTCGAAACAACTGACTGCTTACAAGAAACTTACATCAATAAAGGTTGTGGACTCATGAATTACACATGCACGCTGAACCCATCCATCGATTACATCATGCACGTGGACGGTTTTGAGGCAGGAGATCTGAATCGCGCCACACAAACAGCCTATTTCGCCGGCGGGAAAGGGATCAATGTTTCCCGTTTGCTGAAGCGTTTGGATGTGGAAACGACGGCATTAGGATATATCGGCGGCTTTACAGGCGCCTTCATCAAGGAAACACTGGAAAGCGCCGGCATTGCGCATCAATTCATTGAAATAAATGAACCGACACGCGTCAATGTAAAACTGAAATCCGGCGCCGAAACAGAAATCAACGGACCAGGACCATCCATTGCGACAGAGCAGCTAGACTTGCTTTTCGAACAGATCAGAGGCCTCGGTAAAAATGATGCTCTCGTAGCTGCAGGCAATGCACCCGGCTCCGTACCGGCAGATATTTATGCTCGGATGGCGGATATCTGTGAAGGAAATGGCACCAGGTTCATTGCGGATACTTCAAGTGCTGCGCTTCGGGATTTAATCGGCAAGCGTATGTTCCTTGTCAAGCCGAACCATCATGAACTGGGGGAGCTATTCGACACGACGATCTCTTCCATTGAAGAAATCGTCAGCTACGCACGGAAACTGCATGATACCGGCATCGATAATGTCATTGTGTCAATGGGCGGTGAAGGTGCGATCTTCGTGAATAAAGATCATGCCTGGAAAGCCGAGACTCCAAAAGGCACAGTGAAAAACTCCGTCGGCGCTGGCGACAGCATGGTCGCAGGGTTTTTGGCCGCATTTGAAAAATCGGGCAATTACGAGCAAGCATTCACCTATGCGGTGGCAGCAGGAAGTGCTACAGCTTTCAGTGACGATCTTGGCGAAAGACAATATATAGAAGAATTAGTAAGCCAAGTCAAGCTCACATCTATCTAAGAGGGGTGTTACCTATGCGAATTACAGAACTTTTAACCAAAGATACTATCATTTTGCAGCTAAAGTCCCAATCCAAAGCGGATGTCATCGAAGAGCTTGTTTCCAAGCTGGACGAAGCTGGCAAACTGAACGATAAAGCAGGATTCAGGGAAGCAATCCTTGCGCGTGAAGCACAGTCCACGACAGGAATCGGCGAAGGTATTGCCATTCCGCACGGTAAATCAGCTGCCGTCAAAATTCCGGCAATTGCTTTTGGCCGTTCAGAAGAAGGACTGGACTATGAAGCACTGGATGGCCAGCCATCCCATCTATTCTTCATGATCGCGGCTTCTGAGGGGGCAAACCAGACACATCTGGAAACATTATCCCGGCTTTCTTCTTTCTTGATGGACAGCACATTCCGTTCAAGCATTGAAAATGCAAAGACGGAAGAAGAGATCATGACCATCATCGATGCCAAGGAAAAAGAAGAGCTTGGCGAAGAAGAACAAGAAAGCCCAGCAGCAGAACAGGCACAGGATGCATCAGGCTCAAAAGGCAAAGTACTTGCCATCACTGCATGCCCTACCGGTATCGCCCATACGTTCATGGCAGCCGATAAGCTGAAACAGACAGCAGCAGAAATGAATGTCCCGATCAAAGTCCAGACAAATGGAGCTGGCGGAATCAAGAACCGCCTGACTGACGAAGACATCAAAGAAGCAACAGCAATCATCGTTGCAGCCGATGTCAATGTCGATCTCAGCCCATTCGAAGGGAAGCACGTCTTGCAGGTTCCAGTAGGGCGCGCCTTGAAAATACCGAAAGAATTGATTGAAAAAGCACTGGCCCAGGATGCACCAGTCCACCATAACAGCGGACGCAGCTCAGAAGCTGCTGCAGAAGGCGGTCAGAAAGAACAGCGTTCCGGATTCTACAAGCACATCATGAATGGTGTTTCCAACATGCTTCCATTCGTTGTCGGCGGCGGTATCCTGATTGCTCTCAGCATCCTTTTCGGAGAGTTGTTCCCTGACAGCCGTTTTGCAGAGATGCTGAATGAAATCGGAAGCAATCAGGCGTTCTTCCTGATCGTTCCCGTACTGGCAGGTTTCATTTCCAGCAGCATTGCTGATAAACCTGGTTTCGCTCCAGGTGCAATCGGCGGTTTGATTGCTGTGACCTATGGCCATGGAGATGCAACCAGCTCCGGATTCCTTGGCGGTCTGATCGCCGGTTTCCTGGCAGGTTATGTGACACTTGGCATCAAGAAGGCACTTTCCGGTCTCCCAGCCGTATTGGAAGGCTTGAAAACGATTCTCTTCTTCCCGGTATTGAGCATTTTCATCACCGGTATGATCATGCTGTTGATCAACCCGACATTGACTCAAGTATATGTAGCGCTTTCCGATTTCCTGGAGGGGCTTGGCGGCACTAACCTGGTATTGGTAGGACTCGTGCTTGGTGCGATGATGGCTATCGATATGGGCGGACCGATCAACAAAGCGGCATACACTTTCGGCATTGCGATGCTGGATGCAGGCAACCTGGAATTCATGGCAGCCGTCATGGCCGGCGGTATGGTACCGCCACTGGGACTCGCACTTGCGACAAGCCTATTCCGCAACAAGTTCACGAAGCAGGAAAGAGAAACAGGTAAAACAGCATACGTGCTTGGCGCGTTCTTCATCTCGGAGGGTGTCATTCCATTCGCAGCTGCCGACCCGCTTCGTGTCATTCCGGCAACAGCAATCGGTGCCGCAGTAGCCGGCGGTCTGTCTGCCTTCTTCGAAATCGGGTTGAACGCACCGCACGGCGGCATAATCTCAGCAAGTTTGGTCGATGGAAATCCATTGCTCTACTTCCTTTCCATCATAATCGGTGCTTTTGTCACAGCTATTATTGTAGGACTATTGAAAAAAGACCTAAGAAAAGTATAAAATAAGATAGAATGAAAGCATTCACATAACAAGAATGAAAGCATTCACATAAAACTTAATCTTTGGAGGTATTTACCATGGCAGAAAAAACAATGACAATTACAGATGAGACTGGCGTACACGCTCGTCCGGCTACAATCTTAGTGAATAAAGCAGGCGGCTTCAAATCCGATATCCAGCTTGCATACAACGGCAAGAGCGTCAACCTTAAATCTATCATGGGTGTTATGAGCCTTGGTATTCCACAGGGTGCTGAAATCACAATCTCTGCTGAAGGCGACGACGCTGAAGAAGCAGTCAATACAATTGCGGAAACTATCAAAAGCGAAGGCCTGGGAGAATAATCCGTATGAGCATGATAAACGGAATCGCAGCTTCAAATGGTATTGCGATTGCAAAAGCATACCATTTGGCTGTGCCAGACCTCTCTTTCGATAAGACGACTGTTGCAAATGCGGAAGAAGAGATCAGCCGTTTGGATGCTGCCCTCGAGATCAGCAAACAAGAGCTGGAGAAAATCCGTGAGAATGCCCGTGTGTCACTTGGCGACGAGCATGCCGAGATTTTCTCGGCTCATTTGCTTGTCTTGGCAGATCCCGAACTGATCAACCCTGTCAAAGACAATATCCGCAATAACAGCATCAATGCAGAAGCTGCCCTTGATGAGACAGCTACGATGTTCATCGACATGTTCCGCAGCATGGACAATGAATATATGAAAGAACGAGCAGCTGACATCCAGGATGTCACAAAACGCGTCATGGCGCACTTGCTTCAGGTTTCCTTCCCTGATCCTGCACTTATAGATGAAGAAGTTATCATTATTGCAGAGGACCTGACTCCATCGGATACAGCACAGCTCAACAAGCAGTTTGTGAAAGGGTTTACAACCGACATCGGCGGACGTACTTCCCATTCCGCCATCATGGCCCGCTCCCTTGAGATTCCTGCTGTCGTCGGTACGAAGTCGATCACGACTTCCGCTGCAAGTGACGCCATGATCATCGTTGACGGCATCGAAGGCACTGTCATTGTCGATCCGACAGAAGATGAACTAGCGACTTACAAAGCGAAACAAGCAGCTTTCGAACAGCAAAAACAAGAATGGGCGAAACTGAAAAATGAACCTACCGTTACAACAGATGGCGTCCATGTAGAGCTTGTTGCCAATATCGGTACGCCAGAAGACGTCACTGGCGTTCAAAACAATGGAGGCGAAGGTGTCGGCCTTTACCGTACTGAATTCCTTTACATGGGCAAAAGTGAGCTTCCTAGTGAAGAGGAGCAGTTCGAATCCTATAAAGCCGTACTTGAGCAAATGGGAGACAAGCCTGTTGTTGTTCGTACATTGGACATCGGCGGCGATAAAGAGCTTAGCTACCTGCAGCTTCCGAAGGAAATGAACCCTTTCCTTGGCTACCGCGCCATCCGCCTTTGCCTGGAACGCGATGATATCTTCCGTGTGCAGCTTCGTGCCCTCTTGCGTGCAAGCGTATACGGAAACCTTAAAATCATGTTCCCGATGATCGCTACTTTGGAGGAATTCCGCCAAGCAAAAGCCATCCTTCTCGAAGAAAAAGATAAGCTTACTGCTGAAGGCGCGGAAGTCTCCGATTCCATCGAAATCGGTATCATGGTCGAGATCCCTTCCACTGCGGTTGCTGCGAAGCAATTTGCGAAGGAAGTAGATTTCTTCAGCGTCGGCACAAACGACTTGATCCAGTACACCATGGCAGCTGACCGCATGAATGAACGCGTAAGCTACTTGTACCAGCCATACCACCCAGCTATCCTGAACCTTGTGCATAATGTCATCGAGGCAGCACATGCTGAAGGAAAATGGGCTGGCATGTGCGGGGAAATGGCAGGCGATGCAATTGCAATCCCGCTTCTTCTCGGCCTTGGCCTTGATGAGTTCAGCATGAGCGCAACCAGCATCCTGCCGGCAAGAACACAAATCACGAAGCTATCCAAAGCCGAGATGCAGGAACTGAGTCAAGAAGCATTGGCTCTCAGCACTGCAGATGAAGTGGAACAGCTTGTCCGTCAAAGAACTGCACAATAAAAACAGCTCTCCCAGCAACGGGGGAGCTGTTTTCTTTATAGTGAACATCACTCACTTTTTTTCTCCAGCATCTGGCGGAGCTCCTTCATTTCCTCCTCCGATAATGCATCCTCTTCAATAAACTGAGCCAGCATGGACTTCATCGTCCCTCCGTAAATACGATCGATAAAGGTTTTAGCCTCGGCACGCTGATATTCACTCTCTGCATACAGCGGATAAAAGGTATATACTCTATGTTCTTTATTTACACCTACAACTTTCTTTTTTGTAAGGCGATCCAGCAGTGTACGTATCGTTTTGGGCTTCCAGTCCGCCTTATCGATAGCTTCCACCACCTCATTTGCTGTCAGAGGCGAATTCTTCCAAAGCACTTTCATTATTTCCCACTCTGATTCGGATATATTCGGAAACTGTTTCGACATTTTCCCCACTCTCCTATTGATAAATCTGCTTCTCTTTTAATATCCTTAGTGTGATTTCTGCTGCTTTGCTTCCCGTTGCATTTCCGTCCCTTAAATTCGTTGCGAAAAAATAAGTATCCGAATTTGTTTCTACAAAGCCGATGAACCAGCCATTCGCGGCTTTACCGTTCACAATGCCAGTTCCGGTTTTCCCGTAAAGCACAGCTCCATGTTTTTGCGCCAGCATCAATGATGCTTTGACTTCCTTGATGTTTTCGGGAGCAGCGCCGAATTCATTCCGATAAAAATTCCGCAGCAGCTCCACTTGTTCGAATGGAGATATCCTTAAGGATGACTCCAGCCAAAAGTCTCTCATTCCTCCGGATATATCCTCATTCCCATAATGATATTCAGCTAACAACTTTTGTATCTGCTGCTTCCCTACCTGCTGATCAAGATCTTGGAAGTACCACGTAACCGAATTACGCATGGCAGATTGCAAGTCTTGATTTTGGTTCCAGGTCCCATATTCATAATTGTTTCCATCCCAATTCCTATTTGTAGCTCCTGGACGGATGATACCTTCTTCCAAAGCTGTTAAAGCACTATATATCTTATAAGTGGAATTAGGGGAAACTCTTTGGGCGCTCTGCTCTATATTATGGACATAATACTTGTCTTTTTGCATGCTGTATAAAACGAAGCTGCTGCTATCTCCCTTGAGGAAGTCGCTTAAGTCCTCTTCCTCCACATCTTTGCCCTGGATATGATATTGATCATCCGGGAAAGCTGCCGCACGGAACGCCGGCACCTGTATCGTCACAACGAGCCCCAGTATAATCAATATAGCCACGCTCTTCCTGATACGCTTCTTCGCAGGAAAGCCTCCGGCTGCTATATACAGAATCCGCTGCTTCAGATGACTCTTGGAACTGATGATTGGATGGATAAACTGATCGAGCCTTAGCTGTTTCGATTTTTCAGCATAATACAAGATCGTCCTTCCATAATCCAAATTCTCTTCAACATCATTCAAGGATTTCATCACTGCAGCATCACAGGCTATTTCACGGTCCAGCCGCATTTCCTTCCATGCATGCCACACGAGCGGGTTGAACCAGTGTAGGATTCGAGCCAGCAAAAAGAGATAATTCCAATGCACATGTCTGCTTTTATAATGATGCAATTCATGAAGCAGGACATGCTTTAATTCCCTTGTCACACCTTCTTTTTCAACTGTGGCCGGCAGAATCAGATATGTTTGGAACAGCCCGAAAATGAATGGGGACGTAACCGAAGAAGACTGTTTCAGCTTGATTTTTTTCCGTATGGATAGCTGTACTTTGCAATGCCCAAACAGCTCGTTTATTCCCTCATCACGTATGGGATGTGCACTCCTCACTAGCTTCATCAGTTTCCACAGCGTGAAGGAAACGGCTAAAATGCCTATAACCAAACCGGATATCCAGATACCATTGATCAGCCGATCCAATAGGGAAACATCCATACGCGTGACAGAACTTCCAAAGTCATTCATCCAGCCAGTATTGGATGGACCAGATAAAATGGAATGATTTACAGCATTGTGTCCAGTCATTTTGTGCATGGATATTGGTTCTGCCATACCGAAACGCTTAAATGGCAAGAAAGGAAGAAATAAAGCTCCCAGCACGAAAAACCATAAATAATATCGCCACGCTGGGGCGAGGTGCGCAGCAAGAAACCGTCGAATGAAGAAAATGATCCCTATCGTAGCAGAAGATAATGTCAATACCAGCAGCAATCGAACCAATGTCACTTTCCTTTCCTCCTCTCGTCCATCGTTTATAACTTCCATTTTACAGTTGACAGCTCTAGATTACAAATGTAATATTGACTACAGTTGTAATCCAAATACGGAAAGGAGAAGAAAAATGAAAATTTCAACCTGCTTATTTAGTGCACTATTCGCTTTTTGTTTGCTGGCTGGCTGCTCCAGCAGCACCAATGAGGGTTCTGATACAAGTTCCTCCGTTCAAGCTGCAGAAGATGCCCAGGAGCCGTTTGCCGACTTAGAAAAGGCTTACGATGCGCACTTGGGCGTCTATGCCATTGATACTGGTTCCGGGAAAACAGCTGCTTACCGGGAAAATGAACGATTTGGCTTTGCTTCAACGCATAAAGCTTTGTCCGCAGCCGTTCTATTGCAGCAGAACTCGCTTAAAGACCTTGATAAAAAAATCATGTATACCCGCGATGATCTGGTAAACTACAATCCAATCACCGAAAAACATATCGATTCTGGTATGACATTAAAAGAGCTGGGCGAGGCCTCTGTCAGTTACAGCGATAACACTGCTGCCAATTTGATATTTGAGGAAATCGGCGGTCCGGATGGTCTTAAACAAGCATTGCGGGATATCGGCGATCAAGTGACAGAACCTTCCAGGATCGAGCCGGAATTAAATAATGTAAAACCAGGTGAAACACAAGATACCAGCACACCAAAAGCCTTGGCAGAAAGCCTCCGAGCCTTTACCTTAGGAGACAGCCTTCCTGCTGAAAAACGCCAGCTTCTTATTGATTGGTTAAAAGGCAATACAACAGGAGACGCCCTGATTAAGGCTGGTGTCCCCGAGGAGTGGGAAGTCGGCGACAAAACCGGTGCCGGGGCTTATGGGACAAGAAACGATATTGCCGTCCTTTGGCCGCCTGATAGCGACCCAATTATAATGGCTGTCATGTCTAGCCGTGATGAAGCCGACGCAAAATATGATGATGCTTTGATTGCAAAGGCTGCCGAAGAAGCTGTCTCCATCCTATCTGCTGAGGAATGAAAGGGATATTAGAGCGTAAACCGTGCTTTAGAAATACCTGTAGATCAGGGGGATTGCCCATCGACAAAACTTCTGTACGATCATATGAAGAAAGAAAAGATTGAACGCCCTCTCAAGGATTCCGAAGACAAGGACTAGAATGAAAACATCGGAAATCAGTCGCTGATTTCATAAACTTGCTCAAACGTATGGATGGTATATTCTGAATGTCTTATACATTCGAATGCCGGCTATTTGAATAGAGTCACTGATGTTTGAGTCCAAACGGATGATACAGCCACCTTCCCAAAATAAAAACGGGACATTCGATGATCAAATGATCGAATGTCCCGTTGCAAGCTATTATGGATTAGTGGACCACAAGCCGGCGGATTTAATGAATGTACGACTATTCAATTTCAGCTGTGCCACAACAAATTCGGCAATATCCTCTGGCTGCATGACTTTTTCGGGGTTTCCGTCAGTCAGTTTATTTTCATATGCCAAATCAGTTGCCACTGTACTTGGTGTCAGGGCAGTTACACGGATATTATGCTTGCGTACTTCCATTGCCAGGGATTCAGTCAAACCAAGGACACCGAACTTCGATGCACTATACGCACTGGTAGCTGGTGCTCCTTTCTGGCCGGCAGTGGATGAAATATTGATGATGTCACCGGATTGCTGTTCGATCAAATCCGGAAGTACCGCGCGAGTGACATTGTAAACACCCATCAGGTTCACATCGATGATTTGTTTCCATTCCTCTGGATCAAGGTCCAGGAATCCGCCAAACTTCGCGATGCCGGCATTATTGATGAGGATATCAACTCCGCCAAGCTCTCCTTTCAGCTTATCGATTGCTGCAGTGACCTCGTCCAGGCTGGAAACATCCGCTGCTGCATAAGCTGTCTTGACCTTGTTTTCAAGTCCTTCCGCTACTGCTTTTACATGTTCTTCCGTACGGCCGATCAAGCCGATATGGGCACCCTCAGCTGCCAATGCCTCTGCCAAGGCGCGTCCGATACCACGTCCGCCGCCTGTAATGATAGCTCGTTTTCCTTGTAATGATTGTGCCATGTTATATGTATTCCTCCTTATATGAACCCATTCGCTCTATATTATCAGCCTGTCTGTCAGGTCAACAAGTGTTTTGCTTCATAAAGAATCGAAAACACTGTAAAAGCCTCTTTTCTATTATTGGATACGGAACGAAAAGAATATCTTTTAGAATTGCATAGCTTTTATCACACAAAAAAGAATGAGCAGCTCTGCTCATCCTCGAAATAATTGCTTTCGGCCCCTGCTTATAAAAAACGCATGGAAAATAAAATCATAAATTCCCCTCAATGAATGCAAGGGTTTTATCTATAATGATTTGCTGATCATGATCAAGGGTGGCAACATGATAGCTATCATGCAAAGGATATATTGCTTTTCTCTCAGACCCGATTGCATCGTGAATGAGTTTGGCATTGACTGGAGGGACTACATGATCTTCATCGGAAACAAAGATGAGCGCTGGACATGTCACCTTGGAAAGATCCCTTTTAACCGCTTCCATTAACTGCAGTATTTCCTTAACAGATCGCACAGGAGTCTTTTCATAAGCTAGCTCTTTTATTCCGGTTTTTTTGATGTCAGAACCGATTGCATCCAGAAATCTTACATCTTGCAGCTCGTGCACACTCTCCATCGATGGCACCGATACAGCTGCATTGATTGGAATGATGGCACGGATATCAGGATGATTCTCTGCCATATATAAAGACAGCGTGCCTCCCATTGACAGCCCGGTAACAAAGATTGTGTCACATCGCTCCTTCAGCCAATGATAGCCCTCTTCAACGGATGCTATCCAGTCCTCATGAGAGGTTTGTTCCATATCTTCATAATGCGTCCCATGCCCGTAAAGCCGCGGACCGCAGACAGTGTAGCCTGCTTTGGCATACGCCTCTCCCAATGGGCGCATACTCTGGGTGGATCCTGTAAAACCATGGGATAGGAGAATCCCTATTTCATTTCCCTCATAGTAAAATGCCTCCGCACCCTTCAATACCGGAAACTGATTTGACATGCGATTCCTCCTTAACTCAATAAGCTTTTGGATATGCTTACAATGATCCTTCCATTTATGTTTGAAAACGCTTTCCATTTTCATGATACCGCCCCTTGTTTACTAAAGCAACGGAAATGTATTTGCATATAAAAAGAGGATGAGCTCAAATTCGCTCATCCTCTTGATGAATTATTTATTCAGGTTGTAGAAAGATGCAAGGCCGCCGTAGATGCCGGATGCTTTCAACTCGTCTTCGATACGAAGAAGCTGGTTGTATTTCGCAACGCGGTCCGTACGGGATGGTGCACCAGTCTTGATTTGGCCAGCGTTAGTCGCTACCGCGATGTCAGCGATCGTTGCATCTTCGGATTCACCGGAGCGGTGAGAGATGACAGCAGTGTAGCCAGCGCGTTTTGCCATTTCGATTGCATCGAATGTTTCTGTAAGTGTACCGATTTGGTTAACTTTAACAAGGATGGAGTTGCCAACGCCTTGCTCGATACCTTGTTTCAAACGTTTTGTGTTTGTAACGAACAAATCATCACCAACAAGCTGCACTTTACCGCCAAGACGGTCAGTCAATAGCTTGTGGCCTTCCCAGTCGTTCTCGTCCAAACCATCTTCGATAGAGATGATTGGGTATTTGCTAGTCATTTCTTCATACCAAGCAACCATTTCTTCGGAAGTGCGGACAACGCCTTCCCCTTTCAGGTTGTACTTGCCATCTTCGTAGAACTCGGAAGATGCAACGTCCATTGCAAGTTTCACTTCTTCGCCTGGTTTGTAACCAGCAGCTTTGATTGCTTCTACGATTGTTTCAAGTGCTTCTTCATTGGAAGAAAGGTTTGGTGCGAAACCACCTTCATCACCAACCCCAGTGTTCAAGCCTTTGGACTGAAGGACTTTCTTCAGGCTGTGGAAGATTTCCGCCCCCATGCGAAGTGCTTCTTTGAATGTAGGAGCTCCTACAGGCATGATCATGAATTCCTGGATATCAACGTTGTTATCCGCATGCTCCCCACCGTTCAGGATGTTCATCATCGGTGTTGGAAGTGTTTTGGAGTTGAATCCGCCAAGGTAAGTGTAAAGCGGTACACCAAGGTGATCTGCTGCTGCGTGGGCAACTGCCATGGAAACACCAAGGATTGCGTTGGCACCGAATTTACCTTTGTTTTCTGTACCATCAAGATCGATCAAAAGCTGGTCGATGATCACTTGGCGTGTAACATCGATACCGATCAATTCCGGAGCGATTTTTTCGTTTACGTTGGCAACTGCTGTTTGTACGCCTTTGCCCAGGTAACGATCTTTATCACCGTCACGAAGCTCGACTGCTTCGTATTCACCGGTGGATGCACCGCTTGGTACGATTGCAGAACCGAAAGCACCGGATTCTGTTAGGACTTCTACTTCTACTGTAGGGTTACCGCGGGAGTCAAGGACTTCGCGTGCATATACGTCAGTAATGTATGGCATTATTCATTCTCTCCTCTTATTTTTTGATTAGGCTTGAGCCTGTCATTTCTTCTGGTTTCTCGACATCCAATAGATCCAACAGGGTTGGTGACAAGTCGGCAAGGATACCGCCGCTGCGGAGCTCGACGCCTTCTTTCGTCACGATTACCGGAACCGGATTCGTTGTATGGGCAGTCATTGGTTTATCTTCCAATGTGACTACTTCATCCGAGTTGCCGTGGTCAGCCGTGATGATGGCATGACCGCCTTTTTCAATGATTTTGTCGACGATTTTGCCTAGGCATTCGTCAACTGCTTCGATTGCTTTCACAGTCGGCTCCAGCATGCCGGAGTGTCCAACCATGTCCGGATTGGCGAAGTTCAGGATGATCGCTTGGTGCTTGTCCTGATCCAAGTCATCGAGTAACGCGTCCGTCACTTCATATGCACTCATTTCAGGCTTCAGGTCGTATGTCGCAACTTTCGGGCTGTCGATCAGGATACGATCTTCACCAGGGAACTTCTCTTCGCGTCCGCCGCTCATGAAGAACGTCACATGCGGGAACTTCTCTGTTTCGGCAATACGCAGCTGTTTGATATTGTTCTGGGAAAGCACTTCACCGATTGTGTTATCCAAGTTGACCGGCTTGTACGCTACATCGCCGTCCACTGTCTCACTGAAATTCGTCATGCAGACAAACTGGTTGATAACAGGCGGATGTTCGCCTCTATCAAAGTCACGGAAGTCTTTGTTTGCGAATGTCCGTGAAATCTGGATGGCACGGTCCGGACGGAAGTTATAGAAGATGATGGAATCATCATCCTGTATTTTCGCTACCGGTTCGCCGTTTTCCTCTGTAATGACAGATGGAAGCACGAATTCATCATAGATTTCATTTTTATAGGAATCTTCGATGACATCGTACGGGCTCTTGTATGCAGGGCCTTCCCCATAAACCATTGCATCGTACGCTTTTTTTACACGATCCCAGCGTTTGTCGCGGTCCATGGAATAATAGCGTCCGGTAAGCGTTGCAATCTTCCCGACCCCGATTTCCTTGATTTTCGCTTCTGTCTGGTCGATGAATTCCTTTGCACTGCGCTGACCGACATCACGACCGTCGAGGAAGCCGTGGATGTATACTTTTTCCAATCCATGCTTTTGGGCAAGCTCAAGGAGAGCGAACATATGATCAATGTGACTGTGTACGCCGCCGTTGGATAAAAGACCGAAGAGGTGCAGACTCTTATCGTTCTTTTTCGCATGCTCGACTGCATTCACCAGCACTTCATTTTCATAGAAGTCTCCTTCTTTGATGGATTTATTCACACGGGTAAGGCTTTGGTATACGATGCGTCCGGCACCGATATTCAAGTGACCTACCTCGGAATTCCCCATCTGGCCATCAGGCAAGCCAACCGCCTCTCCGCTTGCCGTAAGCTGGTTATGCGGATACTTGTTCCAATAACGGTCGAAGTTCGGCTTTTTGGCATGCTTCACTGCATTACCCTTTTCCTCATCGCGGATACCGAATCCATCAAGGATGATAAGGGCAGCTAGTTTGTCCTGACTCATTTTGCACCAGCCTCCACAAGCGCTAGGAAGGAATCTGCTTCCAGGCTTGCACCGCCGACCAAAGCGCCGTCGATATCTGATTCTGCAAGAAGTTCATCCACATTTGCCGGCTTTACGCTTCCCCCGTATTGGATGCGTACAGCGTCAGCTGCTTCAGCGGAAACTTTCTCACTCACAACATTACGGATGAAGGTGCAGACTTCATTCGCTTGCTGTGCTGTTGCAGTTTTGCCGGTACCGATAGCCCATACAGGCTCGTAAGCAAGGATGACTTTTGCTACTTGTTCAGCAGAAAGGCCTTCCAATGCTTTTTCTACTTGGCCGCCGACTACTTCATTCGTTTTATCGCCTTCGCGCTCTTCAAGCGTTTCACCGATGCAGACGATCGGAGTGATGCCATGCTGCAATGCTGCATGTGTCTTTTTGTTTACAGATTCATCCGTTTCGTTGTAATACTCACGACGCTCGGAGTGACCGATCACCGCATATTCAACGCCGATGCTTTTTAGTGCTGCCGGGCTGATTTCACCAGTGAAGGCGCCGCTTTCTTCGTAGTGCATCGTTTGAGCAGCAATCTTAAGGTCTGTGCCTTCTGTTTGCTTCACCAATTCAGTCAAGTACAATGCTGGTGAACAAACGATTGCTTCCACTTTGTCACTGGATGGAATCTTCGCTTTTGTCGCTTCGATGAATTCCTTTGCTTCGGAAATTGTTTTGTTCATTTTCCAGTTTCCTGCGATTACGTTTTTACGCATTGTTTCCCATCCCTTCGTCTATTATTTATCGTCCAGTGCAGCTACGCCAGGAAGTTCTTTACCTTCCATGAATTCAAGGCTGGCTCCGCCGCCTGTGGAGATATGATCCATTTTGTCCGCCAGGCCGAATTTCTCTACAGCTGCAGCTGAGTCACCGCCGCCGATGATGGAGAATCCTTCCCCTTCGGCCAGTGCTTCACCGACTGCTTTCGTACCGCCGGAGAACGCGTTAAGCTCGAATACGCCCATTGGTCCGTTCCAGATGATCAATTTGGAATCTTGGACGATTTGTTTGTATTTTTCGCGTGTTTTCGGTCCGATATCAAGTGCTTCCCAATCTGCAGGGATTTCTTCGATACTTACTTCACGCTTGTTTGCATCCTCGGAGAAGTCATCTGCTACGATGACATCGACAGGCATCACCATGTTGACGCCTTTGTCTTTTGCCTTCTGCATGAATTCCTTCGCCAACTCGATTTTATCTTCTTCCAGCAAGGATTTTCCGATTTCGAAACCGCGTGCTTTCACGAAAGTATAAGAAAGGCCGCCGCCGATGATCAAGTTGTCGACTTTGTCGAGCAAGTTATCGATGACACCGATTTTGTCTTTGACTTTCGCCCCGCCGATGATTGCGGTAAATGGACGTTCCGGATCAGATAGCGCTTTACCCAGCACTTCCAATTCACGTTCAAGCAAAAGACCAGCTACTGCCGGGAGATGCTCCGCAATGCCTGCAGTGGAAGCATGCGCACGGTGTGCAGCGCCGAAAGCATCATTCACATAAACATCAGCCAAGGAAGCAAATGCTTTTGCCAATTCCGGATCATTCTTTTCTTCACCCGGCTCGAAGCGGACGTTCTCGATAAGAAGTACATCGCCATCAGCAAGGCTTGCTACGGCTTGGTTCACTTCTTCACCATGCACTTGATCCACTTTTGCGACTTCCTTATCCAGCAAGTCGCTCAGACGCTGTGCCACGGGATCCAAACGCAAGTCTTCCTTCACTTCGCCTTTCGGGCGGCCAAGGTGGCTTGCCAGGATCACTTTTGCACCTTGCTCGACAAGATGCTTGATTGTCGGAAGGGCAGCCTTGATCCGTGTATCATCGGTCACGGTGCCATTTTCCATTGGAACGTTGAAATCCACACGGCAGAAAACCTTCTTGCCAGCCACATCGATATCGCGGATTGATTTCTTGTTCATATCTACGCCTCCTCGAATACTTGTTACCTATGTATCTGTACCCTTATATGCATTCGCGATTGGCAGATAAGAAGAACAGGCATAGGCCAAAAGGGAGGGAGGTGCTCCTCCCTCCCTTTCTACCATTGCTTATTTACAATCAGATGCCTTTGCTTTTCAAGAATACAGCCAAGTCTACGCAGCGAGTGGAGTAACCCATTTCGTTATCGTACCAAGAAACAACTTTCACCATGTTATCTTCCAATACCATAGTGGAAAGTGCATCTACTGTGGAAGAGTTTTGGTTTCCGATGTAATCGGAAGATACAAGCGGCTCTTCGCTGTAGCCAAGAACGTGGCTAAGTTCGCCTTCGGCAGCTTCTTTCAAAGCAGCGTTAACTTCCTCGGCAGTCACGTTTTTGTCCAGTTCGGCAACCAAGTCGACGATGGAAGCATCAGCTACTGGCACACGCATAGCCATACCGTTCAATTTACCTTTCAATTCAGGCAATACTAGGGATACAGCTTTCGCAGCACCTGTAGTCGTCGGGATGATGTTTTGAGCTGCAGCACGTGCACGACGGTAGTCTTTGTGCGGCAGGTCAAGGATTTGCTGGTCGTTAGTGTACGCGTGAACTGTTGTCACTAGACCGCGATTGATTCCGAATGCATCATGAAGTACTTTTGCAACCGGAGCCAAGCAGTTAGTAGTACAAGAAGCGTTTGAAAGTACAGTATGCTCAGTTGGGTCATAGCTGTTTTCGTTGACACCCATAACGACAGTAAGGTCTTCACCTTTTGCTGGTGCAGAGATGATGACTTTTTTCGCTCCAGCTTCAACGTGTTTCTTCGCATCTTCACCATTTGTGAAAATACCAGTAGATTCAACTACTACTTCCACACCAAGGTCTCCCCAGCCAAGGTTAGCAGGATCGCGCTCGGAAAGAACTTTGATCTCTTTACCATCAACAACCAGGTTAGAGCCGTTGACAGATACTTCTGCATCAAGGATACCGTGTACAGAATCATACTTTAACAAATGGGCAAGCATATTCGCATCTGTAAGGTCGTTGATTGCAACTACCTCTGCTTCGCTGTTAGCAAGCGCTTGACGGAATACGTTACGTCCAATACGTCCAAAACCGTTAATACCAATTTTTACTGTCATGAAAATTTCCTCCTTGTAATAACTGAATGATTAAAGGGTCTGATGATCCTTTATTAACTGGTTCGCTGCCGCCTCATCGGTCACCAGGATATTGTTCTGTCCCAGTTTGAAATATGAGGCGATTGCACGAGCTTTCGAGGCACCGCCTGCAATAGCTATTACATGTTCTGCTTTATCCAAGTCCTCAAGCTGCAATCCGACCGTCCGTACACGATGGACCACATTCCCCTCAGCATCGAAGTAATAACCAAATGCCTCACTTACTGCGACACCACTTTGGATTTTCGCAACAAGCGGTGCAGGCGTCCGTCTCCGTTTCGCCATCGTCATGGCGTCACCGATACCGTGGATGACCACATTCGAACGGTTGATGATGGACAGGACTTCCTTGACGGAAGGCTCTTCGATAATTGTCTGATAAGATTCTTCCCCGATCGGATCAGGAACATACAGCAGTCTGTACTGACTTCTGGCACGTTTTGCCATGGCCGCACAAATCGTATTCGCTTCGTTTTCCACCTGCTCGCCGATACCTCCGCGTGCAGGCACGAACATGACATTCTCAGCTGTATGTATCGGCGGCATCGCTGCTGCCAGCGCTGCCATCGTGGTGCCTCCCGTCACTGCAACCGTGTAGTTCGGATGCAGCATCCCTTCCAGAAGCTGGGCACACCGTTTTCCCATCTCTTGTTTTACCCAATCCTGGGTATCACTATTACCGGGGACGACAATACAATTATCTATTCCTAGTGTTTCCCGGACACGCTGTTCCAAAACACTTATTTCAGAGGCTTCAAGCATAAAAGCTTTCAATTGCTCGTGAACTTCAAGTCCATCCTCGGTGATCTGCACTCCTTTTGTCGTCGTGTAGATCAATCCTTGGTTCTGCAGGAACTCGATTTCACCTCTGACTACCCGTTCTGCAAGATTCATGTTTTCAGCAAGGGTGCGACGTCCCAGCGGTCCCATTGTCTTAACGAATTGCAGGATGCCGTATCTTCGCTGCATAATTGTCAGGACATCAGGGAAAAGCTTTTTTTGTAGATCAATTATTGATCGCATAACATACCCCTTCTTTACTAAAGCCAAATGGGTCAAAAATGTCCCGGTATGTCATATATTGTCCCACTTGCTATAAAAAAAATTCCTCTTGCAGGATTATCATAACAGTAAGACCCTCTACATTCAACTTAAATCAACCGAAAAAAACAATTTATTCATATATTTATTTAACTTAACATTTTCATAACAAAAAGGCACCGACCTGAAGTCGATGCCTTTCTTCTATAATCATGTTAGAGCAGTTTCCGGGACTGCTGCTTGTGCTTTCTTTTCCCAAGGACGGGAACGCCATCTGCGATAAGCAAATATCCCGCGGAACCATTCATCGATCCCCATTGCAATCCAGACTCCAAGCAATCCGAGACCGAAGGATACGCCCAGTATATAGCTGAAGAGTACAGCACCCCCCCACATGCTGATGACACCGATGACAGCAGGGAATTTTGCATCACCTGCCGATTTAAGGGAGCTCATTAACACAATATTCATCGCGCGGCCAGGTTCGGTGAACGCGACCGCCCAAAGAATCGGGATCCCTACCGCTAAAATAGCGGGATCTTCGGTGAACATTTGCAGGATGGGCGCACCTGTCAAAGCGAAGGCCATGGAAACAATGAAAGATGCAATCATGGCAATCTTCAAAGTGCGCAATCCGCGCTTCAGCGCCCTATCGAACTGCCCGCCTCCGATATAGCGGGACACAAGCAGCTGCGTACCTTCGGCAATGGACATGGTGAACAAATAGCAGAGCATGGAAATATTATTGATATACACACGCGCTGCCAGGGAAGCATCCCCGAAATTCGCCACGATTGCCGTGATGACAATTTGGGAATACTGGTAAGAAAGATTTTCCGCCGCTGATGGCACACCGATGACAAGGATATCCTTGATATCTTTCACATGCATCTTGATCAGATTCGTTCCGGTGAAGCGAATCGCCAAGAAACGAGAAACAAAGTAGAACAATACAACCACCGCAAAAATACGGGCAATGACGATTGTCCAAGATACTCCGATAACTCCCGTCACCGGCATACCGAACAACCCAAAAATCGCTACTATATAACCTATCACACTCAATACATTCATCAAGACCGCCACGACCATGGATACTTTTGTACGGCCATTGGCACGCAGGATCGCACTCAGCGTCAAGGACAAAGATTCCAAAAACAAAGATGCCCCGCTTATTTTCACAAAGGTAGTCGCATATGCAAGCGTATCACCTTTCAAATCGAAGAAACCAAGAAATACTGAACCGAACAATACGACGACAGCAGAAACGATCAAACCGAACCAGAAGTTCATGCCGAATGCTGTCCGGGCTGTCTGCCGGGCATGCGCCAAATCTTCCGCACCGAGCTTCTGGCCGATGATGATCATGGAGGCAATAGACGTGACGTTAAAAACCAAAATAAAAATGCTAATCAGCTGATTGGCTACGCCGACTCCGGCAGCAGCTAAATCTGAGTAATGACTCAGCATCAGTGTAGCAACGATACCCATTCCCATATGAAGGGCCAATTCAATAAACAGTGGCCAAGAGATACGAAACAACGTTTGCTCAGATGTAGAAGTTGGATTACCCAACAGACATTCTCCTTTTCGTTTAAAATCAAACTCACTCTATATTAATCCTTTTTTTGAGAATGTAAAGGGCTTTGTTTAAAAAAGCCAAAAATTATTTTATATACCCCGGCCAGCAGTAAACAAACGCTTTTTACTAAAAAAATCATCATTCCATCAGGTATTTTTGCAATCGCTTCCAATGATTTCGATAAAAAACTTCTGTTATTGACATCCTGCAAATACTTTCAGACACAAAAAAGAATCTTCCAAAAGAAGATTCTTTTTTGTCGGCACTACATTTTTCAGGTCTGCATATCACGTTTAGGCGCTAATTCGACAGCTGCAGTAATTGCAGCCTTCATGCTTTTCGAATCCGCAATATTCTTACCTGCAATATCAAATGCTGTTCCGTGATCCACCGAGGTGCGAATGATCCCGCCCTTGAGTCCAACGGTGATATTGACGCCGTCTTCGATACCCATCACTTTTATCGGGGCATGTCCCTGATCATGGTAACAAGCGACAACGATATCAAAATCACCCCGGCCAGCCCGGAAGAACAAAGTATCGGCAGGATAAGGTCCCGAGGCATCGATGCCCTCTTCGCGAGCTTTCTGTATACCAGGCACAAGCTTCTCCTCTTCTTCCCCATTACCAAACAGACCATTCTCTCCCGCATGCGGGTTAATACCGCAGACAGCAATTTTCGGCCGTTCCTTCCCTGCCGCTGTCAGGGTATCATGTGCTAGCTTCAGCACTTTATAAGTCCTGTCAGGATTTATCCGATTAATCGCTTCTATTAAACCGACGTGGGTCGTCAAGTGAATCACCTTGAGATTCGGTGTCGTCAGCATCATGGAAAAATCCTCTGTATCGGTAAGCGCCGCCAGGATTTCTGTATGCCCAGGGTAAAGATGCCCGCCTTTATGAAGCGCTTCTTTATTCAGCGGAGCTGTACATATAGAATCAATCTCTTTTGCTTTGGCTAAAGCGACTGCCTTCTCCAAATATTTGTATGCAGCATCACCCGCCAGTGCAGAAACCTCCCCGAATGCCAAATCCTCCGGAAGCACGTCAAGGTCAACTACATCTATGACATTGAATTCATTTTTCGCTTGACTGACTTCTTCTATACTATTGATTTCTGCATTTGATCCCACAATCCCCAAAGCGCGCTTCAATATCTTTGCATCCCCGATGACAATCGGCTGACTTTCCCCGTATATTTCCTCATCCATCAATGCTTTCACAATGATTTCCGGACCGATTCCAGCTGCATCGCCCATCGTAATACCAATTACCGGTTTTGTATTCATACATGCACAACCCCTCTTAGTTTTTTGATTGCATCCTTAAATACGGTTTCTTTACCGAATCCGCCCGCTTTCGTGATCACGAACATGTCTTCCCTGCCGATGAAGGAGGATATCGGCACACCAGTTTCCAATTCGTCATATAAAACGAATCCGTTCGTATCCAGCAAATCACAAACCTGTTTTGCTGTATCGCCTCCTGTCATGACAAGACCTTGAAAAGTTCCCTTTTCTACAAGTGCCGCTATCACTTCACCAAGCATTTTTACAATCTCGTTGCTGACTTGCGTCCTATCCAAACCGAGCTTTCCGCCTAATTCCCTGGCCTTCGCGATATCATTTTCGCTTCCCGCCGTATAAATCGCAGGATCCAGCCCTTCATCAGCCGCTTCCTTTGCCAAGGAGATCACTCGCCTTATTTCCCTTTCTCTTTCTTCTATAGAAGAAACTGCTTTGGCAGAATCCAGACAGATTCCTTTTGTCGTTGTATCCGCCAGTAAAATCTCAAGCTGTCTTCTGGAATTTTTATTCACGCTTCCTACGACAGTCAGCACCTGCTTATTATGCAGAGGAATGATAAGTTCCCGTTTCTTTTCACTTTTCAAATCATAGAAGGATGGCAGATAACTCGCCAAACCGGCAGACCCTGCCCATGAAATGGAATGAGACAGGCTCTTCGTATGCTCCAGCAGCAGTTCCAGGTCTTTCTCCTGCTCAGAATCCGCCACTATATATTTGATGCCTCGCTGTTTGTACGCATCCAGTAAGTCCTTCAGCTGCTCTTTTTCCGATCGGAGAACATCCAGGGTGATCAATCCGATCTCTTCTCCTATGTCTTTCTTTATGAGCGTGGGTATATGCGCCTCAGCCACAGGTGTTTTCGGGTCATTGGCTATTTCTGTTTCATGCAGCAAAACACCATGGAGATAGTGATTACCTCTCACCACCGTCCTCCCATTCCTTGGGTAGCCTGGTGCAATGATGATGAAATCGGTTTGGATTGCATCCCCGAATGCCTTGATTTCCTTTCCGACATTTCCTCTCATAGTGGAGTCTATCTTTTTGTAAATAAAATCAAATCCTGCATCGATCAAAAACTCAGTAATCGATTTTATTTTATCAAAAGCTGTTCCTGGTTCTATGGAACGGCTGTCCGTATCGAATACTACAGCCTCTGCATCTTTCGCAGCTGCATAATCCCGTTCAAGAAATACTGCCGTATTCAGTCCTTCTTTTGCCAGCTGGACTCCGCTGTCATTTGCCCCAGTCAGATCGTCGGCAATGATTGCTAATTTCAAATTGAAGTCACCCCTATTTTGTTACCGTTTTCAAAAACCATAAAAATTATTTAATGTTTGAATCTAATGCCATTGTAATAGTTAGTGATTTATTATGCAACATTTTTTGGTTATATTTATATAAAACCTGCTAAAAAGAATACATCGAGATAATAATTGCATCTAAACACAAAAGTAACGTTGCATTATAAAACGAATTTCATTTCAAGACAAAGCTTTCTACTCTCGCAAAGTAAATCTATAACCCTTCATGGGAAGTGAATTATTTCGTTCCGTGTATTATGCTAAGGTTAGAATGATTTGTAGATAAGTTGCTGAACAAAGGAGAAAACATGAGCATAAAAATATTGTTTATCGCCCCTTATAACGGATTAAAAGAATTGGTCAACACCATGAAGGATGATTTCCCTGATTTAGATATAGATGTATTGGTCGGCGATCTGGAAGAAGGAGTGCGTTATGCGAAAGAAACATACCAGCAATATGATTTGATCATCAGCAGAGGAGGAACTGCTCGATACATAAAGAAAAGCGTCCCCATACCGGTAATTGAAGTGAAAGTCTCGGGTTATGATGTATTGAAGGTCTTGACCCTTGCGGATGGCTATCCGGGCAAAAGCGCCATCGTCGGCTTCTCCAATGTAGCACAAGGAGCAAGGACAATCGCCAGCCTCCTGGACATGGATATCAAAACAGTCGAAATCGACAGCGGCACAGAAGTCCACGCTACTTTGACTGACTTACAGGAAGCGGGCATTACATCGATCATCGGGGATACCATCACTGTCGAAACAGCAAAAAAAATCGGTCTTCACGGCATACTGATCACTTCAGGGACGGAAGCAGTACACGATTCTTTTGAAGAAGCCATACAAATATACGAACTGGCGAACGGCATGCAGAAAGAGATACAGCGATATAAGGAATTGCTGAGAAACGAACAAAATGCTTATATCCTGCTTGATGCCAATGGAAATATCGCAGAGCAAAATCATGCCGCCGACCAGTTTATCCGGAAAATGGGAACAGCGTTCAGACAAATTCGCAACGCAGCATTGGCTTGCATGGATACAAACACCAAAAACAGGAAAATGGTTACAACGAACGAAAGTACATTCGACATTCTCTTCTTGCCGTTTAAAGAGGGATTGTGCTGGATCAAAATAACAGATACACCGATTCGAACAGACGGGAATCAAGGAATTTATATTGAAGAAGTGACCGCAGGCATGGACAGGATCGGTTCGAGTAAAGAGATCCAAACAGTTCATAAAAAAATACAAGCAGCATCGGATCACAGCCTGCCTGTCTTGTTGATCGGCGAAAATGGAGTCGGAAAAAGCACGGCAGCCAAGGAAATACACCGGAGAAGCAGCAATTCACACCATCCATTTGCCACTGTCGTATGCGATGAAATCCCTGCAGGTTCTTGGAAAACGACTATCCATTCTGTATTGACAAACGAGCACTTTGGTACATGCTATCTGATCAATCTCGAAAATGTAAGCAATGACAGAATTCATGCTTTGGCGGACACCCTCAAGGAAAGGGTAACGGGCCCTCGGCTTATAGCTGGTATGGAACAAGAGAAATACAGATTCATGTTTCAGGATGATGACACTTTTCAATCTGTATTCAGCCGAGCAATGATTGAAATCCCCCCACTCAGGGAGCGGAAGGAGGATATCGAATCATGGGCGCATTACCTTATCTCCTATTTCAATACGGAACACGGAAGACAAATAGTAGGCTTCAGGGAAGGTGCATCAGCTTTATTGCGCGAATTCGAATGGCCAGGGAACATCAGGCAGCTGACAACAGCCATCAAACAGCTTGTAGCAGAGGCAGACGGGTTTTATATCGAAACAGCCTCCGTAGAAACACTGCTTCAAGCCATAAGCGCAGAAACACATACAGACACTCCTCTCTCCTTAACAGGAACGCTTGAGGAAATAGAAAAAAAAGTGATAAAGGCAGTTCTGAAAGAAGAAAATTACAATAAATCCAAAACAGCTGCGCGATTGGGTATCAATCGCTCTACCTTATGGCGTAAGCTGCAATCCTAACCAATACAATAAGAGGCAGCTCGTATCTGAGCTGCCTCTTATTGCATTATTCACCACACAAAACATCCTTTCTAACCCGAATTCATTTTTGTTTATTTTTGCAACTATTTTATAAATATATCTTGTATTAATTGGTGTAAGCATTTACAATAAATATTTGAAAGCGGTTAATATCCAAAAACGTTTCAAAATGAAACTATAGAAAAGGGTGTCTGTATGAAAATCAAGGCTACGTTAGAAAGAATCCCCGGCGGAATGATGGTTGTTCCCTTATTGCTCGCCGCAGTTTTAAACACATTTGCTCCTGATTTGCTTCGTATAGGAAACTTTACGCAAGCATTGTTTGTCGATGGTGCTTCCACACTGATTGCATTGTTCCTTTTATGCACCGGGGCACAAATCAATTTGAAATCATTTGGTCGTTCTTTAGGAAAAGGAGCTACATTACTATTCACTAAATGGGCAGTCGGAGCATTATTCGGATTGCTTGCCATCCTGTTTGCAGGAGAAGACGGATTGTGGCTGGGTATTGCGCCTATCGCCATGATTGCAGCAATGACTAACAGTAACGGCGGAATGTTCGTTGCACTTGTCGGTCAATACGGCAGCAAAGAAGACAGAGCGGCTTATTCTTTATTGGCACTCAATGATGGCCCTTTCCTTACAATGGTTGCCTTGTCCGTCTTCGGCGCGATGGGTTTTGTAAACGGTTTATTCTCGATCACTTCCTTCATCGCCGTACTTCTTCCCATCGTTGTCGGTATGGTTCTTGGTAATTTAGATGAAAATATGCGTCAGTTCCTTGAACGAGGAAGCTCCATGCTGATACCATTCTTTGCTTTTGCACTCGGAATGAGCATCGATTTCCGATCCATTATCGAAGGTGGTTTAAGCGGTATCATCCTTGGGCTGTTGACTGTATTCGTAACAGGTACTGCCGGCTACTTCGTGTTCAAGGCTCTCAAATGGAATCCGATTGTTGGTGCAGCAGAAGGTTCAACTGCTGGTAATGCAGTAGCGACACCAGCAGCGATCGCAGCAGCTAATGCAAGCTTTGCATCCGTAGTGGACATAGCTACAGTACAGGTTGCCGCCTCAGTTGTGACCACAGCAGTCCTGCTTCCGCTCTATGTCGGTTTCTTGGTGAAACGTTTGGAGAAAAAAGGCTATAAATTCGAACAAGACGCCCAAACAGAGTCAGGAAATGGTCATTCTGGAACAATGACCAACCAGGTGGGAAATCAAGCTTAAGGGCTTACGTAATATACAGAAGGTTCGTTTCGGAAATGACATCAACGGCCCTAGTGAGCGGGAAATATAAGAACAAGTGCTTTTAAAAACGCCCTCCTCATTCGGAAGGCGTTTTTAAAGCTAATTCTTTTTCCAATTCCCACTGCTTCAATTGCCGGCGCAAAATCTTTCCGCTGATTTGTGTTTTAGGCAGCTCTTCCATCACTTCGATCTCTCTCGGCGCAGCATGGGCGGCCAGGTTTTTGCGGACGAACAAACGCAGTGATTCGAGCAGCTCCGGTGTCTCCTCATAGCCATCACGCAATGTGATGAATGCTTTGACGATCTCCCCGCGGACAGGATCGGGTTTCCCGATCACACCCGCTTCTGCCACAGCGGGATGTTCAATCAGCTTGCTTTCCACTTCGAATGGTCCGATTCGCTCCCCGGAGGAATTGATCATATCGTCATTCCGTCCTTGGAAAAAGATATAACCGTCTTCATCCTTCAAAGCCAAATCCCCGGAAATATACCAGCCTGGATAGACAAAGTAACTATCATACTTGCCCCTGTCGCCCCAGATATCATGCATCAGTCCTGGCCATGGAGTCTTGACGGCCAGCTGGCCAATCGTATTGGGCGGCAATTCGTTCCCTTCTTCATCCAGGATGCCGACCTGGATACCTGGGAATGCACGTCCCATCGAACCAGGCTTAATAGGTTCCGAGGGCAGGTTGACGATGATATGCCCACCCGTTTCCGTCATCCACCACGTATCATGGATTCGCAGCTGCAAGTTTTCCCAAGCCCATGTGATGACTTCCGGATTGAGCGGCTCTCCGACACTGAGGATGTGACGCAAGCTGGAAAGATCATAATCCTTATACAAATCACCTTTTGCTTTCAGCAGACGAAAAGCAGTCGGGGCGCTGTAAAGTGTCGTCACTTTCAGGTCTTCAATGATTTTATACCAAGATTCCGCCTTGAATCTCCCTCCTTGAATGACGATTGTCGCCCTGTTCAGCCAAGGGGCGAAGAGCCCATAAACGCTACCCGTGACCCAGCCTGGATGGGAGGTGCACCAATAGACATCATCATCCTGTATATCCAGTACCCATTTCCCCGAAATAGCATGATGGATCAAAGAACGATGTACATGCAGCACGCCCTTCGGCTTCCCGGTCGAACCGCTTGTGTAATGAATCAGCAGACCGTCTTCTTTGTCAACCCACTCCACGTCTCCGGAAATGGACGAATCGGGCTGAGCGGCATTCATGTCTTCTATTAATAGGATTTCCTTCAAGGAAGGGATATCCTCTGCAGGTACCCGCTTGATCAAATCCTGATCTGTAATGAGCAGGGTACCGCCGCAATCATTGATACGATCCCGTACAGCATCTTCCATGAATGCCTCGAACAGCGGTCCCGCAATGGCACCGATCCGGATCGTTGCCAAGATGGCAACATAGCATTCGGGATTTTTCGGAAGAAAGATGAAAACACGGTCTCCTTTGGCTACACCATGCGAGCGGAGGACTTTTGCATAGTGTTCGATTTTTTGCTGCAGTTCCGCAAATGTCAGACTGGATTCCAGCACTCCGTCCTTCACATAATGCAATGCAGTCTTTGCGCCATAGCCTTCTGCTACATGGCGGTCGACAGCTTCATAGGAAGCGTTGCATTTTCCGTTTTTTCTGCTGAGCAGTTCTTCTTCAAGCGCTTTCCAGTCGTGACTGCTCACTGCCTCTTGATAGCTTGGCAGATTATGCTTTCTGTCCGATTTCGGTGACAAGGTTATAGTCATAAATCTGTTCCTTCCCTTCCAGTAAATCCAGTATGTCTTCCTTCCATTTTCCGAGTGCCGCACTGCCGCGGGAGCGCGGCCTTGATAATGCTATTTTCAGATCCTTTGCCAACGTGGATGGCCTGCCTTGTAAAAGCAAGACACGATCGCTCAAATACAGGGCTTCGTCGATATCATGCGTGACGAGGATGATCGTCGTGCCGAATTCCTCCCAAATCTTCAAGAGGAGCTCTTGCAGCTGCATCTTTGTGAATGCATCCAATGCACTGAATGGCTCATCCAGCAGCAGGATATCCGGTTCCGTGACAAGGGCGCGGGCAATGGCAGCCCGCTGTGCCATCCCTCCCGAAAGCTCACGCGGATATAGTTTTTCTGCTTCCTTCAGCCCTACCAGCTCCAAATACCGGCGAGCTTTTTCTTCATTGTTTTTCCGGTCGCCATTCAAGCCGAAAGCGGCATTGGCCAATACCGTTTTCCACGGCAAGAGCCGCGGCTCCTGAAAGATAAACCCGACACGCTGGTCGGATGGGATGGTGATGTTCCCTTCATAATCCGGATCCAGTCCGGCCAGGGCCCGCAGGACTGTACTTTTACCGCAGCCGCTTGTACCGAGAAGGCTGACGATTTCTCCTTTTCCGACTGTGAAATTCACTTGCTGTATAACCTGCTTTTCCCCAAAACGCCTTCCCAGCTTATCCACTTGCAATGTCATGCTGAATCCTCCCTTGTCATTTCGCTAATACGGTATCCTGCCAATGAAGTGATCGTTTCTGGATGAGCTTCAACACCCAATCCGTCAATTTCCCAAGCAGGGCAAACAAGAAAATGCTGGCAATGATCACATCGGGAGCGTATGTGTTCTGCCCTAAAATAAGAAGATAGCCAAGCCCTTGGCTGGCACCCATGATTTCCGCAGCAACGACGAACATCCACCCCAGGCCAAGACCACTGCGCAATCCGGTAAGGAAAGAAGGCAATGATGCAGGAAGGATGATCCTTCTTACGAGAGCCATCCCATCCAGCCCATACATCCTTCCTACTTCGATCAGCTTACGATCAACGCCGCGAATCCCATCGACGATGTTCAAATAGACCGGGAAGAATACGCCGACCGCGATCAATGTCACCTTCGACGGTTCGCCGATCCCCATCCAGAGGATGAATAAAGGCACCCACGCCAGTGAAGGTATCGAACGGAACGCTTGAATCAGCGGATCAAAAAACTTTTCGGCAAGCTCCGAATAACCTACAAGGGTTCCCAAAAGGATAGCTGCTGCGGTTCCGATGATGAAACCGATGAATAAACGGTAAACGGTAAGCAATACATGATCCTGCAGAGTGCCATCCTGCAAATAAGCGATGATCGTTGACAGGATCTTACTCGGGGCAGGAAGCTGATAGGCAGGAATGACTCCTGCCCTGCTCAATACTTCCCACGCTGCCAGCAGGACAATCGGCAGCAAGGAACCAAGCAGTGCAGGATGCGTCCTTAATTTCTTCCACATAAATCATCATTCCTCCCCAAGATCTTCTGCGTATTTCGGTTCGATATAACTATCCACCGTTTCCGCTACATCTTTGCTGCCTTTCCATAGATTCGCTTTTTCCAGGACAGCACCTGATTGATTCAGGATCTCCCGCTGGGTATCACCCGGGACGGATTCCGAGAAATCATTACGTTCCAGCTGCTTTGCTGCTACTTCCTGGCTGATATTTGCCTCTTTGGCAACAATTTCAGCTGTCTCTTCCGGATTTTCTTCGATCCAGGCCCTTGCTTTGTCATAAAGCTTCAAGACTTCCTTCACTTCTTCGGGATGATTCTCAGCGAATTCTTCGCGGACATTCAGGAAATTATAAGTGTTGAAATCTTCGTTTCGATAGAATAATTGCGTATCACTTTCCAATTCCAGCTTTGCCATATGGGGATCAAGGCCTGCCCATACATCCACATCACCGGAAAGCAGCGCACTCGCTCCATCGGCATGCTGCAAATTGACGATTTGGACATCTTGTTCATCCAGACCTGCTTCCTGCAAGGAACGCTGCAGGAAGATATATGGATCGGTACCGACAGTTGCGGCTACCTTTTTCCCCTTGAGATCGGCCGGCTCCTTGATGTCGCTATCCTTTGTTGTGACCAATGCTGTCCACTCCGGCTTCGATGCCAGGTATATACCTTTTATCGGATTGCCATTCGCCTTGGCGAGCAAGGCCGCACTGCCTGCTGTGGAACCAAAATCCACACTGTTGCTGTTCAGGAATTCCAGTGCCTTGTTGCTCCCTTGACTTAGTGTCCAAGTCACCTCGATGCCTTGATCCTTGAACGCTTCTTCTGCCCAGCCTTTATTTTTGATCACCAAGCTGGCCGGGGAATAATAGGCGTAATCCAAACGAATCTGTTTAAGGTCTCCTGATGCTGAGCTTGAATTACCGCAGGCTGCCAGGAAGACAACCGCTAAAACGCTGAGTAAAGCTAGTAAACTTCTTTTATCTATGAGGGGAATCTTATTCATCGATTGCTACTCCTTTATCATCCAGTTCGCATGCATAGGTGCTGATCGTTCCGCGCAAGCGCTGCGCTTCTTTATAGGTGCAGCGGTTGTGGACCACTTCCAATCCCGCTTCACGCGCAATCGCGGCTGCTTCCGGGGAGACGACACCTTCCTGCAGCCAGAATATTTCCGGACGGACCTCGGCTGCTTCCTTTGCCAGCTCCACAGCCGCTTCCGGACTGCGGAAGATTTGGGCTATATCGATTTTCCCTGGTACACTTTTCAAATCCGGGTAAGCTTTCTCTCCCAGGACAGTTGTTTCGGCAGGATTTACCGGGATGATTTTGTAACCGAGGCGCTGCATCTTCCGAGCCAAACGATTGCTTGGACGCTGCTCCTTGCTGCTCAGCCCTACTACTGCAATCGTTTTTTGGCGCCCTTGGGCATCCGTTGCACTGCCGAGCGCTTCCCGGATGACAGCTTCATCATTGATCACGATTTTCCGGGATTCCGAACGGATTCCAGTAGCCTTCTCCAATGCACGATCCAAATCATGGATAAGATCATCCACTGCTTCAATCCCGACGGACAGCCGCACCAATTCCTCTTTTACCCCCGTAGCTGCCAATCCCTCGGCATCCAGCTGCAGATGTGTCGTGGAGGCAGGGTGGATGATCAATGATTTGGCATCGCCCACATTGGCAACATGGGACCAAAGGGCGACATTATTGATCAAAGCAGCACCAGCTTCCCTGCCTCCCTTGATGCCAAAGTTGACAATGGAACCAGCACCGGATGGAAGCACTCTTTTGGCGATTTCATGGGATGGATGGCTGCTGAGCCCCGGATAAGCGACCCAATCGACTGCCGGATGCCGTTCAAGGTAATCTGCCAGCTTTTCTGCATTTTGTACATGGCGTTCCACTCGTAAATGCAATGTCTCCAAGCCTTGGATCAGCTGCCATGCATTGAACGGACTAAGGGCAGCCCCAAGATCGCGCAGCAATTGGACACGCAATTTTGTACTGAAAGCAAGCGTACCGAAGTCAAATGCATAGCGGATGCCATTGTAACTCGGATCCGGCTCGGTGAATGTCGGAAACTTCGGTGAATTCCAATCAAATCGGCCCCCATCGACGATCAATCCCCCGATGGAAGTACCATGACCGCCGATCCATTTCGTTGCACTGTGCACGACGATATCCGCACCAAGCGTTATCGGTTTGCTAAGGATAGGTGTGGCAAACGTACTGTCGACAATGAGGGGGATCCCGGCATCATGTGCCACTTCCGCGACTGCTTCCACATCCAGCACATGCAGGCTGGGATTTCCGATGATTTCTGCAAATACAGCTTTTGTTTTGTCTGTGATCGCCGCGCGGAATGCCTCCGGATCGGTCGGATCGACGAATTTGACAGTGATTCCGTAGCGAGGGAGCGTAGTCTGGAATAGGTTATACGTCCCTCCGTATAAATTCGTTGCTGCTACGATTTCATCCCCGGCGCTTGCCAGATTGAGGATGCTGTAGCTGATGGCTGCCATTCCGGATGCAACACCGACTGCTGCGACGCCATCTTCCAGCAAAGCAATTCGTTTTTCCAGAACATCGACGGTAGGGTTGCCGATTCGGGAATAGATATTTCCCGGCTCATCCAGTGCGAATAGACGCTCTGCATGATCTGTATCATGGAACAAGTAAGAAGTGGTCTGGTAAAGCGGCACCGCTCTTGAGCCTGTCGTCGGATCCGGCGCTTGCCCGCCATGCAATGCTAGTGTTTCTGCTTTATATACTTGATCTGTCATTTTGTCATTCCTCCAGTTTATATAGATGAAAAAAGCAGCTCCCGGTAAGAAGCTGCTGCTTATGCACGAAACTCCTTATCTCCCAAACTTCCGTTTGCTGGATGTAGCACCTTAAAAGCCATTTCCGCTTACAGGTTGCCGGGTTTCATCGGGCCAGTCCCTCCACCTCTCTTGATAAGTCAATATGAAATTTTCATCGGCTGCTCGAGTACCTCCCTGATATGGTGTCCCCACTTCTCGAACTCCAGCAGAAAACCATCATGCCCATAGATTGTATCCACATCCACATGCCTTCCCCTTGGAACTGCCGCAGCAAAGCGGCTTATCTCCTCTGGAGGAAATAGCAGATCTCTTGAAAATCCGAATGTCAGCACAATTGCGTCTATTCTCCGGGCGGCTGCTTGCCATCCTCCTCTTCCCCTGCCGATATCATGACTGTTCATCGCTTCCAATAAAGTCATATAGCAGTTGGCATCAAAGCGATTGACCAGCTTCTCTCCTTGATAGTTCAAATACGATTCCACCTCGTAAGCTGCATCATCCCTCCGGGAGGCAGCACGGCGGAAACGTTCATTATATTGATGGTCGGAACGGTAAGTAAGCATCCCCACCATCCGCGCAAGTCCGAGACCGGCCGCAGGTAATCTGTCCGGTGTATAGTATCCATCGTTCCAATCGGGATCGGAGGTGATGGCTGTCTTAGCCAAATGGTTATACGCAATCGCATAATCACTCACAAAGGGGGTTGCTGCGAGCGGAATCAGCACATCCATGAAATCAGGGTACATGACGCCCCATTCCAGTACTTGCATCCCTCCCAATGATCCGCCGATTACTGCCTTTAGATGAGCAATTCCCAGTTTCTCCAAGGCAAGACGCTGCACCAAAACCATGTCCCTGATCGTTATTGCCGGAAAGGCTGCCGCATACCTGCTTCCCGAATCCGGGTTTACCGACAATGCACTCGTTGTCCCATTGCACCCGCCCAATACATTGAATGTAATCACTTGGTATCGGCGGGTATCGATGTATCCGCCCGGCTGCAGCAATCCATTCCACCATCCAGTTGCTGCATCAGTTCCGATTGCAAACTGATCTCCCGTCAACGCATGACAGACAAGCACCGTTTCTCCCGAAGCGGGTCCGCTTTTTTCAAAAGCCACCTCGACGTTTGGCAGGATATTGCCTGATTCAAGCACAATATCCCCGATGAGAAGTTTGCCGGTTTGGTATGACTGTTGTAAATCCATTCTCCGCATGCTTCCTCCCCCCAACTAAAAAAGCCACCCTGAGAGGACAGGGTGGCAATATGTACCGACATGTCTCTCTCATCTCTAAAGTGCTCTGCGCACTTTCAGGAATTAGCACCTTAAAAGCATTTCTGCTTGCAGGTTGCCGGGCATCATCGGGCCAGTCCCTCCGCCTCTCTTGATAAGAGCTTGCTATTGATTTGTTAACAGGATTGTAGCATGGGGTTCTTATAGGAGTCAACTATAAATTCTGAAATTTCCATCAGGATATTCTTCCCGGAAATTTGGACGCCCCGCATCGGCAATTGCCGATGCGGGGCTTAAAATGTAACTTTTTCTATTGTTATGCGAGAATGCCTAATACATTCTCCTGCCGCGGTACTTGTTCCACATGGTAGTTTTCACTTAAACGATGCAATCCCTACCTCTATTGCATCCTTACGGCTCCTTGGCCGCTCCAGTCTGAATAAGTACTTCTGATTAAAACTATAGCAGAATGCCAGAGATCTTCAATAAAGTTACTCAAATATTGAAGACGTTAATTATTCTATCATGCTTTACAATTACTGTCAAACCACCGATGCAGATGTACTCCCCTCCCTCTTCCATTCCCGTTAATCAAAGAGGACAAATCGCCCCGCATTTCCCATCTTTCTATAGGAGACCTTATTTTGGTGACGCTTTATGACAAATAATCTGTAAACACTTACACAACTTGGTCAGAAATATTCACGTAAGATATCCTGACAAGTTTGTTACATTTTTTTGCAGGGCACTTATAATGAAAAAAGATTTAAATTTTCAAATAATAAAGAAGGCATTCAGGGGGTAGAGAAAATGGATATGGCCAATACGGTATTCATGTTCGTCGCAACCGTCCTCGTATGGTTGATGACACCGGCACTCGCACTCTTCTACGGCGGGTTGGTAAGAAGCAAGAATGTGCTGAGCACAACGATGCACAGCTTTACGACAATGGCAATCGTTTCGATCATTTGGATCATTGTCGGCTTTTCCCTGGCATTCTCACCAGGTAACGGAATTATTGGGGGATTGGATTATTTCGGGCTGAATAACGTTGGTTTCGATCCAAACGCAGACTCCGGACATACAATTCCATTCAACTTATTCATGATGTTCCAAATGACATTTGCGATTCTGACAACAGCCATCGTGTCCGGCGCATATGCAGAACGCATTCGTTTTCCAGCATTCATTCTATTCACAGTTCTTTGGGTCCTCATCGTTTATTCCCCGCTGGCACACTGGGTTTGGGGCGGCGGCTGGATCGCAGAAATGGGCGCGCTTGATTTCGCAGGCGGAAACGTTGTCCATATCTCCTCCGGTCTTGCTGGGTTGGTTGTTGCAATCGTCATCGGCAAACGTAAAAATGCCGGCTCCACTGCACCGCATAACTTGATTTTCACATTGATCGGCGGCGCATTGCTTTGGTTCGGATGGTTTGGATTCAACGTCGGCAGCGAACTTGCTTTCGATGATGTAGCAATGTACGCCTTTATCAATACGAATACTGCTGCAGCAGCTGGTGTACTTGGATGGATGATCATTGAATGGATCATCAATAAAAAGCCGACACTGCTTGGAGCTGTATCCGGTGCGATCGCCGGGCTGGTTGCCATCACCCCTGCCGCTGGATTCGTCTCCCCGCTTGCCAGCATTCCAATCGGCTTGATCGGCGGCATCGTCTGCTTCTGGGGCGTCGGCTGGCTGAAGCAGAAGCTTGGTTATGATGACGCACTCGATGCCTTTGGATTGCATGCAGTGGGCGGTACATGGGGCGGCATCGCGACTGGCTTGTTCGCAAGCGACTCCATCAATGCAATCGTCGAGCACAATGGCCTTTTCTATGGCGGCGGTATTGATCTATTATGGAGACAGGTAGTTGCCATCATTGCAACATTCGCCTTTGTCGGGGTTGTGACATTCATCTTGATCTCCATCGTCAACCTCATCTTCAAAGCACGTGCCACAGAAGAAGAAGAAGCAAAAGGTCTTGATCTGACGATGCACGGCGAACGTGCCTACCAGGATTGATCAATCTAAAAGGAGGAACGGTATATGAGTGACATGTTCAAGGTTGAGATCATCACAAGGAACTCAGCAGATCTTGAAGTTTTCAAAATGAAAATGGCTGAAATCGGGGTATCCGGCATGACGTTCTCCCACGTGCAAGGCTGCGGCCTGGAAGAAGGCTATACGGAGTTATACCGCGGCGTCAAGAAAGTGCAGAATGTATTTGATCGGCTGAAAGTCGAAATCGTCGTCAGCGCAGTTCCAGTGGATGATGTCATCGAAGCAGCAAAAAGTGCGCTTCATACTGGTAAAGCAGGTGACGGAAAAATATTCGTCTATCCGATCCAGCAAACGATCGATATCAATACAGGAAAACAAGGTCCTGCAGCCTTGTAACGGAAGCGCTCCTTAAAGGGGGCGCTTCTTCTATGTAAAAAGCCAGCCCGAACAGGCTGGCATGGAGAAGAAAATGAGCAGACAAGTAACATTAGGACGATTGTTCACATAAGATGAAGCAGAAAGCTGCTATCAGCATTCCCGCCATTGGCGGCGCAGCCTAGCGGGGGTGCTGTCTCTATACGACTATTCTAAATGATAGATTTTAGCTGTTTTTGGATCATTATGATTATAGCTGCGATCCTCATCTACAAGTTTCTTCAATTTCCTGACAGCATCTTCGAATTCGAACTCGGATATCTGTTTCGTTGCACGCAAGGAACATAGCATGGCATATGCGATCGGCATCGTATTCACTTCTACAATTACGTCTACATCCGAGTTGCCGCTATATGCAACGTTGGAACTATTTTCATTTCTGCTGAAAGGATTCTTGTTTTCTTCTCTGCTGAAGGGATTCTTATTTTCGTATTTTCTAAGATTGCTCATCGTCCTTCTCCTTTTTTAATTGATATTATTTACACTTTTTGCGGCTGTGGCGATCACGATGGCCGTTATCTTCGTCATCTTCAATATCTGCCACGTCTTCTACATCCGCATCGGATTTTGCTTTTACATTTACATATGCGTTACCGCTTTTGATAACTTTTGCATAGTTGTAATTGTAATTTTCGTTCTTATTTTTGGATTTGCTTTCAGATTCGACAGTGTCCTCTACGCTTTCAAATTGATCATCATCATCACGGCGATGTTTGTCGTAGCTCATCGTTTGATTTCCCCCTTCGAATTTATGTTTTTTCTCCCATTTTTCTCCCATGGGTGATTCCTCCTTTTTGAATTGTTATCGTCTTACAGTTATAAGCTATGCAGCTGCATGGAAGAGTGTATGGTCAAACTGTCCGAGGGCAAACATGGAATTTGCTGGTATAGTAAAGGGGGAGGTGGACGAAGTGACTTTTGATTTCCGTGCAAATGCAGATGGGATCCTGATACGGCCGCTCTCCAAGGCGGACTACTCCAAATGGTTCAGCGGCTTCAGCCGGCGTAAATTTTCCCAGCATCCCCATGATCCTGGGCTGCCCGATATGACAGGATGTACAGCTACATGGTTTTCTGCTTTAGTGGACAAGCATCAGCAGCTCGCTGCTGATGACAAGGCATATGTCTTTGCCGTGTTCAGACAAGCCGACGGTGCTCATCTTGGCATGATTGATTTTTCAACATTGGCGCGGGATGATTTTCAATGGGGAAGGATCGGCTACACTATCCATAATCAATATTGGGGAAATGGTTACGGCAAGGCTGCAGTGCGATTGGCGCTTGAAGCTGCCATGACGGAGCTTCGCTATCAGCGTGTCGAAGCACATATCAATTTGGATAACCCGCAGTCAATAGCATTAGCCAAAAGCGTCGGCATGCGTTTTGAATGTATTCGTAAGGGGTTCATTTTTGAAAACGGTCAGTGGACAGACCATCTTGTTTTTATCTATATGCAAAAATAATGACGGGCTTCTGCTGAAGCCCGCCGCATTCATCCTCCATTCTCTTCTTCATATTCCCTTTTGTCAGATTTTCCTTTTCTTCCTGCATCCTGTCATGACGCTCCTAACTGCCGCCATCCAATTCTTCCTATACAGCTTGCTGTTCTCCACCACCTGCATCATCATAACGAACTTCCACATAACCGCCATCTGCACATGCATGGATATCCGTATCATCCCGGGTCAGGCTTACATCTTGTCCCTCGTCAGACAGATGCTCGCTTTCCAAGTCGATCCGCAGCCAGGCAGGAATAGAAATAAAAGGTTTCCCAGTAATAGTTTTTCATGAATAGGGCTCCCCCACAACTATTCACTATTCCTTTTCCCGGCTCATTGAAACTATCTATCCTGCGGAGGCTTTCTGGTAAAGAGCGTATTATACAGACCTGTACTGGCCAGGCCGGCAATTCCGCCTGCCCATAACCTGGCAGCAAGCTCGAAGTCCGTAAACGGATAAGCAGCCGCACCAAGCAGCGCACCGACAACAACGCTAAGGATGGCATGGTAGGGTGCAAAACGAGGAAAGGTCCGTTTCACCAGCTCCATGACTGCAGTCACGATCGGAGCAAGGATCGTCGCAAATACAAGCACTTGATACATTGTCTCATTTTGAATCGGATCCATGAGTCACACCTCCTTCTTGTACTGCATACTATGCGGACAAGAATGGTTGTGCATTTGATAACGACCCATTAAAAAAAGACGTACAAGCTGTACGTCCAGTATCTTACATCATCGATTTCGGCGGCATTGTATTATGATAGAGGAAGGGAGCTGGTTTGAGCTTCGGTGCTCCGGCAAATGGTTCCGGCTCCGCTACATAATGGAATTGACCCCTGCTGTCCATACTCGGTCCGCTTGCCCAGCGTCCTTTCGAGCTGGCATCGCCGCGGGAGAAGTTGAATAACGTATATGCCACTTCCCCTTTTTCCAATCTTCTTGGGAACGTCGTCGGTACGACGATGTCTCCTTCTCTTTCCTCCAATTCCTTGATCGCCGCAGCCCACTGGTTCTGATGCATGGTATCCCGTGCAATCAGGAAGGACAGCATATCACGCACACCCGGATCATCCGTCATACCATACAGGCGTGTCACTTGCAGGCGCCCCTGGGATTCCGCATTCAAGTTGGCCCGGAAATCGGCAAGCAGGTTTCCGCTGGAGATGATATATTTAGCATTCCATGGATAACCCGCTGCGTCTGCCGCCATGGCTCCAAGACCCGCCACAATTCCATGCTGCGGATTCGTTCCGCCCAAAATGGCATTCAATGCCGGATCTGTTTCATAGGCATTCTTTTGATCCTCGAAAGGAGCGTCATCCAGCAATCGTGCTATCATGGTTGCCAGCATTTCGATATGAGCGAGTTCCTCTGTTCCTGTATCCAATAACAAATCCCGGTACTTATCGTCAGCTCTTGAATTCCACCCTTGGGTAAGATACTGCATCGCAACTGTGATCTCACCATACTGTCCGCCCAATACTTCCTGCAGCTGTCTCGCAAAAACCGGATCCGGCTTAGATGGCTTAGCTTGGTATTGCAGTTCTTTGATGTGATAGAACATGCTTTCCCCACCTCTTTTGATTTTATCCAACGCAGGATTATATGAGCAGCGGAGCGAAAGTATGCCAATATCGACCGTAATCGGAGGCGGTCAATTTTCCAGCACTGATTCTTGCTGCTCATTCCCTTTCCATCTGAAGGTTATCACGAGACCAAAAAGCAAAATAACCGCAGAAAACAAATAAGGAAAATGAATATCGATATCGAAAAGGATTCCTCCCAGTGCCGGGCCGATGATATTTCCCAAGCTTGTATAAGTCGAATTCATGCCGGCAACAAAGCCTTGCTCCTTCCCGGCAGTCCTGGAGAGGAATGTCGTAAGTGCAGGGCGCAATAAATCGAATGCCAGAAAGATGAAGCAGGTTACCGCCAGCACTATGATAAAGCTGGATATCAAGGTTGATGCAATTGCCAGAATGCCGCCGATTATCAAGCATGCTTGTATCAGCAGCTTCTCTCCCATAAGATCGACCATTTTGCCGAATAACAGGACCTGCACAATCACACCGAAAATCGAACTGATCGTGATGATCGCGGCTATGTCCTTTGGCGTAAAGCCGAACTTGTGATCGGAAAACAAACTGAACACCGTTTCATACGTTGATAATCCGAAAGCCAGGACAAATACAATGAAAAAGGCAATGAAATAAATAGGATTCAATGATTTTTTCAAATCCAAGACAAAGCTGGTCCCTTTTTTACTTGCCGCAATTTCAGCCAGCTGTTCCTTGGACAGAGGCTCCTTCAGTATGAAAACAGAGAGGAAGCAGGCCAGGAATGCAATGCCGGCAGCAACATAAAAAGGCATGCGAATACCATATTCAGCGATATACCCGCCAAGGCCGGGTCCGATGATAAAACCCATGCTGATGGCCGCGGAAATATACCCCATTGCTTTCGGGCGTTCTTTATTCGTGGTGATATCGGCTACATACGCTGTGACACCAGGCATGATGAAAGAAGCACTGATCCCTCCCAGAATCCTGGATAAATACAGCAGCCAAACATGCGTCGCCAGCCCGAAAAGCAGCTCGGAAACAGCGAAAAGGAACAAACCCGCGGTGATGAGTTTCTTCCTTCCGTATCGGTCCACCCAACGGCCGGCGAACGGAGACATAATTAATTGCGCACCAGCAAAGGCAGCGACAAGATACCCCATCGTCTTGCCCGATAGATGCATGATATCCATAAAGGACGGCATGACCGGTATGATAAGCCCCATCCCTAAAAATGCGATGAACAAATTACTCAATAAAATAATCAATACCGACTTTTGCTCTTTTATTGGCTTCTTCACAGATCATTTCCCCTTCTGCAGCTAGAGCATACTCCACGCTTTTGCGTATAGCATCATTCTCCAAAAAGTTAAGTTTAGTTAATTAATATATTTTTCATTATAGTCGTTTCCATTACTTTGTAAAGCAGTCAGAAGGACTCAATGATGCAAGAAGAAAGAAAAATCAGCAAGGATGGCAGATTGCCTCACCCTTGCTGATTGTTATACGAAAGGAAAGATGTACCTCTTCATTCCCTTTTCTTATGGTTCATATAACTCCGTTTTGTTTAAACGCTTCTATCTCTTTAAGAGAATAACCCAATTCCTTCAGGATTTCCTCGTTATTTTCTCCCAAGTCCGGTGCAATCGAACGGATGCTTCCCGGTGTCTTTTCAAATTTTGGCACAATACCAGGTACTTTGATGGCACCAAGTCGAGGATGCTTCACTTCTACGATATTTTCACGTGCCTGATAGTGCTCATTTTCAAATATATCAGCTATGCTGAGTACCGGACTGATCGGCACCCCGAATTCATCCAGCTTTTTCAATAAAGCCTCCCGCGGCAGACCGCTGATCCAATCGGCAACGATTTGATTGATTGCTTCATTATTTTCCAGCCGGCTGGCATTGGTATGATAGCGCCGGTCTGTCAATAAATCAGGACGGTCCATTGCAGCCGCCAGACGATTGAAGGTTGTATCCGTGCTCGTAACCAGCACGACCCAATGGCCATCCTGCGTCTTGAAGGTTCCCGAAGGAGAAGAATGCCCTGCCAAACCAGGGGAACGTTCCCGGATCTTCCCGAGCTGATCATATTCGGCCACGAGAAATTCCATCATGCGAAAAACAGATTCATAGAGTGCTATATCTATCATCTGTCCGGTGCCGGATACATCCGTTTCACGGTGATACAGCGCAGTGACAGCAGCAAAGGCGACATAGATTCCGCATATATAATCCGTCAAGGAAAAAGGCGGACTGACCGGGTGCCGGTCTGTGAACCCTTGTAAATACGTATAGCCGCTGAATGCTGTCGCGGGTGTCCCGAAGCCTGCCTTTTCACGGTATGGTCCAGTCTGGCCGTAGCCCGAAACACGTATCATGATCAAATCCGGATTGATTTTTTTCAGGACATCATAGCCGACGCCCCATTTTTCCAGTGTCCCCGGTCGAAAATTTTCCACCAGGATATCATGGGTCGCGGCCAGCTTTTTCATGATTTCCACACCAGCTGCTTTATGCAAATCCAGCGTCAGTGATTTTTTGTTACGGGACAAGCCGGGCCAGCGCAGCGGTTCATCATCCTTGAATGGACCAACACTTCTTGACGTATCTCCTCTTCCCGGAATTTCCACCTTGGTAATTTCCGCTCCGAAGTCCCCCAGTAGAGCCGTTCCGAATGGTGCTGCAATCATTGTGGAAACATCAAGCACTTTCACACCTGCCAAAGGTGTCGGCATGGTCTTTTCCTCCTTCCTCATGGAATGCTTACATGTGATCTCTCATCATCAGGTGAATATATATCATTGATATTCCATTTCCCATCTGTCGGGACTGGCTCATTTTTCATCGCTACATCGATCACCACTGGTTCGTTGGCGGCAATTGCCTCCTTCAGCGCAACTTTGAATTGCGCAGCGGTTTCAATCTTGATCCCCTTTATGCCATATCCTTCCGCGATGGCGGCAAAGTCCGGTGTATAGCTATTACCATCCGCTTGGAATCGTGTTCCGTAAGTTGTGTCATAATGTGCCATTTCCAAACCGGCTATTGTACCAAAGGCACTATTATTCATGACAACCCAAACAACCGGGATATTCTCTTCCTTTGCTGTGGCGAGCACAGACGGATTTTGTCCGAATCCGCCATCGCCTATCAGCGAAACAACTATTTTTTCAGGTGCAGCTATTTTTGCCCCGATTGCAGCCGAACTGCCAAAGCCCATCGTGGCAAAACCGCCTGGCGTCAAAATGGAGCCTGGCGTATAAATAGGGAACTGCTGCCCGACACCATTTTTATTCCAGCCTACATCCGTCGTGAGATATGCATCCCGCGGCAGAACATCACGAACCTCGGCCAGGATGCGCTCGGGCTTCATCGGGAAGGATGTGCTGCTCACATTTTTTGAGATGCTCTCCCGCAATGATTTCCTATAAATGGAAATCATCTCTTTTAAGTGTTTATTTCGGTTGATGCCGTTCGGATATAAACGCTTAGCCACGCGATTCAATGCAAGGAAAGCCTTTTTCAAGTCAGCCACCGCACCAATTTCCGCTGGATAATTGCGGCCGATTTCATTTGGATCGATATCGATATGAATCAATTTTGTATTCGGAAAATGGAAGGTTACGTCATCATACCAGGAGCTTGAATCGGCTTCTGAAAAACGGGTGCCAGCCCCAAATAGGCAATCGGCATTCTTCGTTTGCTCATTGATGAATTTTGTTCCCCAAAAACCAGTCATGCCCAGGGTCAGCTCATGATCATCAGGCAGGGCACCCTTGCCCATCAAGGAATGGGCGACCGGTATATTCATATGCTCGACGAATTCCTGCAGCTCGGAAGCGGCATCAGCCAGAATGATTCCGCCTCCGGCGTACAGTACCGGGCGCTCTGCCTTTGCCAATTTCTCCACAATCCGCACTGCTGTCTCTTCATCCAAGCCAGGCCTTTCCACCACTTGGGTATGATGGTGCAAGCGCTCGAAACGGCCTTCTTCGATTTTCGTCGAGAAAATATCCATCGGTACAGAAATAAGGACAGGACCAGGGCGGCCGCTTTCTGCCAGCTGGAATGCTTTTTGAAGGATTTCCGGAAAAAGCTCTGCCTGATCGACGCGCCATGCTCGTTTGACGAACGGACGATAAATTTCATATTGAGCGCCGTCAGCGTGCATATTCACTTCCTGATGCGGATGTTTCCCGTAGTAATAGCTCGGTACATCGCCTGCAATGACAACCATCGGCGTGGAATCCAAGGCTGCATTGGCAACACCCGTGGCAGCATTCGTCAAACCAGGTCCTAGATGACTCAGTACTACTGCTGCCTTTTTTGTCACCCGGGCGTACCCATCTGCTGCATGTGCGGCAATTTGCTCATGGCGTACATTGATGAACTTGATCGAGCTTTTTTCCAATTCAGCCAGCACTGCGATATTGGTATGGCCGCATAGTCCGAAAATATGCTTTACACCACGGGATTCCAAGTATTTGACCAGCTGCTCCGAAATCAGTTTTTTCATAATTGAATACCCTCCTGGCTCTTCTTGTTCTGCCTACAGCAAATCCTGCAGTACGATCATCTTCAGCTCTGTCATCTCTTCTGCAGCAAAGCGCGGGCCTTCCCTGCCGATGCCGCTGTCTTTTATCCCGCCATACGGCCAGTGATCCAGGCGGAAGTTCGACGATCCATTAATGACAACACCGCCGACATCCAGCTCTTTTGCCGCCCTGCGGATGACATCCAATGAATTTGAAAAAATGCCGGCTTGCAGACCAAATACCGAATCGTTCACCTCTTGGATGGCTTCATCAAGCTCCCCATACGGCAGCACACTGACAACAGGACCAAATACTTCCTGGCACACGACCTTGCTTTGTTTTTTTGGATTGAGCAATATTGCTGGTTCGATGGAGGCACCGTTTGCTCTCCCGCCGCAGATCAGCTCTGCTCCTTCTGCCACTGCTTCCTCTATCCATCCCCTCACCCGCTCAGCTGTCTGTCTATTTACGACACAGCCGACATCTGTACGCTCATCTTCCGGATCACCGACAACAAGCCCTTCCGCAGCATGCTTCAGCTTTTCGACAAACGATTGGAAGATTCGTTCATGGACATAGATACGCTGGACGGAAATACAGCTTTGGCCGGAATTGCTGAATGCCGTCTTCGCACAAATGACTGCTGCCCGCCCGACATCGGCATCCTGATGAACAATGGTACCTGCATTGCCGCCAAGCTCCAGCAGCACCTTTTTCATCCCGGCATCCCGGCTGATTTGCCTGCCCCCCGGAACGCCTCCCGTGAATGAAACGAGATTCACGCGCGCATCCTGTACGATCTGTTCCCCTATCTCTTTTCCGCCCAAGACCATATGAATTGCCTGCGCGGGCATGCCGGCTTCCAGCAGCAATTCCACTAGTGCCGTTGCAATCAAGGGGGCTTGAGGTGCAGGTTTCAGGATGGTGACATTGCCAGCGGCAAAGCTCGGGCCGATCTTATGACAAATCAAATTCAGCGGTGCATTAAAAGGAGTGATCGCAGCCACTACTCCTGTTGGGACGCGGAAAGTCAAAGCCATGGAAGATAGCCCTCGTTCAGATGCCCCTCCCGGCAGCGTCTCCCCGAAAAGCCGTTTCGCTTCCTCCGCTGACAGCTGCAATGTTTCGATGGAACGAGCAACTTCATCGCGTGTGCTTTTCAGTGCTTTTCCCACTTCCTTTGCAATCAGATTCGCAAATATTTCCTTCCGTTCCTCCAGCAGGTCTGCCGCGCGATACAGCACCTTTGCACGGAATGCAGGTGAAAGATTTGCCACCTTCTTCTTCTGGAGATACGCTGCCTCCAGTGCCTGATCGACTTCGTTTTTGTCCGCTGTTAATTGGACACCGATTTTTTCACCCTGATAGGGACCTATGACCGGAATCGGCTCCCGTTCATCCTCTACCCAAACCCCATTCACGAATGGTCTGGCCTTTCGCATTCACTCTCACTCCTTTTGCGCGTCTTTCGGTATATCACCTGTATATCTGACAAGCTTCTCATCATTGGGGCAAGGCCCCTTGATCAAGGTGCCTTGCATCAATTCCTCATATGCATGTGCGACAATCCCCATTCCTCGCGAGAGGGAGAAGATACCTTTTGCCGCTTCTGCCGGAATGCCCAGTTCACATTGGATGGCCGCCGAGATACCATCGACATTGACCGTGAACTCTCGTTTTTTCACCGCCGACATGCTTTGCCGATAGTCTTCGAGAATTGCCAGATATTCTCCGCTGATCTCGCCGCTGTCGATCACCTTTTGCGCCAAATCGTACAGCCTCCCGACACGCGGATCCCGATCATGCAGCTGGTGGCCAAAACCAGGCAGCTTCTCCCCCGCTGACAGGAACTGCTGCAATTTGTCCGCTACAGCATTTGTATTGGAAGACAGCTCCTCCTTCGTTTCATATAAGAGATCCATTGCTCCTTCCACAGCTCCGCCATGAATATCCCCTAGCATATTGATGCCGCTGGCAACCGCCGAGTTAAAACTCACACCGCATGTTGCCGCCATCCTGGCTGCTGCTATCGATGGGGCTCGCGGTCCATGGTCGGCTCCGGCTACGAGCACACTTTCAAACAATCGAGCTTGCTGGTCGGTTAATTCCTTACCTATCAGCAGAAAGTACAGCATCTGGCTATAGCTGACATTTCCGATCAAATCTTCAATCCTTTTTCCGCGGAGGATGATTTGATTTTTCTTGATGTCACTGATTTCCGTTTCCCACCACGCTCCGCCATTCTTGTAATGCTCCAAAGCACTTCGTCTGCCCATATATTTCACCTCGTATTCTTGTATGCTAGTATATGTTCACGTCATCAAGGTTCAGACTGATATATTCCTTTGCCGACTGTAAGCACCTTCTTGCATATTCTTCGAAGCCTAAATTCCCAGACCGCCTTGAATGGGGTATTTCTAAAGAATACGGCACTTTCGGGATCTCCTGTAATATCTCTTTGATCGGGATCCCGCCCTCCCCGACGTAAAGGCGCTCCTCCCTCATGATCTGGATCATCCGCTCTTTTGACGCTGGGATTTCCTTCTCTGCATCACATAAATGAAACATATGAAACCAATCAGCAGGTATACCTTTGAGATCGTTTATATTTTCCTTCGACCGATGGAAATGATGAGCATCGATCATCAGTCCTGCGTTCTCCTGGGAGGCTGCTTGCAGCATGCCGACAGCCTGATTCAATGTGGCAATGGAGGCAACAGGGACGAATTCCAGTTCTATCGACAGATGATACGCCTTTGCCAGTTCACATAGCTCAATAAAACGTTCCGTTGCAAAGACGGCATCATCCGTCCAAACACTGCATAGCACATGCCGGGCACCCAGCTCCGCCCCGACTTCAAAGGCCGGTTCATACTGTTTCGGATCCATGCCATCCACTATTCTGGCAAGCTCGATATCCAGTACCTGCAGCCCAGTTTCCCGCAATGCTGTCTTTGTTTGTCTCAGCATCCTTCGGTCATTGGCCAAGTCATACTCTGGTTCATTCCTCAATCCCATAGAAATCGGTCTGATGCTTACAAAATCAAAACCCGCCTTGGCTGCGATATAAGTGAGGGTTGGAGGGGGACATGCCAATGCTGTCAGATGCGCCAATGAAAATTGATCCTTCACAGGAAATCAACCTTTCTGTTTGTTCATTCTTCTTAAGCAAGATCCGCCATTTGACCGTTTGATACTATCCACCCAATAGAAGCAGCGCTATTTCCGGAATGAGAATGATGAGAATCAACGCAAGCAGCATGACTGCGATATAAGGGACGATGGCTTTCGATATTTTCATGATCGATAAGCCGGATATTTCGCTGGCAACAAATAGATTGACGCCGATAGGAGGTGAGATGAAGCCGATGATCAGCGCCAAGATGATGATCAATCCATAATGTACCGGATCGAATCCCAGCTCGATTCCGACTGGCATCAATAGCGGGGTGAAAATGATGATCGCTGCCGTTGTATCCATTACCATCCCGATGAAAAGCAGCAAGATCACAATCAAGGAAATCAGGATGACAGGATTGTCGGAAATCGACAGCATTCCGCCGGCAATCTTGGCAGGCATCTGTTCAATGATCATGATTTTCCCGAATGCAGTGGCCGCTCCGATAATGACCATGATGGTCACTGTCATCAGCGCCGCATTCCGAAATACATCATACAAGTCCTTCAGGCGCAATTCTTTATAGATCAGCATGCCGGCGATCAAGCCGTACACAACTGCGACAACAGCTGCTTCCGTGGGTGTGAAGAAACCGCCATATATCCCGCCTAAAATGATCACAGGTACGATCAGCGCCCATTTTGCATCCCAGACAGCCCGTATCAATCGTTTAAAGGAAAAAGCTTCCCCGGTTCCGCTGTATCCATTCTTCCTGGCATAGAAATAGACATATAGCAGCATCAGGACAGCAATCAGAAGACCTGGCAGTATGCCAGCAATAAATAGATCACCAACCGAGGTCCCGCTTGCGACACCGTATACAATCATCGGGATACTTGGAGGCACGATAACTCCCAATGTTCCCGCTGCCGCGACGATGCCAGCTGCAAACTGCTTGCCATAGCCCATCTGAACCATTGCAGGAATCATGATTCCCCCCACGGCTGCAACAGTTGCTGGTCCAGATCCTGATATGGCCGCAAAGAAAAAACACGTTATGATCGTCGTCATTGCAAATCCGCCTTTTATATTCCCGACAACTGATTCAGCTACCTTGATCAACCGTTTGGAAAGCCCACCCCTTCCCATGATCTCCCCAGCCAAAATAAAGAATGGCACTGCCATGATCGGAAAGGAGTCGATAGAGGTGACCAATCCTTGAGCTAAAAATTCCAACGGCGTATCCTGTGCGTATAGCAACGTAGCGATGGATGACAAAGCCAGTGCAATGCCAATCGGGACGCTTAACACCAGCAAGAGGCCAAAGCTGCCAAACATGATGATCGCAGACATTTCTCACCCTCCCAATATCATATTTCCGAGCATTATAATGCAGATGTTTGCTCTGCATCGGACAGCCCTTCCCTGCCGCGGAGTATATGGATTTGCTGCAGCAGCTGCTGTATGATCCGCCAGGATGTAAGCAGCATGCCGACAGGCGCTGCCAGATAAACCAACCCCATATTTATTTGCAAGGCCGGTGAACTCTGTCCCCACAGAAAAATCTGGGCACTGATTTTGCCGCCATAAATCAATAGGATTACAGCAAATGACAGAAACAGCACATTTACTATGATTTGGAGGATGACTCGCTGCTTCCCTTTCAACAATCGGTAAATGGCATCGATTCTTATATGCCGCTGTTTTTTCACCCCATAGCTTATGCCGATAAAGACAAGCCAGATAAAACAGTATCGAGCCAATTCTTCCGACCAGCCAATAGATGATCCCAGGATAAAACGCATCATGATTTGTGCAGTGATGACGACGACCATGACAGACAGCAAAATGACCATCATGCATTCCTCCGTATATCGATTCCACCATCGGATAGATTTCATAAGAGCCTCCTTCTATCTATCAATCGGTTTCTGCCTCTATTTGCCTTAACCACTCATCTCCATACTTTTCTATATAGCTTTCACGAACCGGCATGGTTTCTTCCCGGAAACGCTCCAGTTCCTCTTCACTCAGTTCCGTTACCTTCATCCCCATCTCTTCGACAATGGCAAAGCTATCCTCGACTTCCTGCCGATTCATTTTCCGCTGCTCCTTTTGCACTTCGTCCGCCACGCGTTCCACTGCCGCCTGTTCTTCCTTCGTCAGTGACTCCCAAAAAGGCTTACTCACCATGAAAGGACTCGCATTGTAAATATGATTGGTGATTGTCAGATGGTCCTGCACCTCGTAGAAATGACTGTTTACCACATTACCCACTGGGTTCTCCTGGGCATCGACGGTACCTTGCTCCAGCCCAATATACAATTCGCCGTAGTTCATCGGCGTCGGGTTGGCGCCCAGTTCACGCCAAAGCTCCATATGCCACTCATTTTCCAACGTCCGGATATCGATTCCTTTGACATCGTCCACCGTGTCGATTTCACGTACATCATTGCTCAGCATCCGGAAGCCATTTTCCCAATAATTCAAACCGACTACGTTTTGGCTCTCCAATTCCTCCAACAGACGTTCCCCCACTTCCCCATCCAAGACACGGTAAGCTTCTTCCTCGTCAGCAAACAAAAATGGCAGCTCGAAAACGTTGAACTCATCGGCAAATTGTGCAATCGGTCCTGTCGACATCGATGCCCCCTGGATCGTGTTCAGCTGCATCCCCTCAAATACCTCCCTGTCTCCCCCGATAACGCTATTCGTATACACTTCGACATCAATGGAGCCATTCGTTTCCTGCTCCAGTTTCTCTTCAAACAAATAGAGCGCCTTACTCAAAGAACGGTCATCCGGAGTGGCATTTGCAAGGCGCATGACTTTCACTTCTTTTTCTGCTGAAGTCCCAATATTGCAAGCGCTTACAATAAGTCCCATGCTAATCAACGACAAAAATAGAAACAATTGCTTCATCCAATCCCCGCCTTCTCCTGAATGGAACGATTGTGTTTAACAACTTATAATCTCCCGAAGCGGCACACTTCTCTTCTCCCGAATGGACAGGTTGATGGCCTCCAGCACCTCCAGGGTCCTCAATCCCGCTTCTCCTGGTACGCGCGGAACTGCTTCCCCTTTCAATACATCTTCAAAGTGGGCTAATTCTGCCGCGATTGGATCCACAGTCCCCACCGGCAAGTATTGCGTTTCCATCAAAGGATGCTTCCAGCCATACGCTCCCTCCCTGTATTGGTAGCAGCGAAAGCTTGGAAAAGCCAAGCTCCCTTTTGTCCCGAAAAAGTGATAGCAATCCTCTTCATAAAAATGATAGATTGGATTTTCCTTTAGATTGAATTCATAAGACCAAGGAGATGGCACGCCGTCAGTCAGGAAATAATGGATGACCGTCCCATCTTCCGCCTCCAGAATTGCCGTGACCGCATCCTCCACTTCTGCCGACCGTATCTTATTCCGCCCGGCAGCGTAAACGCTTTCAATTTTAAGGCCGGTAACATAGAGTAAGTTATCCAAATCATGTATGCCATTGATCAACAGCGGACCGCCTCCTGCCTTCACCCGCCAAGCTTCTTTATAATAGTCATGATCCTTGGCAAGGGCCCACACCATATTCACCCCGATTAAATCTCCGATGACCTTGGTTTCCAGCAGCTGCTTCAAATGATTGATCTTAGCAGAGTAACGACGATGATGACCAACTAAAAGCTGCACCCGTTTCTCCCGGCAATGATCGATCATCTCCCGGGCTGCAGCCGTTGTATCGGCAATCGGTTTTTCAACCAGACAATGCAAGCCTTTATCTGCACAGTATTCCACAGCTTCCTTGTGCAAGTGATTCGGCAATGTAATAATGACTCCATCCAGCGAGCATGTATCGATCAGTTCCTTATAATCTTCATATAAAGGTACATCCAGCTCCTTTGCCCGCTCTTTTGCATCAGCGTTGTTCCCAGCTACTGCCGCCAATGTAAGACCAGCCATTTTTTTTGCCTGCTGTGCCAATGTGAATCCGTGGTTCAACCCCAATACAGCAATCTGCATCCTGTCCTTCTCCTTTTCGCATACTAGTATACAAGTCATTGGATGACACTATGCTCCACTATGGAGTGTGAGCTTCAAAATATGCGGCATACTTATCCATTATGCTGCCATAGTGACTGGCCGCTGTGTCGAGATGCTGATGAAGCCTCCGCACAGCTCCTTCTGCATCATTATTTTGGATCAGCGCAATCAACTCTTCATGATCACGAATGACACGGTCCATTTCCCTTGTCTCAAAAAATTCCAAATAACGGATTCGATTCACATGTCCCCGCACCTGACGTACGATTTCTCCCAAGGTCTGATTGCCGCATATTTCAAGGATTTTATCATGGAAAACCTCATCATAGCGGTAAAAGCCAACAACATCCACCCGTTCTGCCGCATCCCTTTGCTGGTCCATGATATGCCTTAATTCCGCCTTATAAGCACTGATCCTTGCATCAGCTTCATTCCATTTGACAGCAGCATCCATAAAAGCGACAGCTTCCAGACTCTTTCTGACTTGGAGCGCTTCCTGCACCTTTTTCTTCGATATATGCTTCACCCGGTTCCCCTTTTGCGGAATGATCTGCAGGAACCCTTCTGAAGCAAGCATTTGAATCGCTTCCCTGACAGGCGTTCTGCTCAGTCCCAGTTCCTCGGCTATTGCACTCTCATAAATCATCTGCCCCGGTTTGTATTGTAAGGTGATGATTTTGTCGTATAGATATTCATACACTTCATAAGCTAATGTCTTGCGCTGTACAGGCAGCTTGTTCATTTTGATCATCTCTTCATCATGGATTGTGGAAAACGATACTAGTATACATGTAATGGAATACGCTTCATGCTTCCACTGTATGCATGCATCTGGGATTAATTCCTGATGACAAGCAAGATCTTAAAAAAATTCCCGCAAAATATTTTGCGGGAATTCCAGCTCAAGGATATTTGTCAGACTCCAGAACGATATGCTACCATCAATAAAAGGAAAGGATTTTTATGGAAAAAGGAGGCGGTTACAATCAAGCATTTGGTTCCACTGATACTTCTGGCTGGCATCTTACCTTTAATGGCTGCAAACTTACCTCGCACCTTGGATGACTTATCCGCTCTCCTTTGGCTGCTATCGGCCTTATTATTCATCATCGTCATTTACATGGCAGTGAAAAGAGCAAAGGACAATCAAAAAAATACCCAGCGCTAAAGAGAAATGCTGGGCATTTTTAGTGCATTTAAGTTCACTCCGTGACTGCATCCCCCTTTTTCAACCCCGTTAAAATAGTGACCAGGATACTGCAGATACCAAGAATGACACCAAGAGCTCCGACAATGATGACGGCATTACTAGGAATCAATAAACCTGCCAAAATAAGACTAGAGAAAGCAAAGACGATAAAAACTTGGTAAATAGCAGAAACAATCTTCACCGCGAGATGACTGAAGAACGATAAGATGAAAGGCGGCAAAAACAGCGAAGCGATGATTCCAACATTCAGCCAAATAATCATCGGTTCCTCAAACGAAACCGTATTCGGACCTGTAGGATTTGCAGCAGCCAAGAATAAAGCAGCAATTGCTAAAACGAAAAGTACAAACACCAAAGACACTCTTTTTAACATGAGAATTCTCCTTATTTCTATATTTACCAGAAAATGAGATGCACTTTAATGTTGTACGCAGCTCTTATTGAAATGTTTCATTCTGTACCAATAGATTATTTCAATAGCCCAGCTCAAATCCGTTATTGCCTAAAGAATATAAACCATGATTTTGTCTTTGGATTTGCTGGATCATTGCTTGTCGAAACTGATAAGCTAGCTCTCAATCAAATTTAGATACAAAAAATAGCAAGGGGCGGCAAACTGCCAGTCCCTTGCTATCTCTATATTAAGCAGCGCGCTCGGAGGGATTCGAACCCCCGGCAGACGTGGTACCGGAAACCACCGCTCTATCCAACTGAGCTACGAGCGCATATGTAATTAATAATGTGACAACGATTATTATACGGGAGTTTACTCTTTTATGCAAGTACTTTATTGATAGACCGCAGCAAAAAAAGGAACTGCCGCGTGGCCGTTCCTTTTACTTGTTTACTATGGGATTGCTTATTTCGGATACATATAGTCCGGTGCCGGCTGCAGCTCTTGTTTCTCGCCGTGAGCTGTCGGTGTCTGTTCATAGTTGAACTGACCGCCGTCCGGAGCTGTCCCGTTTGCCCAGCTGCCTTCTTTGGAGTCTTCTCCTTCAGAGAAGTTGATCAGGCTATGGGAGAATCCATCTGCTTCAAGCTCTTTTGGGAATGATCCTGGTACGATGACACCGTTTTTCTCTTCCAATTCACGGGCAGCGGCGATCCATTGATTTTGATGCATGGAATCACGTGCCAAGAGGAAGGACAGCATATCGCGTACACCTCGGTCTTCCGTCATTTCATATAACCGGGCGACCTGCAGCCGGCCCTGGGACTCGGCATTGATGTTGGCACGGATGTCTGCCAGGAGGTTACCGCTTGCGATGATATAGCCAGCGTTCCAAGGGACGCCGTTGCTGTCTGTCGGGCGAGGCCCCAGACCGGAAACGATCGCGTGCTGCGGGTTCATGCCGCCCAGAATGGCCCCGATGACAGGATCCTTCGCTGCCTCTTCCTGCTCTTTGACAGGTGCACCATCAAGCAGGCGGGCAATCATCGTTGCGATCATTTCGACATGACCGATCTCTTCGGTAGCTGTATCCATGATCAAATCCTTGTATTTTTCTTCTCCGCGGGCACTCCATCCTTGGAATAAGTATTGGAGGGCTACCGTGATCTCACCGAACTGTCCACCCAGGATTTCCTGCATTTTCTTCGCAAACAATGCGTCTGGCTTATCCGGTTTTGCGGGATATTGTAGTACTTTCGAATGGTTGAACATGTTGTTGCCTCCTTCGGTTTATTTGCTTTCCGCTGATAACGTTCCACCATGGCAAATGATTTAAACTATCTGCTGGAGCTGTAATTAAATTGAAAAGTAAACTTATTTGCAGGAGAATATCGATTGAAAGTCAAAGTTAACGGGATACTGTATTTCTGGCGTTTATTTGCATTCCAACTAGGGAAGCATGGAATAGGCGATAGAAAGTAAGTATTTTGTTTGACCTTTATTGACCTTTTAGGTAAGATAAGGTTAGTCATTACTTAGCATAATGAGCTCATATCCAAAGGAGGATCTATCATGAATCTAATTCCTACAGTTATCGAACAGACAAACAGAGGAGAACGTGCTTACGATATCTACTCCCGTCTGCTGAAAGACCGGATCATCATGCTTGGCAGCGCAATCGATGATAATGTTGCCAACAGCATCGTTTCCCAGCTATTATTCTTGGCTGCGGAAGATCCAGAAAAAGATATTTCCCTATACATCAACTCACCAGGAGGATCCATCACCGCAGGTATGGCTATCTATGATACAATGCAGTTCATTCAGCCGAAAGTATCGACTATCTGCATCGGTATGGCGGCTTCCATGGGTGCATTCCTATTGACTGCCGGTGAAAAAGGCATGCGCTATGCACTTCCGAACAGTGAAGTGATGATTCACCAGCCTCTAGGCGGTACACAAGGTCAGGCAAGCGATATCGAAATCCACGCTCGCCGCATCATCGAAATGCGCAAAAAATTGAATGAAATCATGGCGGAGCGCAGCGGTCAGCCGCTTGAAGTAATCGAGCGCGATACAGACCGTGATAACTTCCTTACAGCAGAACAAGCGGTTAACTATGGCTTGATCGATAAAGTAATGGAGAAACGCCCTTCATAAGACATAGGAAAAGCCATCCAGCATGCATTGCTGGATGGCTTTTTTCATTCATGGATGACAAGTGTATCTGCAAAGAAATCATGCACACCTTGTTTCCTTGGTGTAAATGCCACGACCACATAAAGGATGGTCAAAAATAACAAGCGGTGGATGAAACGGCCTACCACTTCCCGAATCAGCGTATCCGACCAGGACAGGCCTCCTCCGTCCTTCCGGATGACGCGTAAGCCGAAGATCATCTTTCCTAAAGTCTGACCGCGCCATTTGGTCATGAACAGGAAATAAGCAAAGAAAATCACTCCGCCAAGCAAAGCGCTGACACTCCATATCCAAAGCGTCGCTTCATAAAAAGCGTCTATCATCGTAAAAGGCTGGACGAGCAAACCCGTCAGGCTGAAAACAACGATGAGATCGACAAGATATGCCCAGAAACGCATCCAAAATCCAGCATAGCGTTTATCAGCCACAGCCGCCGGAGATGCCGCCCCAGGCTGCTCCATCGCTTCCTCATCAAGTTTTTCCTTCCCTTGATACATATCGGATAGGGCATCTGACTCTGTCTGTCTGTCAGATTCCGCAGCTTCCGGTATCCCTGTACTGGAGATATCCTGATCGGGTGACGTCAGTTCTTCTGGATGCTCACGTTTTTCTTTATCCATGCTAACGCCTCCTATTCCGTATAGAGATACATAGCTTCCGGTGAATTCGTTTTGCCCATCAATTCCTTGATGCCAAGCAGATCGGAATCAGATACAAACCAATCCTTCGCAGCTGTGGCCCAGAAGGAGCCCATACCGAAGCCGCTTCCCGTATATTCAAACACTTCCGCATCCTCGAGTCCTTGGTCTTTCTTCATCATGGCAATCGTATCTTCCAGATCCCCCAAGTCATCGACCAAACCATTTTCCAAGGCCTGTTTACCGGAATATACGCGTCCATCACCCAATTCACGTACTTTTTCTTCCGGCATGCCCCGTCCATCGACGATGACCTGTACGAAGTCCGCATACATATCATCGATGATGGACTGCAGGATATCCCTTTCTTCATCGGTCATTTCCCTTGCACCGGACATGATATCCTTGTGCTCGGCACTCTTGATGACTTCTTCTTTGATGCCGATTTTATCGGCAAGCTCAGAATAATTGAGTGTGGACATGATGACACCGATCGAACCAGTCAGTGTCGCTGGATGCGCCACGATTTTGTTGGCACTGGCTGACAGATAATAGCCGCCGGAAGCAGCCGTGTTACCCATCGACACATAAACAGGCTTTCCGTATTCCTCCTGGACCTCCACGACTTTATCGTGAATTTCCGCACTCTCGACAACGCCTCCTCCGGGGCTATTCACTTCTATGATGACACCGCCGACTGTATCGTCCTGGCCAGCCTGCTCCAATTGCTCCAGAAAGGCTGCATGATTGTATGTACCGCTTCCCAATAATGATGCTTCTTCTCCTGTATCCTGAATCGTGCCTTCCACTTTCAGCACTGCTATCCGATTCATCGCATCTCCATCCTCGATGATTTCCTCACTGAGGAAAGAGCTCCCCGTTGCCGAATCAATCGCTTCTGTAAAGTTACTATTGATGACTGAAATCAAGGTCTGGAAACCGACAGACACGAACAGCAGGAAAGCAGCGATCCCGATCGCGATCCAACGTTTTGCGTTCAAAATATGATCTCCTTTCTCTCTCCATAAAAATCTTACAATACATAGCCTACACTAGGTAAGCTTCCCTTACCACAATTTAGCAGAAAAAAAGTCCTGAATAATTTCAGGACTTTTCAGGTGGATCAGCTGGCTTGTGACGGGGCGGTAATGAAGGCAGCTAGCTCCTCCATGGCTTCCTCCTCATCTGGACCATCAATTTTCAAAGTGATCAATTCTTCCTGGGCAATGGCCAGACTCATCACCCCCATGATGCTTTTTGCATTGACCGATTTGTTCCCTTTTTCCACATAGACAGAGGCACTATAACGATTGGCTTGCTGGACAAAGCTTGCCGCTGGTCTGGCTTGCAAACCAGTATCCAGGGTGACACGCAACGTTTTTTGGATCACATGTGATTCCTCCCATTTTCCAAGTAAGCGCTATCAAATTCATGAAAAAGAAAACACCCATATGAGTGTCTTCTTAGTATACCACATGCTATATATGCTTCATACCTGCTTATGCCTTTTTAATGAATGTCCCATTTCGAAGTCTGTCAGCGAATTCATCTATTTTGCGGAGGCGGTGATTGATTCCCGATTTACTGATCTTCCCCGTGGAAACCAATTCCCCAAGCTCCTTCAAAGATACATCCTGATGCTGGACCCTAAGTTCAGCGATTTCCTGGAGTTTCTCAGGCAGCGCTTCGATTCCGACCGTGTTTTTGATGAAGTTGATATTCTCCACTTGACGGAAGGCCGCACCGATTGTCTTATTGAGGTTGGCTGTTTCACAATTGACAAGGCGGTTGACCGAATTGCGCATATCACGGACAATCCGGACATCCTCGAATTTCAGCAATGCACTGTGGGCGCCTGCGATATTAAGGAACTCGGTGATCTTCTCCGCTTCTTTTAAGTAGGTAATGAATCCCTTGCGCCGCTCTGTACTACGAGCATGCAGGTCGAATGTATTCATCAGCTCACAAAGTGCATCACTATGTTCTTTATGTGTATTGAATATTTCCAGGTGGTAAGAAGAAGTCTCCGGATTATTTACCGATCCGCCTGCCAGAAAGGCACCGCGCAGGTAAGCTCTGCGCTTTTCGGATGTGTCGGTAAAAGAGTTGCCTATTGTACGGACAAAAGTGAATTGATCCTCGAGTATTTCCAAACGACGCAGCAAGTCATCCACTTGCTTGTTCAATCGTACAATGTAGACATTGTTCTTCTTCAATTTCATCTTCTTCCGGACGAGCAGCTCGATTGGATGATGATAGATAGCCTTCAGCAGCGTATATATACGTCTTGCGATGGCCGCATTCTCCGTCTGGACATCCAGGGTATATTCCTGTCTCGAATAAGAGACGGAGCCATTCATCCTGATCAAGGCCGCAAGCTCGCTTTTCACGTCCGTCATTTCGATTGGAATGGTCGTCAATTCCTTTTTTATTTCTGATGCAAAGCTCACGATGCTCTTCCCCCCTTTTTATCACGCCGCGCGCTTACAGCATCGCGTAAAGCAGCTTGGCGATTTTGTGTGTATCATGACGGAGCTTCCGCTGTTGATGGTCAATGATATCAGCTTCGATCACTTCAAGTCCCAAAGACTTCAGGCGGCTGATATCATACACGACCGGCTCTGCGTTCTCCTCTGCATAATTTTCCCGAATATCCTGCTCGATTGCGCTGTTATTCACGACAATCGCCGAGACAATATCGGCTCCAATGTGATCATGGATGGCTTGGATATGATCACCTGCTGTATAACCTGTCGTTTCCCCGTATTGTGTCATCACATTGCATACATAGACAACTTTGCCTGGCGCTTCCCTTAAAGCATGCTCAATCTCCGGAACGATCAGATTCGGCATGACACTTGTATATAGGCTTCCCGGACTGATAACAATCAAATCAGCCTGCTTGATGGCCTCGATTGCTTCCGGAAGCGGCTTGACGGGCAGCGGACTGACAAATACCCGTTTAATCCGTTTATTCGCCAGCGGGATATTGGATTCCCCGGTCACAATCTCGCCGTCGGTCATTTCCGCATGCAGCACGACGTTCTGATTGGCAATCGGGTATATATTCCCCTTCACTTTCAGGACCCGTGAAATCTCCTTGATACCGTTATAAAAATCACCGGCGATCGAAGTCATTGCCGCCAGCAGCAGATTCCCCATGGAATGACCGGATAACCCATTGCCATTTTTAAACCGGTGCTGGAACAAATCGATCAGCATCGGTTCTGCATCGGCCAATGCGGCGATGACATTCCGGATATCCCCCGGGGCCGGCATCGCAAGCTCTGTGCGCAATTTCCCCGAACTGCCGCCATCATCAGCTACCGTGACGATTGCCGAAAGATCCACAGGAAGCTGCTTCAGTCCTCGCAGCAAAACAGGCATGCCTGTCCCGCCCCCGATTGCAACTATTTTTTTTCTTTTCATCAGTGGCTTTTCCTTTCTACATCACGGTGCGTCACATGCGTCGCATAGCTGTCGCTGTAACGTTTCGCCAAATGCTCGGCAATGGCCACCGAGCGATGCTGTCCGCCTGTACAGCCAATGGCGATGACGAGCTGGCTTTTTCCTTCCTTCCTGTACTGGGGCAGCATGAAGGTGAGCATATCCTCCAGCTTCTGCAGGAAGGTATGCGTATCGGACCATTTAAACACATAGGAAGACACCGGCTCATCCAATCCTGTCTGCGGTCTGAGGTTCTCCACATAAAACGGGTTCGGGAGAAAGCGAACATCAAAGACAAGGTCTGCATCGATCGGCAGACCATACTTAAAGCCGAAGCTCAGCATCTGGACAGTGAATTCTTCGTAATCGGAATCCTTGAAGCGCTTCATGATCTTCTCACGGAGCTGCTTCGGCTTCAGCGTCGATGTATCCACGATGAACTGGGCTCTTCCCCGCATCTGATCGAGCAATGCCCGCTCCTGCTGTATGCCTTCGAGCGGAAGTCCTTCCGGTGCAAGCGGATGTGTCCTGCGCGTTTCTTTATATCTGGTTACGAGAACTTCATTCTTAGCATCGAGGAAAAGTACTTGCGGCTCCAGCCAATCCTCCATCGTGAGCTTGTCCAGTGCTTCGAACAAGGAGTCAAAGAATTCCCTTCCCCGTAAATCCATGACCAGCGCGACTTTTTTGATATCATTGGCCGCATCGCGCATCAAGTCAAGGAAAGTCGGCAGGAGCGCCGGAGGCAGATTATCCACGCAATAGTAGCCCAAATCCTCGAAACTTTGGACAGCAACCGTCTTGCCTGCTCCAGACATACCGGTTATGATGACGAGCTTCGTTTCATTCAACTGTTTCTCCATACGTATCCCCCGTTTTATTCTGGTGTCGTCGGATCCAGCTTCGACTGCAGCAGCTGCCGATCCTCCGTGTAAACGAATGTGCCGAACAATGGCTCATCAGTGCTGAACATATGGGCGAATATATCCCGATCTCCCTCTGCCATCGGCAAATCCTTGATATTCTTGATATCTATCCATTCCAGCTTGCCTTCCTGGCTTTCTTCAAGCAATTCACCTGTATATTCTTCGGCGAAAAAGGTGAACATCATCCATTCATGGATGACTTTTTCGTCTTTTTTTATAACAAAAGTAAATGTACCGCGAAGCTCCGGTTCATGTACAGTCAGGCCTGTTTCTTCCCAAAATTCCCGGACCGCGGTTTCCTTGACCGACTCCCCCAGCTCCATTTTACCGCCGGGAGCTGAGTACCAGCCTTTACTCGGTTTTTTCAATAAAAGAACTTTATCATCAACTGCCAAAATGCAGTTTGCAACTCGTTGCATGCTTCCACCTCTTTCTCTGTGTAAGTGGACATGTCGATTCGTTTTACACATCACTCTATATTATACTATTTCTGTTTCGCTTCAAACAGTAATATGTTTCCTTAATCTTTGCCAATAATCGCCGTCATTCCCCAAAAAATAAAAAAAATGCATAGGTGCCGAGGCACCTATGCCAATAACTAATTTATCTATTAAAAGGGGGTCAATTAGTTAAAACCAGTATAGCAAATGATTATGTCGCCCATGTTACAGCAGCATTAAGAATCATTTACAAGGAAGCCTGGCCCGCTTATTTGCCGATTGCGTCCAGCTCTTCTTTCAAGCTTTCCACGTAAGCTTGTGCCGCTTGGGCTGCGATACTGCCATCCCCAGTTGCTGTCACGATTTGTCGAAGCTCTTTGTCCCGAATATCCCCAGCCGCAAAAATACCAGGTACAGCTGTTTCCATACGTTCATTCGTGTGGATATAGCCAAGTTCATTTGTGATGCCGAGGGATTGGAAAGGCTCACTGAGCGGAACCATTCCGATGTAAATGAATACCCCGTCTGCTGATTTTTCGTATTTCTCTCCAGTACGCTGATTCAAAAGCGTGACGCTGGAAACTTTATTGCCTTCGCCATTGATTTCCTCGACAGTTGTGTCCCAGATGAAATCGACTTTTTCATTCGCGATGGCACGCTGCTGCAGGATAGGCTGCGCACGCAATTTATCCCGGCGGTGGACAATCGTCACTTTGTCAGCGAAACGGGTCAGGTAGACACCCTCCTCGACAGCTGAATCCCCGCCGCCGACTATGATCAATTCACGGTTCTTGAAGAAAGCTCCATCACAAACGGCACAATAAGATACACCGCGTCCGCTGAATTCGTCTTCTCCAGGCACACCGAGCTTTTTCCACTTCGCTCCTGTCGTAATGATAAGGGATCGTGTTTTATATTCTTTATTGCCGGCAATGATCGTTTTGTATTCCTTGCCGTCTTTCACTTCTTTGATATCGCCGTAAGCATATTCCGCACCGAATTTTTTCGCATGCTCGAACATTTTATTGGAAAGATCCGGTCCCAGGATGGAATCATAGCCTGGATAGTTCTCCACATCCTCTGTGTTTGCCATCTGACCGCCCGGAATACCTCTTTCTATCATAAGTGTATCTAGATTTGCACGGGAAGCATAAACCGCTGCCGTCATGCCAGCCGGTCCAGCTCCTGCAATGATTACGTCATAAATTCTGTCTTCAGTCATTTATAGGACCCCTTCCGTCTATATATCAGTCGTTCTCTCTACTCGTTAGCATATAAGATTCTTTCTGCAACGTCCATTTTTCTGCCTGCTGCTTCAGGAAAGCCAATGAAAATCCTCTTTGTTCAAATGGCTGAATCTGCGGCTGCCTTCCTGCCACAGCTTTTCGGCATATTCTTCATTACCGGCCTTCTTTGCCGCCAAGCTGAACCACTTATAATAGGAAGCATGTCCTTTCACGCGTCTTTTATCCAAATGGAGAAAGCGGTCAACCGCATCTTCATAATGGCCGGTCATGGAAAAAGCGCATGCGATGCGCAGATGCTGCTCTTCATGAATCGGGAAAATATTACGAAGCAGGCGAAGATGCTCATCCCGTTGGTCGAAGCAACGCATTTCGTGATAAAACACGGCAAGATTGACATGGGTGTAGACAGAGACTTGCTCGCTCTCCAGATGCTCTTCTTCCATCCGCACAGCTTCTTTCTGGTTGCCAGTATAGAAAAGCGCCTTGGCATACTCATGTTTTGCCAGCATATGCTCCGGGAACATGCTCATCATTTCTTCCAAAATAGGTAAAGCGAACTGCCATTCTTCCCGTTCCAAATAATAAAAAGCCGACTCCTGGAACATGATGAGCTCATCCTCTTCCTCTGTCGTCCAAAGCTCATCGTCTTCTTCCTCGGCTTCCACATAGGTCAGCAGCTCCTCGGCCTGATGCCGGAAATCCCCTTCCGGATCCATCTCCAGATACAAGTTGGCGAACTTCTCCGCATCATGCATATAACCAAGCTTCGAATAATTATAGGCAAGCATGTAGAAGCATTCGGCATAGCTCTCCCCATGCTCTTTGATGATGTCATCCAGGATATAAATCGCTTTATGGAATGCTCCCATTTCCGTAAAAATAACCGACTTCTGGCAGTGATAGATCACTTCCGTCGGTTCCTTCTCGATCGCTTTTTCAAGCCATTTCATGGCTTTGTCCAGCTTACCGTTCCGATAGGCCTCGATGCCCTTTGTATAATAGAAATCTCCTTCCGGTATGAAGGGGATGATGTTAGTCGGTCGTGCCTGCTGCTCTGCTGGTTCCAGCGTTTGCATGTGTTTCCTCCTACTGCATTAGATATCCCATGAAGTATATCATATTTCCACACCCGGTCCTACACCTTAAGAAAAAAAGACTGTCCCCCCTAAGGGAAACAGTCTCCTGGATGAATGATCAAACAGTTTGCAAGTCGTCTTCTTTAACTGGTACAACTGCTTCTTTTGCCAAGACTTCCAGTTCACGTGTATATTCTGCTTTCTGCTCAGCAGTATAACCCAATGTTTCAGCCATGTAATCAATAACCGCATCTTTGTTAGCATGAACAAAGTCGATGTTGAATAGCAGCGCGCCTGTGCGTCGAACGAAGAAATCGACTGGTTTGTATGCCAGTTCTTCTTCAATCGCATAACGCAGCTGTGCGAATACAAGAGCATCGATATTGGCAGCTTTCGCTTCATCCTTCAATGTTTCGAAGCGGCTGAAGACTTTATCGACATTCGCTCCGTAGCGGCTTACCATTTTCAATGCGTCTTCAGCAGAAAGTCCGATTGCTTTCCCTTCATCCACTTTACGTTCTTTGAAGCGTTCGAATCCTTTGGATCCGCCGACTTCCCCACCAGAAATAGGCAGGTTCTTCGTATCGGATTCGGAATAAAGGATGCCTTCTTCTTCCTTGAACTGTTTAGCCACAAGATTGACTGCTTCGATTGCCATTTTGCGGTAACCAGTCAGCTTACCGCCGGCCATGGAAATCAAGCCGCTGTCGGAAACGAAGATTTCATCTTTACGGGAAATCTCGCCCGGTTTCTTGCCTTCCTCTTGGATAAGCGGACGAAGGCCAGCCCAGCTGGATTCCACATCATCTTTTGTGATTTCCACAGTCGGGAACATGTAGTTGATGGAATCGATGATATAATCACGATCCTCGACAGTCATGACTGGATGCTGGATGTCACCTTTGTATGTTGTATCTGTTGTACCGACATATGTCTTGCCTTCACGCGGAATCGCGAATACCATCCGGCCATCCGGAGTATCGAAGTATACGGCTTGGCGCAACGGGAAGCGCTGTCCGTCGAATACCAAGTGGACACCTTTTGTAAGATGCAGTGTTTTGCCTTTTTTGGATCCATCTTTTTCACGGATCGTATCCACCCAAGGACCGCCGGCATTGACGATTTTCTTAGCGAAGATACGGTGCTTGTCACCAGTTGTTACATCTTCTGCTACGACACCGGTAACTTTACCGCCAGCATCATAGATGAATTCGATTACTTTTGTATAGTTGATTGCGTTAACGCCTTTTTCAACCGCTTTTTTCAGAACTTCCAATGTCAAGCGGGCATCGTCCGTTTTGTATTCCACATAACGGCCGCCGCCAAGCAAGCCTTCAGATTTTACAAGCGGCTCTCTTTCCAATACTTCTTCACGTTTCAGCATTGTGCGGCGTTCCGCTTTTTTCACACCAGCAAGATAGTCATATACACGCAAACCGATGTTGGTAGTGAACGGACCGAATGTACCGCCTTTGTGGAACGGAAGCAGCATCCATTCAGGAGTTGTTACGTGAGGACCATTTTCGTATACGATTTCACGTTCTTTACCAACTTCTGCAACCATTTTGACTTCGAATTGTTTCAAATAGCGCAAACCACCGTGAACCAATTTAGTTGAGCGGGAGGAAGTACCTGCTGCGAAGTCCTGCATTTCTACAAGACCTACATTCATTCCGCGCATTCTTGCATCAAGTGAGATACCGGAACCAGTGATCCCACCACCAATGACAAGAAGATCCAAAGGTTTATCAGTTAAGTTCGCATAAATTTCGTTACGTTTCTTACTAGAGAAAACAGTCATGCTTGAACACTCCTTTTTAGATTCAGCGGCTCTTCTATTTCTATACCCCATTATAGTAGAAGTCATGTATAGAAAGCAGAAAGAGACCACAAATAATCCATACAATGTATAGATATTCGCGGTCTCTCCAATGTCTCGGGCCGAATCATTAACTTGTGACTTCAGTATAACATGCCCAGCCCGATTTGAAAAGGTATATTACTTGAAAGTACGTGTAGCTTCCACAGCTTTTTTCCAGCCTGCGTAGAGCTGATCTTTTTCTTCTTTGGAGCGGTTTGGCTTGAACGTACGGTCGATTTGCCATTTGTTGGCGATCTGTTCGCGGCTTTCCCAATAGCCGACCGCTAAACCAGCCAAGTAGGCAGCACCTAATGCTGTTGTCTCCTGGATGACTGGACGTTCTACGTCTACATCAAGCATATCGCTTTGGAACTGCATAAGGAAATCGTTTTTCACGACGCCGCCATCGACGCGAAGCTGTTTCACATCGATACCGGAATCCTCGATCATCGCATCGACGACATCCTTGGATTGGAAGGCAAGTGATTCCAATGTTGCGCGTGTGATATGCGCACTTGTTGTACCACGCGTGATACCGAACATCGCACCGCGTGCATCACTATCCCAGTATGGTGTACCCAGTCCTACGAAGGCAGGGACTACATAAACACCGCCATTGTCTGAAACGCTTGTCGCAAGGCGCTCGCTTTCAGGAGAAGATTCGATGATCTTCAAACCATCACGAAGCCATTGGACAGCGGAACCTGCAACGAAGATGCTTCCCTCGAGTGCGTATTCCACTTTCCCATCAAGGCCCCAAGCGATCGTTGTCAGCAGGCCATGCTCGGATTTAACAGCTTCCTCACCTGTATGCATAAGGACGAAGCAGCCCGTTCCGTAAGTATTTTTCACCATACCCGGCTCAAAGCAGGCTTGACCGAATAGGGCAGCGTGCTGGTCACCAGCGATACCAGCGATCGGCACTTCTTCACCGAAGAAATGATAGTCGATTGTCTGGGCGTATACTTCAGAAGAGGCTTTTACTTCTGGAAGCATGCTCTTCGGCACATCAAGGATCTCAAGCAGTTCATCATCCCATTTAAGCTCATGGATGTTGTACATCAATGTACGGGCTGCGTTGGAATAATCAGTAACATGCGCTTTACCGCCAGATAGCTTATAAACAAGCCAAGTGTCGATTGTACCGAATAGCAAATCACCGTTCTCTGCTTTTTCACGTGCTCCTTCCACGTTATCCAAGATCCATTTGACTTTTGTACCGGAGAAGTAGGCATCCAATAGCAAGCCTGTTTTTTCGCGGAACAGATCATTATGACCTTTTTCGATCAAGTCATTGACGATATCAGCTGTTTGACGGGATTGCCAAACGATCGCTTTATGGATCGGACGGCCAGTGTTTTTATCCCATACGACTGTCGTTTCCCGCTGGTTCGTAATACCGATCGCCGCAACCTGTTTCGCATCGATGTCCGCTTTGCGGAGCACTTCCGCCATACAAGCAGAAATGGACGTCCAGATTTCGTTCGCATCATGCTCTACCCAGCCGGATTGCGGGAAGAACTGTTCGAACTCCATTTGTGCAGTTTCCACGATGTCGCCATTGTGATTGAAAAGAATCGCGCGTGAACTTGTTGTTCCCTGGTCAAGTGCCATGATAAATTTTTCCATTACTTAATCCCCCTCGTTTTCACACCATTATTCGCAGCTGCCTCTGCGCTAGCTTTTACAAGTTCCCCTCGAACTGCAGCGATAATGATTATTAATAATACAGCAGATAAAATCCAGAAACCTACTTGCAAGTCTTCCATGAAAAATCCGATATAGAAATATGCACCGTATGCTCCCCCAAGCAATGGACCTACAACCGGAACCCACGCATACTTCCAGTTGGAAGAACCTTTACCAGGGATCGGCAGCAATGCATGAGCGATACGCGGACCTAAGTCACGGGCTGGGTTGATCGCATATCCTGTCGGACCGCCAAGCGCCATCCCGATGACTGCAACGAGCAAACCTACCAATAATGGATTGAATCCATCTGCTAAAGAGTTGCCTCCAATGAATAGAATACCAAGCATCAGGATGAAAGTGCCAATGATTTCTGCCAATAAGTTCGAAAATGGACTATCAATCGCCGGATCAGTAGAGAAAACGGATAGTTTTGCCATAGGATCGGATGTTTTTGCCCAGTGCGGCAAATAAACCAAGAACACCAGTACAGCACCCAGGAATGCACCGAGCATTTCACCGGCAAGATATTCCGGCACGACATTCCAGCCGATATCCCCTTTGATTGCCAGCCCTAATGTCACGGCAGGATTCAAATGCGCTCCTGAAAAACTGCCTACTGCATAAGCACCCATCGCCACTGCAAGACCCCATGCAATGGTAATCGTGATCCAGCCTGTGCCTTCCCCTTTGGACTTGCTTAAATTGCTGACTGCTACAACTCCTCCACCGAAGAGTATTAGTACCATTGTGCCGATCGTTTCGGCTGCGAAGATACTCATTGTGATTGTCCCCTTTATTGATAGAATTTTTCGGAGAGCGCTTTCATTCAGCGTCCAAAATAACCGCACTTTGCAGAATCATAAAAAAATAGCTACATTCAACCTAAAAATATTATTAAGGAAGCGCTGTCTTTTGGATTAGAAAAATCCATCACCTAATATAACATAGTAAACACCTGACGTGTACTAAAAAGGTAATGGATTCTCCGTATCTCCGATCATTATTATTAACTTATAGATAGACTTTACACCTAATTGAAAGCGGTGTCAAGGACTTACCATAAACTTTTTTTTGATGTGGAAACGGCTGTTGCCCCCGCTTCCAGAGCGGCATCCACATCTTCCTGGGTGCGTATGAGCCCTCCAGCTATGACCGGCACGCCGATTTTTTCGGATACTTCTTTTATCATATGAGGAATTAACCCCGGCAATACTTCGATGTAATCAGGCTGCGCCTTCTTGACCAGTGAAAGATTATGATCAAGCGCGTGTCCATCAATCAAAAACAAACGCTGCACAGCGGTTATCTTATATTTTTTGGCTGCACTGATAACATTCGTCCTTGTCGATATGACACCATCCGGCTTCAGACGCTGACAGACAAAGTCCATCCCGGCATCATCTGTCTTCAGTCCCTGTATCAAGTCAACATGAAGAAACACTTTCTTCCCTGCTTTTTTGGCATATTTGATCTGGGAAGGAAGCTGGGCGATCCTTGTCTCAAGCAGCACCATCATCTGCATATCTTCCCGCTGGAGCAATTCATCGAAATCCCGCTCATTACGGGCTGCAGGTAATATCCGTTGTCCTAAATCCATTCTTTTCCTCCTTCATGAAACAAGCAGACACTTAGGTTGTCTGCTTGTCCTGTCGTTGTTCTGCTGTATAAATCATTTGCATCGGATTTCCGCCCACCATGGCACCAGGAGGGACATCCCGGTGGACAAGCGTGGCAGCCGAAATGACCGCTCCGTCTCCGATGGTGACGCCGGGCAGGATCGTCGTATTGGCTCCCACCATCACATTATCCCCGATGATGACATCCCCAAGGCGGTATTCATCCGTCAAATATTCATGGGCCAGGATGGTCGTATTATAACCGATGATGCTGTTCTTTCCTATCGTGATCCGCTCCGGATACAGGAAATCCGGCACGACCATAACAGCCAATGCTGTTTCTTCACCGATTTTCATTTTGAGAAAGGATCGGTAAAGCCTGTTCTTCAAACCAAGGAATGGCGTATATCGTCCAATCTGGACCACGGCGAAATTCCTGGCTACTTTCCAAAAAGGGATTGTTTTATATAACTGCCACAGCGAATTCGGTCCTTTAACGGGATAGCTTTCCGTTTTCCGCATGCGCGTCTTCCTTTACGATGTCGAATAAATCACGGATATCCTCCAGCATATAATCCGGCCCATATGTCAGCAAGGTTTCTTTGCCCTTGATCGACCAAGCCACACCGGCAGTTTTTGCACCCGCATTCTTCCCGGACTCAATATCATGATGATTATCACCGATCATGATGGCTTCCCCCGGGACACTGCCAAGCGCCTCCAGCCCTTTCAGCACAGGTTCCGGATGCGGCTTTGCATGTTCGATATCATCATACCCGATCACGACATCGAACAATCCTCCAAGACCGCATACCCGAAGACCGCGCTCTGCAGTTTCCCGGACCTTTGTTGTGACAATCCCCAGTTTAAAACCTGCCTGCTTCAGTTCCTGCAAAGTTTCAGCGACATATGGATAAGCCTCTACATATGCATCATGATGCTCCAGATTATGCTTCCGATATGCTGCGATCATTTCTTCCGCCCTCTCGGCGTCGATGTTCTCGAAAACATCCTTCAGCGGCGGACCGATGAACGGGAGCAATTCCTCGCGCTCATATGTCCGGCCCATATACTGCTCCAATGTTGCCGTGTAGGATGCCAGAATCAGGCTATTCGAATCGATCAGTGTTCCATCCAAATCAAATAACAATGTCGTGATTGCCATAATCGCATTCGCCTCTCTCTATTCCTAGTCTTTATAACGAGGTGTCTTCGCTCCTGGACGGCGCCGGATGATCACGATGACCACCGCAAGGACGATCGCTGCGATGGAAACAACTTGCGCCGCCCGCAGGCCATCGGCAACAAGGCTATCCGTCCGCATACCCTCGATGAAGTAGCGTCCAAGGCTATACCAAGCAAGATAGAACAAGAACATTTCCCCGCGCTTCAAATTCACCCTGCGTAAAACAAGCAAGATGACGAAACCAAGGATATTCCATAGTGATTCATAAAGGAAAGTCGGATGATAGAGAACACCATCGATACACATTTGGTTATTGATGAAATCCGGTAAGTACTGGATGAAGTTCTGATATGCCTCTTCCGAAACTGGACCTCCATGGGCTTCCTGGTTCATGAAATTACCCCAGCGGCCGATAGCCTGCCCAAGAATCAAACTCGGCGCAGTAATATCCGCCAGCTTCCAAAACGGTATCTTTTTCACACGGCAGAAAATGATTGCCGTGATGATGGATCCGATCAATGCTCCATGGATGGCAATGCCGCCTTCCCAAATGGCAAACACCTTCCAAAACGGACCGTCTGCATAGTTTTCCCATTCGAAAACAACGTAATAAATACGGGCACAGATGATAGCTGCCGGAATGGCAAATACCAGAAAGTCCACAAACGTATCTTTATGTAATCCGCGCCTTTTCGATTCGCGGATGGCCAGCCATAGACCGAGGGCTGCACCGACTGCAATGATGACGCCATACCAGTAAATCGTCAGTGAACCGATCTCCAAAAACACCCGGTTCAATGGTTGTGCTTCACACATTTCCATCCGTCATGTCTCCCCCATTATCTTTTCCTGTTTCTATCATTTTCGTCAGACGCTGCGAGAATTCCTCCGCTGCATTCACACCCATCCGTTTCAGGCGGAAGTTCATCGCAGCCACCTCGATGATGACAGCCAAGTTACGCCCCGGACGTACAGGGACCGTCATCTTCGGTACATTGACATCCATGATTTTCATCGTATCTTCATCCAATCCGACCCGATCATATTGTTTTGATTGATCCCAGGTTTCCAAATTGATGACGATCGATATTTTCTTATGGCTGCGCACTGCCCCTGCGCCAAACAATGTCATGACATTGATGATGCCCAAACCCCTGATCTCCAATAAATGCTCGATCAAGGAAGGCGAATTTCCGATAAGGGTATCGTAATCCTCCTGCCGGATTTCGACGCTGTCGTCAGCAACAAGACGATGCCCGCGCTTGACGAGCTCCAACGCTGTTTCACTTTTTCCGACACCGCTCTGGCCGGTGATCAGGATGCCGATTCCATAGATATCCACCAACACTCCATGGACTGCTGTGAATGGTGCAAACCTGGCCTCCAGGAAATTCGTTATCCGGCTGATGACACGTGTCGTCTTATGCGGCGACCGTAAAATCGGGACACCGGCAGCCTCTGCCGCTTCCATCATCTCCGGCGGCACTTCCTGGCCTCTCGTAATGATCAAACCAGGTGTGATATCAGAGCAAATCTTCTCAAACCGATCCTTCTTCTGTTCGCTTGTCAGCTCCTCCAAAAAGGAAAGCTCCGTCTTACCGAACAATTGCAGCCGATCTTTCGGATAATATTTAAAATAACCTGTCAACTCTATACCAGGACGGGAAATATCACTCATGAAAATTTCACGTTGTACGCCTGTATTCCCAGTCAGCAATTCCAGATTGAAACGATCCAATAAATCCTGAATGACTACTTTTGCCATAAAAACCCTCCATCCTAACAATTCTTGTTTATTCTAGCATACTTCCCGAAAAGATAGATACCTGGGCATAAAAAAGGCCCTGCAGCATGCCGCTGCAAGGCTTGGTTTCAGCTCGTGATCCGATCCCGGATGAGCCAGTTCAGCAAGAGATTCAGCAAGGCAAGTATGATTGCCGCAATGATTGCTGTCCCGAATCCATCGATTATGAAATTATCCCCGATCAAGCCTTGTGTGATCATCAAGGTGATTGCGTTGATCACAAACAAAAACAATCCTAGCGTCAAAGCGGTCAGCGGCAGTGTCAGGACAATCAGCACAGGCCGGACAAGGATATTCAGAATCGACAGGATGAAGCTGGCCAGGATGGCAGTCCCGAAGCCCTCTACATAAAAGGAGTCGAAGATACGGCTCACAATGATCAATGACACGCTATTCAGCAATAGTGTCAAAATCCATCTCAGCATATCATGGAAGGACCCAGACAGAACCCGTTTTCGTGTTCGCTTCCAAATGAAGCTTTTCCTGCGCTGCTGGGTAAGTCTCGAATTTCAGTGCTTTCTTGACGACTTCCTTCGATTCATCTATGACGATATATTCGTCCAAGTCGCAATGCAGAGATCCGATATTCGTCGTAATCCGTCCGTTCAAAGGAATCGCGGCCAGGGACTTCAACCGGATACTGCCATTGGTTGCCTTGAAAAATGCACTGTCCGGATCGGAATTATGCCACTCGCAATGGATACTGCCATTGAACGTTTGGGCATCAAGCTTACGGAAACTTCCCTCCAGCCTAAGTGAGCCATTGACGGATTCACAAAGCAGATCTTTTGCTGTCACCTGCTTCAGCTTGATGCTGCCGTTCGATGTCTCGGCGCTGACTATCGAGCCGCCTCCCCCATGGAGATCGATGCTTCCATTTGTCGTCTTGCAATAGATATTCACACTGCTCACCGAATCGGTCCGGATCGTTCCATTGAAGGTTTTCACGACACATTCATCATATACTGCTTCCGGGACATACAAGGTGATTTCCGGTTTGATCCGTTTATCCTGCAGCGAGAACTGCAATTTTCCATCCGCGACGGCAAAATAGGCTTTATCCGTGAACCGCCTTCTGGCAGCCTGCTCATCCTCTTCCTGATAGACTTTCGCCTTTGTTTCCAGACGGGCAAGAGGCTCGGTCCAGCTTTTGATCGTAACAGAGCCATTATAGATTTTCAGGTCCATTTTCGAGAATGTCTCATCTGCCTGAAATATATGCTCGACTACATGATGATCGCCGAAGTTCAAATCCAGGTCGGCATTCTTGATCTTGGTGAAAGCCTGCTGGACATATTGCAGTACTTTCGGACCAACAGACTTTTTCTTGGCTGCTTTACCGACACGCTGGGATTTTGGCTCTTCGCCCGCCGTGACAAGCTCCTGCACCACCGGCTCCTTCTCTTCATCCGTATGCTGTACAGCACCGAAAGCACGCTCATCAAGAGCTGCAAGCTCCAGCTCTGCTTCTTCGGCAGTGAGCTTTCCTTCCTCGAGCTGTTTCAGGATCCTCTTTCTTTCTGTTCTCATACAAAGCCTCCTTTACACATATACGAATCATATGTTATCGAAGTTCCAAGTATAGAATGTCTCCTCTTTGAAATGTTCCAGCGCTATGGACTCCATGTTCTCTTCCGTAAGCTCCGCTCCAGTGACATTGCCAAGTACGCCTTGTGCCTGGGATTTATGGCAAAGGATGGTTTTCACCTTTGTTTTGACGAATGGACGAATATCCTGGACAACGTCAGGCTTGCCTAGAATCTCCTGATATCCGCGCATGAACGCTTGCGCCCAGACCGTCGGACGTGTGCTTTCATCCATCCGCGACACCGCATCGATTGCCGCCGCCCCCAATGCATTGTGGTCCGGATGGACTGCATATTCAGGATAATGGGTGATCACGAGTGTTGGCTTGATCTGTTCCAGCAGTCCCTTCAAGTGATCACTGACTTTGGATAAATCCTCGAATTCCAGGACCTTATCCCGGTAACCAAGCATTTTCAGCTCGACATCCATAACTTCGCAAGCATCCTGCAATTCTTTTTTACGGATTTCCGGTAAGGATTCCCGCGTCGCAAAAGTCGGATTCCCCATATTTCGGCCCATTTCACCTAACGTACCGCATAGATAAGTGACAGGCACTCCTTCTTCCCTGAACTTGGCGATTGTACCAGCTGCTCCGAAAGCCTCGTCGTCCGGATGCGGGAAGATGACTACTACGTGTTTTTCCATGATTATTGCTCCTCCTTAAAACGCTGTCTCGCTTATTTCCAATGAAACCATCAACCGGCCTTCCCGATCATGACCAGCCATGAGCAGGCGATTTTGTCCATCCACTTCCCAGGCATTCAGCCCTTCTGCGTATACCCATCCGTTTTCCGTTTTCAAACCAACTCGATAGGCCGTCCCGGAACCTTTGATCTTTCCATGCTCATAAATAACCTGTGCATTTCGGATAAAGGCACCAACATTATACGCTTTTTCATCTACATGATTAGCATATGCTCCATTTGTCGTTTCAAGATGTATAAACACTTTTTTTCCTGCAAATGCATCTATGTGGTCTTGCACTTCTTTCAAATCAATCGGCTTCACCGTAAGTCGCTCCTTCCAAAGCTATATCTAGACAAACATTTTACTACAAATTCCGCTGTAATGCTCGATTTGATGATTTGCATGCTGATGGACAGCAAAAATACAGCGAGCTTCAGCCCGCTGTATCCCATTCATCGCTCCGCAACATGCGTTGCATATTCCAATTGACTCGCTGTCCGTTCCCGATCGCGCTCAAGGATCGGCTTCAAGTATTTCCCGGTGTACGAACCAGGTACTTCTGCCACTTCCTCCGGTGTACCGGTCGCTACTATCTGTCCGCCTCTATCCCCGCCTTCCGGACCAAGATCGATGAGATAGTCGGCTGTTTTGATGACATCTAGATTATGCTCGATGACAAGGACAGTGTCGCCGTTTTCGACGATACGGTTCAATACTTTCAGCAATCTTGCAATATCATCCACATGCAAACCGGTCGTCGGCTCATCCAGGATATAGAATGTTTTACCGTTGCTGCGTTTATGCAATTCACTCGCCAGTTTCACTCGCTGCGCTTCCCCTCCGGATAGCGTGGTAGCCGGCTGACCCAGCTTCACATAACCTAGCCCTACATCTGAAATCGTCTGCAGCTTTCGCTTGATTTTTGGAATATTGGAGAAGAACTCCAATCCTTCCTCGATTGTCATATCCAATACATCAGCGATGCTTTTTCCTTTATATTTAACCTCAAGTGTTTCCCGATTGTACCGTTTCCCGTGACAAACCTCGCACGGCACATACACATCCGGCAGGAAATGCATCTCGATCTTGATGATGCCATCCCCGCGGCAAGCTTCGCAGCGGCCGCCTTTCACATTAAAGCTGAAGCGGCCTTTCTTATATCCGCGGACCTTTGCAGCATTCGTACTTGCGTATACATCCCGAATGTCATCGAAGGCGCCGGTATACGTAGCAGGGTTGGAACGAGGAGTGCGCCCGATAGGCGATTGGTCAATATCGATGACTTTGTCCAAGTGCTCCAATCCTTTGATCTGCTTATGCTTACCTGGCTTCACTTTGCTCCGGTTCAGTTTCTGCGCCAATGCCTTATGCAGGATCTCATTGACGAATGTACTTTTACCGGAGCCGGACACACCGGTCACCGCAGTGAAAAGACCCAGCGGTATCTCAGCAGAAGCTTTCTTCAGATTATTCTCTTCCGCTCCGATGACTTCGATGGTGCGGTCCTTATCCGGTTTGCGGCGTTCGAATGGCAGCGGAATGAATTTCTTACCGGATAAGTACTGACCCGTAAGTGATTTTTTATCTTTCATCACCTTTTCAGGTGTTCCCTGACTCGTGATCTGCCCGCCATGCTCACCGGCACCGGGGCCGACATCGATGAGCCAGTCCGCTTCCATCATCGTATCTTCATCATGCTCGACCACGATAAGCGTATTGCCAAGATCGCGCATCCTTTTCATCGTTTCGATCAGCCTGTCATTATCCCGCTGATGCAGGCCGATGGATGGTTCATCCAATACATACAAGACACCAGTCAAAGCAGAGCCGATCTGTGTGGCAAGACGGATACGCTGGGCTTCCCCGCCCGACAGCGTACCGGCTGAACGTGAAAGGGTCAGGTAATCCAGACCGACGTTATTCAGGAAGGTTATCCTGTCGATGATCTCCTTGGTGATCATGAACGCAATCTGCCTTTCCTTTTCGTTCAGTTCCAGCTCTTCCATGAAGTGTTTTACTTCCAGGACGGATTTCTCGGTTACATTGCTTATATGATGGCCATTGATCAGGACTGCGAGCGATTCCTCACGGAGACGATGCCCTTTACACTTCGGACATGGCCGGTTATTCATATACTTTTCCATTTGTTCACGGATGAAATCCGATGTCGTTTCCCGATAACGGCGAGCAATATTCGTCAACACGCCTTCGAACTCGATATTGCTTTCACGGACACGGCCGAAGTCATTTTCATAACGAAAATGGATTTTCTCCTTTTTCTTCCCATTCATCAGGATATCCAGCTGTCCCTCCGGCAGTTCGCTGACGGGTACATCCATATCGATGCCAAAATGACTGCAGGCAGCTTCCAGCAGCTTCGGGTAATATTGCGAGCTGGTCGGTTCCCAAGCTGCGATTGCACCATCGCGCAAGGTAAGCTCTTTGTCAGGGATAACCAGGTCGGGATCGACTTCCAGTTTCGTCCCCAGCCCATCACAAGTCGGGCAGGCTCCGAATGGATTATTGAAGGAGAACATGCGCGGTTCCAATTCACCGATCGAGAATCCGCAAATCGGGCAGGCGTGATGCTCACTGAAAAGCAGGTCCTCGACGCCCATCACATCAACGATGACACGGCCGTCTCCAAGCGACAGTGCCGTTTCCAGGGAATCCGTCAATCGTCCAGTGATACCTTCCTTGATGACGATCCGGTCGACTACCACTTCGATTGAATGTTTCTTTGTTTTCTCCAGCTTGATATCATCGGTGATTTCCACCATCTCGCCGTCCACACGCAGACGAATATAGCCTTCCGATTTCAGCTTTTCGAGCACTTTGACATGCTCCCCTTTTTTCCCTGAAATGACCGGGGCAAGGACCTGCAGGCGGGAGCGTTCCGGAAATTCCAAGATCCGATCGGCCATTTGTTCCACAGTCTGGGAGCTTATTTCGATTCCATGACGCGGACAAGTCGGTCTGCCCACCCTGGCATATAACAGCCGTAAATAATCGTAGATTTCCGTTACCGTCCCGACTGTGGAACGCGGGTTCTTGCTTGTCGTCTTCTGGTCGATACTGATAGCCGGCGACAAGCCTTCAATCGAATCGACGTCGGGCTTGTCCATCTGGCCGAGGAACTGGCGGGCATAGGCAGATAGGGATTCTACATAGCGCCGCTGTCCTTCTGCATAGATGGTATCAAAAGCGAGTGAGGATTTCCCCGAACCGGATAGGCCGGTCAGCACGACCAGGCTATCCTTCGGAATATCGACATCTATATTTTTTAAGTTATTGGCACGGGCGCCTCTGACTGAAATGCTCTTCTTCGCCACTTTCTTCACCCTTCCACTTTTAGTTCCAAGACAAGATCACGAAGCTCGGCAGCACGTTCGAAATTGAGATCGCGTGCAGCCTGTTTCATTTCTTTCTCCATCTCGGCAATCACTTTTTCTTTTTCCTTCTTCGTCATCTTCGTCAAATCCGGTGTATCTTTCTTATTGGTACCGGATTCTTCAGAACTAATCGTCGCCTTGATGACATCCCGCACTTCCTTCTGGATCGTCCGCGGTGTGATGCCATGCTCTTCATTGTAAGCGATTTGGATTTCACGGCGCCGCAGTGTTTCATCCATCGCTTTTTGCATGCTGTCGGTAATTTTATCTGCATACATGATGACATGCCCGTTTTCGTTACGCGCCGCCCGGCCCATCGTCTGGATCAAGGAACGCTCGGAACGCAAGAACCCTTCCTTGTCCGCATCAAGTATGGCCACGAGGGAAACCTCCGGAATATCCAAGCCTTCCCGAAGCAGGTTGATTCCGACAAGTACATCATATTTGCCGATCCGCAAATCGCGGATGACCTCGATCCGTTCGAGCGTCTTGATTTCCGAATGCAGATAAGCGACCTTGATGCCGATCTCCTTGAGGTAGTCGGTCAAGTCTTCGGACATTTTCTTGGTCAATGTCGTGATCAGGACACGTTCATTCTTCTCTGTCCGTTTGTAAATCTCACTGATCAAGTCATCTATTTGTCCATCTATCGGACGAATATCGATTTCCGGATCAAGCAGCCCTGTCGGCCTGATGATCTGCTCGATCATTTCCGGCGTATGCTCGATTTCATAAGGACCCGGTGTCGCAGAGACATACACGAGCTGGCTGGTCTTCTTCTCGAATTCCTCAAATGTCAGCGGCCTGTTGTCCATCGCGGACGGCAGGCGGAAGCCATGGTCGACCAGCACTTTCTTACGTGCCTGGTCCCCATTGAACATCCCCCTGATCTGAGGCAGCGTAACATGGGACTCATCGACGACGACAACGAAATCGTCCGGGAAGAAGTCCAGTAGCGTATAAGGGGTTGCTCCCCGTTCACGGAAGGTAAGCTGGGCCGAATAGTTTTCGATACCAGAGCAAAAGCCCATTTCCCGCATCATTTCCAAGTCATAATTCGTCCGCTGCTCCAGTCGCTGGGCTTCCAGCAGCTTGCCTTGGTCCCTGAACACTTTGAGCTGTTCCTGGAGCTCTTTTTCAATATTGACGATGGCCTTCTTGAGATTCTCTTCACGCGTAACGAAGTGGGAAGCAGGGAAGATGGCCACGTGCTCGCGATCCCCGATGATCTCGCCTGTCAGTGCGTCCACTTCACGGATTCGATCGATCTCATCACCAAAGAATTCAAAACGGATGCAGTGCTCTTCTTTTGAAGCAGGGATGACTTCGACCGAGTCACCGCGGACACGGAATGTACCGCGCTGGAAGTCGATATCATTCCGTGCGTATTGGATGTCCACCAAGTTGCGGAGCAATTCATCCCTATCCTTCTCCATCCCGACACGGACGGACAGCACCTGGCTCTTATATTCTTCCGGGGAACCCAAACCATAGATACAGGACACACTTGCCACGATCAGTACATCATTGCGCTCGAAAAGGGCGGATGTCGCCGAGTGGCGCAGTTTATCGATCTCATCATTGATGCTTGCATCCTTCTCGATGAATGTATCCGTCTGCGGTACATATGCTTCCGGCTGATAATAATCATAATAGCTGACGAAGTATTCCACTGCATTGTTCGGGAAGAATTCCTTGAACTCGCTGTACAGCTGGCCGGCCAGTGTTTTGTTATGGGCAATGACAAGCGTCGGTTTGTTGATTTCCTTCACCATATTGGAGATGGTGAACGTCTTACCGGTACCTGTCGCTCCGAGCAGTGTCTGATGCCGCTTATTCTGGCGGACGCCATCGACAAGCCGTTCAATCGCTTTCGGCTGATCACCCTGCGGCTTATATTTGGATACTAACTCAAACGTTTCCTTTTCCTTCAACGCCAAATTCCTCCGTTCTGTTTGCTATTTTCATCATAGCATAAAATATATAAAAACACGAACAAACATTCGTCCAAAATTCCATATACATCCTAGTATGGATGATTGCCCAATATATAAAACATAAACTAGCAGATAGCAAAAAGCCGTCAAAAATGACGGCTTTATCTTAGTTGGCTGCTTGGTCGTATTGGTTGACTTCAAATAGGTCGATCAAATCGATTTTCGGATTTTTGTCCGTGAACCAGCGGAGGGCGAAATCATTCTTGAACAATGCCAAGTATTCCCCTTCCCGATCCTGGGCGAGCAGACTGCGCTCATCGAATAGCCGCTCATCCACTTGCTCAGCCTTCAGCCAGCGAGGGATGCGCTCTCCCATCGATTCCAATACCACTTCTACATTATACTCATTTTTCATCCGATATTCGAATACTTCGTACTGGAGCTCCCCGACTGCGCCGAGGATATAGCTGTCATCGCGTTTGCCGCGGAACAGCTGGATCGCTCCTTCCTGGACGAGCTGCTCGATGCCCTTCTTGAACTGCTTCGCTTTCATGACGTTCTTTGCCGTGACCTTCTTGAATACTTCCGGCGGGAACTGCGGCAGCTCATCGAACTCGAAGTTCGCTTTCCCTTCGACCAGTGTATCCCCGATCCGATAAATGTTCGGATCATATATTCCGATGATATCCCCCGCATACGCCTCTTCGACTGTATCACGGGACGATGCCACGAATTGCTGCGATTGGGATAACTTGATCGGCTTCGCCGAGCGGGCCAGCTGCACGCTCATACCACGCTCGAGTTTCCCTGAGCAGACACGCAGGAATGCAATCCGGTCGCGGTGGGCCGGGTTCATATTCGCCTGGATCTTGAAAATGAATCCGGAGAATTCTTCTTTCTCAGGGGATACGACACCTTCCGTCGTACGGCGGCTTCCTGGTGCAGGCGCCATGCTCACGAACGTATCGAAGAATGTTTGGACTCCGAAAGGCGCAAGGGCGCTGCCGAAGAAGACCGGTGTCTGTTTGCCGGCCAGGACACGATCCAGCGAGAATTGATCGCCGGCTTCCTCCAATAATTCCAGCTCTCCTTTTGTATCTTCGAAAGTGGAGTCGCCAGTCAAGTCGGCATAAGCCGGATCATCGAGCTGGTCATAAGGAATATACGTTTCTTCTTCATTTCCATTGAAACGCACGAACTGCTTGTTATATCTATCGAAAATACCCAGGAAACGCTTGCCCATTCCTGCCGGCCAGTTCATCGGATACGTTTCGATATCCAATACAGTTTCGATTTCCTCCAATAGCTCCAGCGGCTCACGGCCTTCCCGGTCAAGCTTGTTGATGAAGGTGAAGATCGGGATGCCTCTCATACGGCAGACTTTGAATAATTTCAAGGTCTGGGCTTCGATCCCTTTTGTCGCATCTATGATCATGACGACACTATCCACTGCCGTCAGTGTCCGATACGTATCTTCACTGAAGTCTTCGTGACCTGGTGTATCCAGGATATTCACCTGATAATCTTTATAAGGGAAATTCATCACGGATGATGTGACGGAAATCCCGCGCTGCTTCTCGATCTCCATCCAGTCGGAAGTAGCGAATTTACCTGATTTCTTCCCTTTTACCGTACCCGCGGTACGAATCAGATTACCGAAGACGAGCAGTTTTTCCGTAAGTGTCGTCTTCCCGGCATCCGGGTGGGAGATGATAGCGAAAGTCTTGCGTTTTTGCACTTCTTCTTTTATTTGCATCGGTTCTTTACCTACCGTTCCATTAGCATTCGTATAGCCTGATTGTCATTGTGATCGATTGATTATCTCACACTGCGTCAAACCTCTTTTCCGCTCTAAAATCAGTCTTTCTCTACTATACATAATGTTAGCGCTTTTAGGCAATATCCTTCCGAAGATGGTTTTTCATTGACCCGCACTGAGAAAACGCTTTACTATGATAATAATAAGATTTTCATCAAAATCCGATTCATTCCGAGGAGAGACAAGATATGCTAAAGAAACTATTCGGTAAAAGTATTACAGAAGAGCGTTTTGTAAGCCCTGTCAACGGGAAAGCAGTGCCGCTCGAGGAGGTGCCTGATCCAGTATTTGCAGAAAAAATGATGGGTGAGGGTCTCGCCATCGAACCGTCGGATCAGACCATCGTCAGTCCGATCGATGCCCAGGTCGTCCAGGTGTTCGAAACCAAGCATGCCATCGGCTTAAAAACAGAAATGGGTCTGGAAGTGCTGCTCCATATCGGTCTGGATACCGTGAACCTCAAAGGCGAAGGCTTCGAAACCTTTGTCAAAACCGGAGATAAAGTCTCCGCCGGCGATAAGCTCGTCACCTTCGACAAAGCGTTCATCGAAGCGAATGCAAAAAGCAGTGTCACACCAGTGATCATCACCAACTATGAAGCAAGTGCATATACCTTGGAAACACTATTCCCCGAACAAGCCATTGCAGGGGAAACCCAGATCTTCCAAGTGAAAAAGAAATAATCGAAATGGCAGCTGCACGCTGCCGTTTTTTATTTTGACCTATTTGGGAAGCCTATTGTCATATCTGTTATAATGATAGGATAATGAATTTTTTAGACTGGAGACTGGGCTTTCATGCAATCTTATTTTCTCGATAAACAAGATATCATCAAAGTGACAGGCGATCGATTCTATCGGAGGGGGCTGGACTACGTCAATAAAGGGCGCGTCCAGGGACTGAGCTTCACGCCATCCATCAACCAATGGAAAGCTGTCGTCCGCGGAACCGAAAACTATCCTGTCCGGATTTTTTTCTTTGAGGACGATGATCTGGATGGGGTCTGCAGCTGTCCAGCCTATCACACCCATTATACATGCAAGCACATTGCGGCAGTCTTGATCGCGATCAGCCGGAACCGTTTCGATAGTAACGGATACACCGTCACCGAAGATACAGCGGTCCCGGCTGCTGACCGTCAGACTGACTTTACCGATCGGCTCGTGCAAGCCTTCGTATCCCCTGCCGAGCGCCTGCCATCGAAGCCCCCGGAAACGTTGAAACTGGAATATAAGGTCGAACAGCGCTTCATGCAGACGAACGGCAATACTGTGTTTGAGGTCGAATTGAAGGCAGGGACCAGCCGCACCTATATCGTGCGGCTTGCCGAGGACTTTCTCAAAAGTGTGCTGCATCAGACCCGCTATCAGCTGACGCCGAGCTTCGCCTTCGACCCGCGTGTACATATTGTCACACCAGAAGACAAAGCTATCCTGGAACGATTGCTGGAAGCCTGTGAGAACAGTATGATCCATGATTTCGCAGCTTCCACCCTCCAATCAGAAAAGCGTGCGATCAAACTGACGCCTGCGATAGCCAAAGTTTTGCTGCCGCAGCTTGCAGAAGCTGGTGCCTCACTCCAATTGCTGCATACGGAACCGCTGGACACATTCCATGTGAGTGACAAGCCTGCACGATTGGACTTTTATCTGTCAACGGATGAAGACGAAATGCTCCAGCTTGGGGTACAGGAAATCGCGGCATATGAATATATCAAAACCTATCATTATTTATTCAAGGATGACACGTTGTATCCAGTTCCTGCCGAACAGCGGGAATTGATCAAGGAGCTGTTCTCCATCCTTCCTTATCGGCATGATGCACCGCAAACCGTTTCGACTAAAAACGTCGACAAATTCGTGTCGCAAGTCGTCGGCAAACTGGAACAAATCGGACACGTGCATATCGCCGAAACAGTCCGCAGCAAAATCGAAATGTCTCCTCTTGCTGCCAAAGTATATCTGGATGAAACGGATGATGTACTGCATGCCAGTGTTTCTTTCCATTATGGGAATCACGTCATCCAGCCAGGTCAGCCGCAGACAGACATGCCGGTGATCAAGCGTCAACCAGCCAAGGAAGATGCTGTCCTTCAGCAACTGCATGCTGCTGGATTCCGCTTTTCGAAAGGCCGGTTCCATTTGCTTAATACAGAGTATATGTATCTCTTCCTCCATGAGCATCTGCCCGCTTTACAGGAAATCGCCGAGGTATATATTTCCGATAGAGTGCAGGCGATGCAGGCGGGTGATCAGCATGAAGTTTCTTCCTCGATCCGGCTGCAGCAGGAAAAAGGAATGCTGGAAATCAGCTTCGATGTTTCGGGCTTATCCGAAGCACATATCAATGATGTATTGCAGGCGATGATCGAAAAGAAACGCTATTATCGTATCCCTGACGGCGCATTGCTTGATCTCGGGCAGGAATCCATGGAGAATTTCCAAGACTTCCTGGAACAGCTCCAAATCAAGAAAAGCCAGCTGGAAAATCAGCATATCTTCGTACCGATCGCCCAAAGCATGCAAGTGGAAGAGTCTCTCCGCGGCGCAGAAACGGAAGCTGCTTTCCGCACTTTGATCGAGCGGCTGCGCCACCCGGAACAAATCGAGTTCGCGCTGCCATCCGGACTCCAGGCAGAATTGCGGGATTATCAGCTGACCGGATTCAAATGGATGAAGACACTGGCCCACTATGGTCTCGGCGGCATACTTGCCGATGATATGGGGCTCGGGAAAACATTGCAGACAATTTCCTATCTCACTTCTGAAAGGGAGGCTAATCCATCAGCTAATCCATCGCTGATTGTAGTACCTTCCTCGCTGCTCTATAACTGGCAGAAGGAATTCGAAAAATTTGCACCCGATATGCGGACACTGGTCATTTCCGGCTCGGTGACCGAACGGCAGGAGCAGCTTTCCCGGCTGGAGGAGCATGATATCATCATCACCTCCTACCCGTTATTAAGAATCGATCATCATGTGTATGCAGGACATCTATTCGACAGTCTGATCCTGGATGAAGCACAAGCGATCAAAAACCATACGACCCAGACCGCCAAATCCGTCGGACTGATTCAAGCTGGTAAGCGATTCGCACTCAGCGGCACCCCGATTGAAAACAGGCTGGAGGAACTATGGTCCATCTTCCACACGATATCACCCGGACTGTTCCGGAGCAGGAAATCATTCACCGAAATGGAACCGGAGAAGATTGCCCGGCTGACTCGTCCATTCATCCTGAGACGAGTCAAGACGGATGTGCTGCATGAACTTCCCGAAAAAATCGAGACCACGAACTATTCGGATCTTACCCAGGAACAAAAAGAAGTTTATGTCGGCTATCTGGAGCGGATCCGGAGAAAGATCGACAAAACGATTGCCGAAAAAGGCTTCGATCGCGGAAAGCTCGAGATTCTGGCCGGGCTGACACGACTGCGCCAGATTTGCTGCCATCCTTCTCTATTCATCGAGAATTACACCGGGCAATCCGGTAAATTGGAGCAGCTGCTCGAGGTTGTCCGGGAGCTGAAACAAAATAACAAACGTTTCTTGATTTTCTCCCAGTTTTCCAGCATGCTGGAAATCATCCGGCATGCATTGGATGATACCGACGTATTCTATCTCGATGGCAGTACGCCTGCCAAGGAAAGAATGCAGATGGCAGAAGCATTCAATGAAGGAGAAAGGGACGGCTTCCTGATCAGCTTGAAAGCAGGGGGTACAGGACTGAATCTTACAGGTGCAGATACCGTCATCCTATTCGACCTATGGTGGAATCCGGCTGTTGAAGAGCAAGCCGCCGGTCGTGCCCACAGAATCGGACAGAAAAATGTCGTCCAAGTGATCCGTCTGCTTACACGCGGAACGATCGAGGAACGAATCTTCGAATTGCAGCAGCGCAAGCGCGCCCTCGTCGATCAGATCATCCAACCCGGGGAAACGATGCTCCATACACTTACCGAAGAAGAAATACGCAGCCTGTTATCGATGCAGGACGACTAGAATGAGCAAGCCGCGAAGGCTTGCTCATTTGCTATATATATGGAATGATTCCTGCCACAGCTGTTCTTTGTATGGTGAATGAATTGGATGCCCCTGTCTATTCCTTGTGTAAAATAAACAAAAAGCCCCGAACATAATAGTAAAATATGGTAAAATTTCAAATAAGGAGGAATGAAGATGAAGATAAAAACAACGCTCATCATGACGCTATCTCTCTTAGCTTTATTTACACTGGCTGCTTGTAATGCAGCAAACGAACAAAACGCTTCTGACAATAAGGAGACAGAACCAAACGATATATCTGTAAAAGACAAATCAAGAGAGCAAACAGGAGCAGATGGTGATACATACGAAGAAGACAAGAGCGAAGAAAAAAATCCTGTTACAGGGAACAGCAAGGAGGAGAAGAACACAGGAGCGGCTGCCGAAGAAAAAGATCCTGATACCAATATCAACAATGATGAGAAAAAATCAGAAACACCAGTCCAAGAAAACATAAAAATCTCAAATGGTGAGGAAGCCGTACAATTTCTGAAACAACATCTGGAAGAAGGAAAAAATGAGGACATTTCTTTTGGGACTGATGGAAAGCTATTGACTGATAATACTGGATCTTTTTATATGGTGCAAGTAGTGGATGTTCCTTTGCGCGGATCAGTAAAAACTGGCAACTTAGGCTACTATCAAGTATATCAGAACGGCACTTATGAAGAGTTCCATCCTTCTGTCGATACAAACAATATAAACACTCCGGGAAAAGAAGAATATCTTAAGAGATTGAACGGAATGGAAGAAGCAGATAGAAATGCAGAGGTTAAATCGACCACACAAGATATGATAGATCAAGAAGATGAAAGATATAAAAAATGGGATGCAGTATTAAATGAAATTTATAATGCCCTGCAAGAACAACTTCCTGCTGATGAAATGGACAAATTAAGGGAAGGACAGCGAAATTGGATCAGAAACAGAGATACACAAGCAGAAGAAGCTTCGCTAAAATACGAAGGCGGTACTTTGCAGCCCTTGGAAGCTATAGCTACAAAAGCAACTATTACAAAGGAAAGATGTTATGAGTTAGTAGCGTCCTATATGAAATGACTGGAATCCCCTAAAACAAAAGCCCACACATCTTAGCTTCAGACGAGTGGGCTTATTTCCAATGAGATAACTGCTGCTTTTGATCATTTATATTCAGCTGCTTTCCCGTGAAGCATATCTCCACTGTTCCTGCACAAAGATGATGCCAAGCTCATGCGGTTCCCCTTCATACATCGCACGCTGCTTGATCCGGATTTCCCCTTGGTCATCACGGATTTCCATCTTGCAATACTGGCTGTTCGTCTGGATGGCTTCATAGAATGCCCGTTCCGTTGTCACACGGATACCGTTTACTTTCTCGATCCGCTCACCAGCCAATATTCCCAGTCTGTCAGCCGGGCTTTGGGGAATGACAGCAAGAACGAACAATCCCTTGCTGCTTTCCGTGTAGTACATCTTACGCTTGCGATCTTTACTGCGGAAGTATAGCGTGATCGCCTCCCTGCCGATAAGTGCGATCACAAAAGCCGCAATGGCGAAATAATAGGAGTACATACTTGCCAAGCTCACCGCAAGGGTCAAGAATGCCAAGATCAAGACAGCCTTCCCTTGCTTACGCGCTTCGATGAATGCGGGACGGCCCTTGGCAAAACCATCGATACCAGTAAGCAATGGCACCAGCAGCAGGCCGTAATTCGTTCCATTCAAATGGAAGAATGGCCACCATGGGGCGAAAGGCTCGATGGCACCCGCCGGCACTAACAGGACGAATGGAATGAATAACAGCTTGCGAAACCGATGCTGGCCAATCCAGCGTCCGCGAGGACCCTTTACCAGCTCCGGCAAGGTATCTTCCCTTTTGGTCTTAAGCAGAAGGACAGCTTCTGCAAGCATAAGGATGCTCATGATGAGTGCAAAGCTGATCCAGTTAAGACCTTCCAAATCATCAGCCCAGCCAGCTGGCAGATAGTCAGCAGCATATGGAGCTGCACCTACGGCAAGCAAAAAGCTGAATCCAAAAATATAAGCTGATGACAGCCAAGTGAAACGGAACAAGAGCGTAAGGACAATCGTCACGGCACTTATCAATAAAACGACGACCGGTGCCATGACGATCCCGGCGCCGATGCTTACTGCAGTAAGCAAAAGTGCGAAAATAAGCGATAGCATCCAAGTGCCTGTCCACTCTTTCCCAAAATCGAATACCTTCGTACCGAAGTTATTCCGCTCTTTCCTGATCCTGCTGCTGGAAACGAATAGAGTCAGCAGCAATCCCCAATACAGCAGCGGATTCAAAAAGAAGTTTCCGATCCCATATAGCAGTTCGGTCAACCAATCATTCAGCATTGTGTGTCTCTCCCTATAAACCAACTCTTATGTATACTGTCTATTCTAACATGATAGGCCTCGTTTTCCTATGCCAATAGAAAAAGCCTCCCTTTTTAGGGAGGCTTCGGATCATTGGCGGAAAAGCTCCTGCAGCGCTTTGTCCATTTGATTATCATGCTTGCCATCGCGTACTTGCTCGATGATCTTGGTTTGCAGCAAATCTGCTGTTTCCTGATCCACTTCTCCTGTTGCTTGCAAATCATTATCCAGCTGGAACTGTTTTACTGCTGTTTCAGTCTTTTCATTGAAAAAACCATCTTTACGGCTTGGTTCATATCCCAGGCCTTCCAGCATGATTTGCAGGTTTTTGATTTTGTCATTATTATCGTTAAACTTCAGTGTTTCCTTCTCGTCCAATTGAATCGGAGAACTGTAGAAGTACTCCGGCTGGTCCACTTCGACGGTCGGCTTGATGCCTTTTTCATGGATCCAGTCCCCATTGGGCGTCAGCCACTTGTACAGCGTCAGCTTGAGCATGGAATCATTCTGCAATGGAACGGTTTGCTGTACCGTCCCTTTTCCGAATGTCGTCTTTCCGATCAGTTCATAACCGCCAGCCTGATTCATGGCGCCAGCAAGAATTTCGGATGCAGAAGCACTGCCCTCATCAATCAGGACATTGATCGGGTATTCCTTCTTCTCATTCAGCTCCGTATAAAATTCTTGTTTTTCGCCATTTTTATCTTCGATCTGCAAATACGGTTTATCACTAGGGACAAAATTCTTCAGGATATCCTCCACTGTCGTCAGGATACCGCCTGGATTTCCGCGGACGTCGATGATCAAACCATCGATACCGTCTTTCTCCAGCTTATCCAAAGCCGTTTTGAATTCCTTGGCCGTGCTCTCGGAAAATGATGTGATTTCCAGGACACCAGCTGTCTTTCCATCCACTTCTTTCGTATCGGCATAGACAGTTTCAACAGGAATCTCATCCCGGGTGACGTCTATTTTCAATTCCTCTGACACGCCTGGACGCTTCACTGACAAAGTCACCGTCGTCCCTTTTTCTCCTCGGATCTTATTGACTGCTTGCTGCAGGTCCAAGCCTTGCAAGGAATCGCCATCAACCTCCAGCACTTGATCGTTCGGTCGCAAACCTGCTTCCTCTGCCGGGGAATCCTTGATCGGCGCCACAATCGTCACCTGTTTGTCCACCATGCTCACCTCAGCTCCGATACCCTCGAATGAAGATTCCAGCTGCTGATTCAATTGCGAGGAAGACTCCTCGTCCAGGAAGGAACTGTATGGATCATCCAGGGTTTGCAGCATCCCCTGTATTGCACCTTCCTGCAGCTGCTGCGCATCCGGCTTGGCCAATGCATTATCCCTGATGAGCTCATACGCGTCCTCTACCTCAGAGAGATTGCCTGCATCATCTGAAGCAGATCGGAAACCAGATTCATCCTTTCCGGCATATGATGTAAACGCATAGCTGCCGCCAGCCCCGACAACCAATGCCAAAATGATAGCTATCACGAATGTCACTTTTTTGATCTGCACGTTCGCTCTCATCCTTTCTCACTTGTCCGCTCCGTTAATCCTACTATTATGCCAGACTCCCTCTATCTTATCACTAAAATAGGCAGATGATGTGAAAAAGGCACCTCCATCATCGGAGAATGCCTTTTTCGATTCTGATCTTAGAAATATTTCATTGGGTCGACTGCGTTACTCTTCGCACCATTCCATTTGCCTTCATGAATTTCAAAGTGAAGGTGGGAACCGGTGGATGCACCAGTGTTACCCATTTTCGCAATTTCTTGTCCTCTGGAGACTTTTTCCCCAACGGAAACCCCACGGCTGCTTAGGTGACCATAAAGTGTTTCGTACGTACGTCCATTGATGGAATGCGTAATGATGATAACATTGCCATATCCATTCATCGTGCCACTGTAGGAAACAACACCGCTTGCCGCTGCATGAATCGGTGTTCCAGTAGCATTGGCGATATCCTGTCCATAGTGATTGCTGGACGAGCCGCTTCCGAATGGATCATTCCGGACACCAAATCCAGAGCTCAGGCGACCTTGTGCCGGCCAAGAGAAGATACCAGCTTGTGCTGATTTGGCACTGGAGGAGCTGGAGGAACTGCTTGAACTGGACGAATTGCTGGAACTGCTCGAATTGCTGCTCTTGGAAGAGCTGCTTGATTCAGATGCAGAGCTGGAGGAAGAGGACTTGCTTGCTGCTGCTTTCTTCGCCGCCTCTGCTGCTGCCTTCGCTTCTGCTGCCGCTTTTTCCTGTGCTGCTAAATCAGCTTTCTCGGATTCAGCATTTTCCTGTGCCAATCGAAGTGCTTCAGCTTGGTTGGCTGCAAGCTCCTTCTCTTCTTCGGCAGAAAGGATTTTGTTCCCTAGTTTTTCATATTCCTCTTCCAGCTGCTGTTTCAATTCTTCCTGCTCGCTTGCCTGGGACTTCAGGTCTGCTTTGATATCTTCAAGCTTCGCTTTTTGATCTTCCAGGTTTTTCTTTTCATCTTCACGCTGCTGCTTTTGATCCTCAAGCTTCTGCTTCGCTTGGATATAACCGTTCAAAAGCTCCTTATCGGAATCCATGATCGTTGTAACGGCATTCAGGCGGTTCACCATATCGCTGAAGTTTTTGGAGCCCATCAATACTTGCAAGTACTGGACATCCCCGCCGTTTTGCTGAATGCTGACAAGACGGTCGGATAGTTTATCTTCACGTTTTTCGATATCTTTTTCGGTTTCGACGATATCATTGGAAATCTTCTCGATTTTCTTGTTCGTTTCCGAGATTTCATTTTCTTTATCACTTAAAGCATTTTCATTCTTGTCGATCTCGTTGTTCAAATCATCCAGCTTCGCCATCAGATTTTCCTGCTCAGCCAGGTTATCCGACTGCTCAGACTTGGCGTCATTGATTTCACCTTCGAGTTCGCTTTGCTTACTGTTGTTTTCCTGCTGCTTCTTCTGCAGTTCGTCAATTTCGCTCTGAACGTCAGAGGAAGATTTCGCGGATGTTTGAATCGGAGTATGTAGGATTGTTCCTGCAGCTAATGCAGCTACAAGAACGGGCTTGATCATCTTCTTCATTTCTTCTCTCATTCCCTTTCTTCCTTTACAAGCTTATATATTGTTAGGTTAGTTAGACTTTAAGAAATTTACGGACACTCATGACACTGCCCCAGACACCGATGATTGCACCGATTGCAAGTAATATCCCTGCAAGCTGGAATGCGAATGGTGAGTAAGGGAGGATCTCGACGAAACCGATGCTGATATTATCTGTCATGTTCCCTGACAGATAATAGTATCCGACGAGTACCAGTGCAATTGGGATGATGGCTCCCAATACTCCAAGCAGCAGCCCTTCGATGAAGAACGGCCAGCGGATGAAGGAGTTGGTCGCACCCACCAATTTCATGATGCCGATTTCCCTGCTTCTGGCAATGATCGTGATTTTGATTGTGTTTGAAATCAGGAAGATGGCGGTGAATACCAGCCCAAGGATAAGAACTGCACCGATTATGCGGGCGTACTTACTCACAGTAAAGAGATTCTCTACTGTCGCTTTCCCATAATCCACCTTGTCCACTCCGTCCAGTTTCGCAACTTCGTCAGCAACGGCAGCCGTATCATGCGGATCGGACGTCTTGACGATGTAGGTATCACTCAATGGATTGTCTTGTTCGAATAACTCCCAATCGGTCTGCCCCATATCCTCCATCAGCTGGTTCAACTGCTCGTCCTTCGAGGAATACTTTACGGAACCAACCTTATCAATCGATTCAATCTCACTTTGGATGGACTTCACTTGGTCCTGACCAAGTGTGGGATCGAGATAGACGCTCATTTCGACATCCGACTCGATATTGGTTGCAAACTTGTTCAAGTTGAACACGACAGCCAGGAAGACACCGACTAAGATCAGGGTCACAGTTACCGCCCCGATCGAGGCGATGGTCATCCAGCCGTTACGGAAAATATTCTTGGATCCTTCGCGCAGATGGCGTTTCGCGGTATTAAACTTCATACCCGTAATCACCTCCTGCTTCGTCACGGACAATTCTGCCATTTTCAATGGCGATGACGCGTTTCTTGATTGTATTCACGATTTCTTTGCTGTGCGTTGCCATGATGATTGTCGTACCTTTTTGGTTGATATCCTCCAGCACCTTCATGATGCCCCAGGATGTCTCCGGATCAAGGTTCCCGGTTGGCTCATCGGCGATGACGACCTTCGGATTATTCGCTATTGCCCGGGCAATGGCGACACGCTGCTGTTCCCCTCCTGACAATTCATCAGGTAATGATCTGGCTTTATCCTTTATCCCGACAAGATCCAGCACTTCCATGACACGATCCCGGATGATTTTAGGAGATTCTTCGATTACTTCCAAGGCAAAAGCGACATTTTCATAGACTGTCAGCTTCGGAAGCAATTTGAAATCCTGGTACACAACACCTATTTTCCTTCTGACCCTCGGAATATGGCGTTCCTTATATGTGCTTAAATCTTTGTTATCGACTTTTACGATTCCAGTGCTCGGTTTTTCTCCACGGAAGATCATTTTTACGAATGTGGATTTACCAGCTCCGCTCGGTCCTACCAAATACACGAATTCCCCGCTGTCGATATGCACATTGACGCCATTCAGCGCCGTAACGCCATTGGCATATGTCTTATGCACACCCTTCATTTCTATCATGTTTTAACTCACCTTTGTTTTTATTCTAATCTGCTAATTTACGAACTAAATTATGTCGAACTAATCTGCTAATCTATTAACTTAAGTATGTCGAACATTGGCGAAAGCAATCGAAAAAGCTCTCGAACCTGAAATCATTATAACATCTTATTTGTATTTTTTTAGATGAATTAATATTACATTTATATTTCAAAATATGACAAAAGACATGTTTTTTGAAATATTTTATGCTGTATGCTGTCGTTTTTCCGTGCTGACAGGGTCCAAAAACACAACAAAATACCCATACAGCTCGTGTATGGGTATTTGTCACAATCACGCTATTCCTGCTGATTCCGAAGCCATTCGGCGATTTTCTCCGCCTCTTCTCCCTCCGCTTGGCCGGCTGGCATACCGCCCTTGCCGTTTTCCATGATTTCCACAAGTTCTTCTTGTGTATACTTGGAGCCCAGGGTATCCAGGGGAGGGCCTCCATTGCCGCCGCTCAAATCCTGTCCGTGACACATGGCACAGTTGTTTTCATAGGCTTCTTGCGGTGTTTCGGCTGTTTCATCCTTGCTGCCGCAAGCTGCCAGGATAAACAGGAATGCAAGAATGGTGCTTGCTATCGCCATTTTTTTCAAGAGAATCGCATCCTTTTCTTGTGAGTGGAATGACGGTTCAGCTTGTTATGTTACAGAAGCTTTACAGAAAGCCCTTATAATGTGGAACGCAAATACGCGTTGATGAACGGATCAAGCTGTCCATCCATCACAGCCTGTGTATTTCCCGATTCTTCATTCGTCCGATGATCTTTTACCATGGAATATGGATGGAACACATAGGATCGGATTTGGCTTCCCCAGCCGATTTCTTTTTGTTCCCCGCGGATTTCGTTCAGCTCTTGCTGCTGCTTCTCGATTTCAAGCTGATACAGCTTCGCTTTCAGCATCTTCATTGCATGTTCGCGGTTTTTGATCTGCGAACGTTCGGATTGACATGTAACGACCGTATTGGTGGGGATATGCGTGATCCTTACCGCCGAATCGGTCGTATTGACGTGCTGACCGCCGGCACCGCTCGAACGGTACGTATCGATTTTCAGATCCTCTGTCCGTATGTCCACATCGATGTCATCATCGAATTCCGGCATCACATCACAGGATACAAATGATGTATGGCGGCGTCCGGAACTATCGAATGGCGAGATACGCACAAGACGGTGCACGCCTTTTTCTGCTTTCAAATAGCCATACGCATTCAAGCCTTTGATCAAAAGGGTCACACTTTTCACACCAGCTTCCTCTCCAGGAAGATAATCAAGTGTTTCCACTTTGAAGTTATGCTGTTCTGCCCAGCGCGTGTACATACGCAGCAGCATGCTCGCCCAGTCCTGCGATTCCGTCCCGCCGGCACCTGGGTGCAGTTCAAGGATGGCATTGTTCTTATCATACGGTTCACTCAGCAGCATGAGCAGCTCGAATTCATCGAGTGCTTCGCGCATCGATACTATCTCTTCTTCCAGCTCGCTGCGAAGATCCTCGTCTTCTTCTTCCTTCACCAATTCGAAGGAAACCTCCAAATCTTCATGGCGGGAAACCAGTTTTTCATAGCCTTCCACTGATTCCTTCAAGCCATTGGATTCATTGATGACTTTCTGAGCTCCCTGCTGATCATCCCAGAACGTCGGTTCCAGCATCTGATCCTCCAGCTCAGCGATACGGGCTTTCTTTTGATCTAAGTCAAAGAGACCCCCTAAAGTCAGCTAATTGTTTATCCATACGATCCAGTTCATTTCTGATTTCTGCAAATTCCATTTTCTCTCACCTCATATAAGTCTATGACCGGGACAGAACCCGCGCAACGGCTTGCACGGGACTTCCGGCATCATTGTCCGTGGCAGTTCTTGTATTTTTTGCCGCTTCCGCATGGGCATGGGTCATTTCGTCCTACCGTTTCGCCTTTGACGATCGGGGATTTTTTCTTTTTCTTATCTGCTTGGGTATCATCGCCGCTGACAGCTTGGACACCTTTAGCAACCTGTTCGCGCTGCAGGTTATCACGGATTTCCGCTTTCAGTACATAGCGTGTCACTTCTTCCTTGATGGAAGTGATCATCGCTTCAAACATATTGAAGCCTTCCAGCTGATATTCCCGGAGCGGATCGTTTTGTCCATAAGCACGCAAGTGGATACCTTGGCGAAGCTGATCCATCTGATCGATATGATCCATCCATTTCGTATCAACCGTGCGAAGCAGGATGACCTTTTCGAATTCGCGCATCTGATCAGGTGTCATTTCTTCTTCCTTCTGTTTCAGATGCCTGCGAATCTTTTCAAGCAGCAATTCTTCGATTTCTTCTTCATCTTTATTCTTCAGCTCATCGACTGTCAGCTTATCCTGCGGCAGTAAGTTGGCATGAGCGTATTCAACCAATGCATCAAGCTCCCATGCTTCATCTGAATCATTTGCTGTATGTGCTTGAACGACCATATGGACGGTATCCTTGATCATTTCTTCGATGATCGGGTTCAAATCGTCGCTGTCGATTACCTCGAAGCGCTGTTTATAGATGATTTCCCGCTGTTCACGAAGCACATCATCATAGGAAAGCACCGTTTTACGAGAATCGAAGTTGTTGCCTTCCACTCGTTTTTGAGCGGATTCGACAGCACGTGATACCATTTTGCTCTCGATCGGTGTGCTGTCATCCATGCCTAGACGATCCATCATATTGCGCATATTGTCGGAACCGAACCGGCGCATCAATTCATCTTCCATGGACAGATAGAACTGGGTCACACCCGGGTCTCCCTGACGGCCGGCACGACCGCGCAGCTGGTTGTCGATACGACGGGATTCATGACGCTCTGTACCGATGACAGCAAGACCGCCCAGTTCCCGCACACCTTCACCAAGCTTGATATCCGTACCGCGTCCAGCCATATTCGTGGCAATCGTCACAGCGCCTTTTTGACCCGCGTCCTCGATGATCTCTGCTTCACGATGGTGATTCTTCGCATTCAATACATTATGCGGCACACCGGCGCGCTTCAGCATCTTGCTGATCAGTTCGGAAGTCTCGACGGCTACTGTACCGACAAGCACTGGCTGGCCAGTTGCATGGCGGGCCTTGATTTCTTCGACAACGGCACGGAACTTGCCTTCCATGGATTTGAAAATGAAGTCGGATTTATCCTCACGCGTGATTTCCCTGTTGGTAGGGATGACAAGCACATCCATGTTATAGATATTGCGGAACTCTTCTTCCTCTGTCTTCGCTGTACCGGTCATACCGGCAAGCTTTTTGTACATCCGGAAATAGTTCTGGAAAGTGATGCTGGCAAGCGTCATACTTTCATTCTGGATCTGCAGGCCTTCCTTCGCTTCGATAGCCTGGTGAAGACCGTCGCTGTAGCGGCGTCCCTTCATGAGACGTCCGGTGAAGCTGTCGACGATGATGACCTCGCCTTCTTCGACTACATAATCCGTATCGCGCTGCATCGTCACATGTGCTTTCAGCGCTTGATTGATATGATGCGTAATGGACACATTCTTCAAATCGAACAAGTTTTCCAGACCGAAGAACTTCTCTGCCTTGTTGATGCCTTCCTCCGTCAGCAAAACAGATTTCGTCTTGATATCATTTGTATAATCTTCTTCCTTCTTCAGCATACGAACAAACGAGTTGGCCTGCGTATACAGACTTGCCGATTTCGCAGCTGAACCGGAGATGATCAGCGGTGTCCGTGCTTCATCGATCAAGATGGAATCGACCTCATCGATGATGGCAAAATGAAGCGGACGCTGTACCATCTGCTCCTTATACAGCACCATATTATCCCGCAAATAATCGAATCCAAGCTCATTGTTCGTACTGTAAGTGATGTCTGCAGCATATGCTTCCTGCTTCTGCTCCCGTGTCATGCCCACACTATTGAGCCCGACGGTCAAGCCGAGGAATTCGAATAGCGGACGGTTATTTTCCATATCACGGCCGGCGAGATAATCATTGACTGTGACGATATGCACGCCCTTGCCGGCTAAAGCATTCAAGTAAGCAGGCATTGTACTTGCCAGTGTTTTACCTTCCCCTGTTTTCATTTCGGCAATATTGCCGCCATGGATGGCGATACCGCCAAGCAGCTGTACATGGAAAGGTCGCATGCCGAGCACTCGGTCAGCCGCTTCCCGCACGGTTGCAAAGGCTTCCGGCAGCAAATCATCCAAGGACTCGCCATCCTGATAACGTTTTTTAAATTGCGTCGTCTTTTCTTTTAATTGTTCATCTGTATATCCACGATATTCGTCTGCTAAACTTTCTATTTGTTCGGCTGTTTTCTGGGCACGGCTTACTTGCTTCTGCGTACCGTCTCCAAACACCCGTTTTAGTAGTCCACGCATCATAACGCTCCTCTTTTAAATCAAAAAAGTATAGTCCAAAAATAATAATAACACTAGGCTTGACGGTTTACAAGAAAGGGTAATCAGCCCATCCAAAAAAGCAAAAAACAGCGACGCCAACAGACGCCGCTTAACATGGAAGGAGTGTGCCATGTCGGATATTCGCAGTATCGTAATCGCTACTCCAGCCGCTTGAATACCACCGTCAATGGAATGCGCAGCCTCCAGAGGGGAGACTGCGGCATCCTGGTGGGAGTCTTGCGGGGAAAAGGAAGTCTGCCCCTCAGAAGACACGTGATCCGGAGGACAGATCACGCTGCATTTGTTCGATGCACCAGCGCTCGAGCTGCTCCTGCTTCCATTGAAGTTCTGCCAGCCTTCGATTGGTCGCCGCAATGATCTCGAGAAGCTGTGTGATCGTATGCTCATGCTGTGTGAGTTGGGAATGGGAGACTCTTTGGACAGCATTATCTGAATGTCTGATGGTCAGTACCCCCTTTGTTGTAGCTGACTTATTTATAACACAGGACTTTCGAAAGGGAAAATGACCGTTTTCGTAAAACGGCCAGGGACTTTCCTCATAAAGCACAAGATTTCCTCACCATCCGACAGTTTTCATCTCTTTTTTTAAGTGATTACGAGATAATCTCCCCATCGTTTTTGCAAAACGGCTTAAATGTAAAAAGGCAGACACGAAAGTGCCTGCCTTGTATTTCTTTTATCAGTTAGGCTCAATGAGCCCATATCTTCCATCTTTACGTTTGTAGACTACATTCGTATCTCCTGTAACGGAGTTCGTATAAACGAAGAAGCTATGCCCCAGCATATCCATCTGCAGGATTGCTTCGTCGGAATCCATCGGTTTCAGGTCAAAACGCTTGTTCCGTACAATTTCGAACGAACTAAGGTCTTCTTCATCTTCAGCAGCTGCGACGACTGCTCCGGCTGCACTTTCATTCTCCAGAGCAGCGAATGCATGCTTCGGTGCATCCCCGCTCTGGCGGGAGCGCCGATTCACTTTCGTCTTATGCTTCTTGATCTGCCGTTCCAGTTTCGTTACGACCAGATCGATCGCGGCATATAGATCGGTATGACTTTCCTCTGCCCGCAGCAGCAGGTTCTTCATCGGGATTGTCACTTCGATCTTCGACTCATTGTTATGGACACTCAAGTTTACGTGAACCTCGGAATTCACCGGAGAATCGAAATATCTCTCCAATTTGCCTACCTTCTTCTCAACGTAGTTCTTGATCGCTTCTGTAGCCTCGACATTCTCGCCACGAATATTGTACTTCATAACAAGTGTCCTCCTTTCATCCTTACGAGGTACTTTCTACATTCCCTTTACAAACCCTTTATAAACAAAAAATAAATCAGAAAAATAAAAAAATGGTCGGAACCTGTCACGAAATGGACACGAATAAAATAACAAACGATAAAACGCCCGGACCATTATAGGTTCGGGCGTTCTTCATTTCCGTTTATCCAAAAACCTGCCATCAAACGTATGCATGCTGGCATATGGGTTGATATATTTTTTACCGGACTGCTTTTGCTTATTGATCATCCGTATATCCATTTTCAATTGCTCGAAAATCTGCTGCACATGCTTGCTGATCCGTTCATTCATCGGCAATAGCGCCTTGCCCAGCTGCTTTTCTTCATTTGTGAAAGGAGGCTTCAGCTCGTCCATCTGTTCAGAACGGATACCCAGCAGCTCTGTAAGGGAATGGACGACTTCTTCCCGATTCTCGGCTGTCACAGGCTGACTGACGAGTACATCCAATTCAGAAGTCGTGTCATACAATGCCTGCACCCGATTCATCAGACAGACGCTCCTGTACCGAATTGCTGCTTGCGCGCCTGTTTGACGACTTCCTTCCAAGTGTCACGGAAATCCGTGATCAGTTCCAATGCAGCACTGAGCGCTTGCGGATCATTATGTGTATTTGCCTGAATCAGCTGCTGATTGATAAAGTCATATAAAGGCATGATTTCTTTGGAGATTGGAATGTCAGGATCCAAAGTAATCATTAACTCACGCACGATATTCTGCGCTTTTTGGATATTGGTATTCTTCGCCTCGATATCCTTTGTTTCCAATGCCTGCTGAGCAAATTTGATGAATTTGATACAGCCGTTATACAGCATGAGTGTCAGTTCACCTGGTGAAGCGGTCTGGACGGAATTTTGCTGATACGCCTGGTAATTTTTTACCGACATGATTGTCATACTCCTTTTACGCCGTTCCGAAGTTAGACATCAGATAAGCGGATTGTTGATTCAATTGGCTTATGGCTTGTTCCATGGCTGAGAATTGGCGCCAGTATCGATCTTCTACATCTTTTAGATAATCCTGATAAGACTCGATTCTATCATTGACTTCATTTAAGCTCTTGCCAATCGTGAATTGATCATTTGTATAAGTCGATTTACCAGCCTTGTTATAGATATTGTCCATTGTCTTTTTAAGGGAATCTTCCAAACGATTGAGCAATCCCCTTGATTCATCTTCTGTATTATTATAAAAGAGCTTGTGGACCGCATCGGGATCCTCCGTCAAGGCTTCCCTTAGTTTTGTTTCATCTATGACCAGTTTCCCATTATCGCGCCACTCTTTGGAAGTTGTGATGCCGATTTGGGTCAAGTGCGTAAATGTCCCGCCGTTCTCTACCGAGCTGTACCAGGTCGAACGAAGTCCCGAAAGACCAGAGGTCAATGTAGAGTCACTTCTCAACAGACCGCTCTTCGCCTTCTCTTCCCACAACTTGATTTCATCCTCGGACATTTCTTCCTTTTGAGCTTCTGTGAGAGGAGGATAATCGCGGTATTTCTGCTCCGTCAGCTTTCCGTTCACTTCTTCGATCAGCTTGTTGTATTCATCGACGAGTGCCGTGATTTTCTCGACGGCCGCATCCACATCATTGCTGACTGTCACTGTTGCTGCACCATTTGTCGGAGCCGTGAAGTTCAGCGTCATGCCATTTAAATTATAGCTGTTTTCGGTGGTCGTAATCTCCAGCTTGTCGTTATAAACAAGCACCGCATTCTGGCCCTTTGATTCTTCATTTTCATCCAGATTCAAGAAACTCGTGAAGAAGTTATTGGTGCTGGCATCGAAACTGATCTCCGGTCCGCCATCTTTATTGAACTGCCCGGTATCTTTCTTCTCGATGACAACTTTTCTTGTCTGTTCGTCATAGAAAGCGCGGACACCCGCGTCAGAATTTGTAATATCTGAAAGGATATCATTCAAGCTGTCGGTTGTTTCATAAGAAAAATCATGCACCTGTTCGTTGCCATCTTGATCATATGTCGTGATGGAGAAAGATAAATCGGCTTCTGTGACTTTTTTTCCTCCCGCAAACGTTTGCTCTCCTATTGCAGCGTCAGGATCGAAACCAGCTTCTGCAATGCTTGAACCACTTGTATTGATAGAGGCCTTTGCGATTTGCTTCACATTGATCGTAAAGTTGCCATCCGGAGCGGCTGACCCAGCCGTAACTGTCAAGGCACTGCTTGTTGAACTAGTCGACTTTGTATTGAAGTTTGTCGATAATCTCATGTCTTTGACTTTTTCATAAAAACTATTTAATGAAGTATTCACTTCCCGATATGCATCCTGCTGCCAGGTCAGCGTCGTTTGCTGCTGCTGAAGTTTGTATAATTTCTGGCGCTCTGCATTCATCAATTGTTCCACGAGGGAATCCGTATCGATTCCGGAAGCAAGTCCCCCTACACGCATGGAATTGCTGCTGCTGGAAGAAACACTATCTACCATATGATCACCTGCTCCTTATATTTTTTCATCTACGAGCAAACCCATGAATTCCGCCATCTTGGCATAGGCATCCAATAATTTCTTCGGCGGGATTTCCCTGACGACTTGCTTCGTATCGGAATCGACCACAGTCACATAATAACGTTCCAGTTCTTCATGCAACTCGAATTTCAAATTTGTATGGGTCGGTTCCAAAAATTGATTCATTGTTTCAATCACTTGTTCGAAATCTGATTTGTCAAAATCGATATATGGGTTGGAGCCATCCGAAGCGGTCTCCTGTTTACGTATTGTTTCGCTCGCTGCGGGACGACTTTCTCCCGACTGGTGTGTAACATGCTGTGAAGCGGTAGACAATTTATCAATCATCAAAGCCATCTCCTTGCACATGCGTTTCTTTTTATATCGGCAGAATGACAGGGATGTGAAGAAGCAAAACAAAAAAACGCAGAAAAAAACGGGCACTTCTTTCTGTACCCGCCTGCTTGTCATCAATTATGGACTAACTTGTGATCCGAAGCCTCACTGGCAAGATAGGCTGCTGCAGTTCATGTGCTGCCTTGTCAAGATCGATCAGCTATCTTTCTGCTGATGGAAAAGGGCGAAACACATCATGTAAGCATTTTCAAATCAGTTAATGGAGATACGGCTGCTAGTACGGATTGCCTGTGTCAATGTTGCGGTTGTTTTGACATTGAAGCTGACTCCCAGCTGGACTGCCGTCTGGGCAATTTCAGGGCGCATTCCGGAAATCACCGTTTCCACCCCGACTAATTTCAGCGCGTCGACAAGATAAAAGATTTGCTGGGCAACCATCGTGTCGATGATGATGACGCCGGAGAGATCGATGAACAGCAAATCGACATCCTGTTCGGTACATGCGCGAAGTGTATTCTCCAATATCAGTTTCGCTCTGTTCGTGTCAATGTCACCTACCAATGGCAGCAGGGCTGTCGTATCATTCAACAGGATGACTGGAGAGCTGAGTTCATTGATCATCTCCTGCTGTGCCTGCAGCTTCCGATTCGAATAATGATGCATTTCCTCCGTCACTTTCAGGATCACCTGATCAACGGCTGTGATTATTTCGCGGTTCCAAAGTTCAAGCATTTCCCGTTCGATCGTGTCTTTATGTAAATGATAAAATTCATTGATCAAATCAAGGTACTGCTTCCGAGTGACAACAAATTCACGGATGATTTGATGCGTGGGCGTATTCAGATGTTTTTCATCCCGCGCAATGGAAATAATCCACTCTTCGAAATTTTTGCTGAAAGTTTCTTTGTCTTCAATGAAGATACGAAAGAAGTGAAGATGAAAATCGTAGTTTTGCTTTTTGAGGTTTTCTATCGTTTCTGGATCACGGGTTGCGTAAACGCCAGAGCTGTTATGCTTATCAAGCTGCCGATACCAATCTTCCGTAAGGTCCTTCGCTTTTTGTTCCAAAAACAAATACAAGTCTTTATTCCTATGCATACTCCTGTTCCTCCTGAGGTTCATTTAACTTCTCTGTTTAAATATATGTAATTTTGCCATTCTTGTAAATTTACAAGTAATAATTTGGAAAATATTCATTCCTCCCGAATCAGGAGGATTGTCCTCTTCTATCTACCCATAACCTATTCATTCAAAACCTATTCCGGAAAAAATAATCGAAAGTAATAAAAAACCGCCCTATAAAGGCGGTTCACACGGGCTGGGTGTAAGCAGCGATTTTCTCCTGGATAAAATCCCACACCCTTGCTGATGACTGATCATCCTGGAAATGATGGACTTGGTCCCGTATTTGTTTGCGTTCAGCACTGAACCAATTAGGATTTTCTATAAAAGTTGCCAAAGCATCCTGCAGTCCCTCCTGGGTCGTCACTTTCGGACCAGGTGTCCAGTTCGTGTACGAATCAAGGATGAACCCACGATTCTGCTGATACGAATGAAGATCGACAGGCGTATAGATGATAGGCTTATCCAGAAGCAAATAATCAAAATATATCGAGGAATAGTCCGTTATGAGCATGTCGGCCAGAGGCATGATTTCATACAGATCCATACCATAGCGTGTCAGCATTTCATCAGTAAGGAGATGGACACGTGTCTGCCTTTCGAAATGATTCAGGAACAGCTTCTCCTCCGCTGGATGCAGCTTCACTATCAGCTCCAGGTTTTCTCTCTCCAGGAAATCATGAAACTGATCATTATCGAAGCTCTCCATGCCAAACAAATTATCCCGATTCAAATTCGTATCCGCACGGTCATTATGTGCTACTTGCCGATACGTCGGCATAAAGAAAATCATCCTGCTTTCACTTGGATCGATATCGAATTCTTCTTTCAGGAAATGTGTATCCGGCCGCTGAAGCAGCAAATCATTCCGCGGTGCTCCCGTCAATTGGATATGTTCGGGGTTCAATTTAAAGCAGCGGATCATCAAATCACTGAAGAAATCCGAATAAGAACATACATAATTGATGCTGCCCCAACGGTCTGCCAGCACATGCTTATTCTGTTCATTCTTATCCGCAAACCCCATCGCTTTCAGCGGAAAGCCATGCCAAGTATCGATGATCAGCTGGTTTGGATTGTACAGCTTTTTGTTGTGCTTGATATTCGCTTCGGTAATGATCAGCACATCGGCTGCTTTTACTTTTTCCTGGAACTCTTGCGTTTCCTGCTGCTGAAGCAGTTCTGCATCGAAGGATTCACGTATGGCTTCTGGTATACTTTTTGCCAATGCATATGTGTTCGAACCGCTGCTATTGCGCGCTACCATGACTAGCTTTTTGCGGCCTGCCGCGGATACGGACTGCTCTTCTGGACGGTAAGGCGCCTCCCGCTGCAGCTGATCGATTTTCCATGTGCCAGCTTTATTGACCAACTCCAGCCGGCAATATACTTTCTCGGATCGATCTTGCTCCTTCCAAGTCTGAATCAACAGCAGACGCACCGATGCCCTTGTATAATGGTAGTCTACCGATTCCACTTTGGGATATGCGGCTTGCCTGGTCACATCAGCCTCCACAGGATGAAATTCTTCATTAATATACCGCTGTGTAAAGAAGCTTGCTAAATAATCGACTTCCTCTTCTGTTTGAGCGATCGATTCAGATCCATCGATGGCGCAAGTCAAAATATCATCCAGCACTTTATAATAAAGATATTGCGGATCATGTATGGCTTGCTGCGGGATTTCGGAATAGCTTTCCTCCAGCAATGCTGTTTCCAAGCGATCAACTACCGATTCCATATGATATGGCTCGGCCAGTTCCTGACATGCCTCTGCTGGAGGGAGTTCGTACACGCCTTCCGCAATCCCCCGCAAATCAGCCAATGTCGGCAGCGGCTCGCCGTACCCTTCCTTAACCGGCACGATTCCTCTGGCCAGTGCCTCGATCGTCAAACGATGCGATGCTTCATCGTTTCCTTTGATGATCAATGCTGTCGCTGATTTTACATGCGGCCAAAAGTCCGCCGCCTCATCCTGCCATAGGATCGATTGTCCGATTCCCATGTCTTGCGCCATGGCCTTGATGGCTGCCTTATCAGGTCCATCTCCGATCATCATGAGATCAGCCTTATCCTGGATAGCCTGAAAAGCCGCAAATAATTTCTCATAATGATGATCAAATAAGGATAGCTCCCCGACAGAGACGAAGCACGCCTTCTTTTCTGGCCGGGGAATGACATCCTGCTTTCCCAGCAAAATCGGTTCCCCGATCATATGGAGCCACTGCTCCTGAAATGCATAACGGCGCACTGCTTCCTCCAACTGTTCGTTCATCACCAAATGACGATCACTGAATTTCAGCGCCTCTTCGTAACCATATTCTTCAGGAGCTTCTTGCAGCCAGGAATAAATCCGGGGCATCGGTCCATGCAGCTGCGCCACCGCCGTACGGCATACATAATTCATCAGCGGCGCCCGGACCGCCACAATCACATCCGGCTTGCCATGGTGCCGCAGGCTATTCGTATAGCCTTCGATCAAGGAATCTGGGTTCTCATACTCCAGTCCGCTCTTCTCTCCGTAATAGTGAACCTCAGGCAAAGCCGTCTCCCACTTTGCATCCTCGGATCTGTATGATTGAAACACCCTTACCTGATGACCCCGATCAACCAGCAGTTCGATAGTCTTTTTCAATCTTGTTTCCAAGGTCCCGTTCCCATCGGCATAGATGAGGGTGAAATCGATGATCATGCGAGCATCCCCTTTTCAGACAAATAAAAAAAGTAAACGTAGAATACGTTTACTTTAACTAGTTTACAGCTTGTTGTCCATATTTAGTCTTTATTGCCTTAAGGATCGAAATTAACAATTGCTGTGTCTTGGTGTCCATGACTGGGAACAATTCACCGATGTTCTTCAGTATTTCATTGAAATCGCTTATATACTCCCGTATATATCGGCTTGATAGATCCGTGATCCACCCATTCAGTAAAGACAATGTTTGATGCCTTTCCGCCATATCCGCTTTATTCAGCGCAACACGTATAGGTCCCCAGATATCCCTGAGTAAACAAGATCTAAAATAATAGCCCTTCAGCATCTCCTTTTGTATCAGAGAAGTCGCATCTATACACTCCTCTACCAATCTTCCTACACGTATGGAGCTTTCCAGCGCTTCGATGCTGGATGCTGATTTAGTTATCGAACCTAGCCGCCCCCTGTAATGGTATGTGATGTCAGATAGATTAAAAATATTCTCGGCACGGAGCATGGCTGAAATCGTAAAGATTTGGTCTTCTCCAAAACTGATATCTTCATGGAAGGACATTTCTTTTATCAAAGACTTTCTATATAACTTCCCCCAGCAAAAAATGCTATACATGATAGAAGGATTTTCCTGGATGTTTATGTACCCTTCCCTCTTTAACTCAGGAAAAACCCTTGTCAGTCCTGCTTCTTTAAATGCTCCATCAACCAAGTGGTCAAAAGGAGCCGTGACTAAATCCGCCTCTGCCTTACTTGCAGCATTGTATAGATTCTCCAATGCATCATGCGGCAGCACATCATCCGAATCGGCAAAAAATACATACTCCCCGTTCGCATGTCTCAGGCCCAAATTACGAGAAGCCGAAACCCCTGCATTTTCAGGCTGACGTATCAGCCTGATATTGGATGGGAACCTTTTTCTTTTTCGCTCGGCAAGCTCCCATGAAGCGTCAGTCGAGCAATCATCAACAATCAGTAACTCCACCTCATCGAACATCGTTTGTGCGATGATGGAATCAATCGTCTCTTCTATATAAAGCTCCACATTATACATGGGTACAATGACGGTTATTTGGTAATCCTTCATTTATTTCGCCTCTGCCTGCTGTCTTTCTTGCCGGGATAAGTAGTTACCCGGAAACATCTTATTCGTAATTTTACGGAAGGAAGCAATATCTTTTTCTTCTCCCTTGCTTTGCAAACATTCCATTACCATTTCATATACCTTGAAATGGCTGACGTCCTGTTTGATGGCTTGGAACCCAAATGTCAAGGCAAGATCAATATCGTTGTTGGAAATCGCAAGTTCCATTACATTGACGAAGTCCTTATCATTCAAGCTGGCAGAATCCGAAGCTGCATAGAATTCAGCACTTAATTCTTTATATCCATGTGCGTACAATACGCGGGCAATTATATTATTCAAACTTCCCGACTGAATTGTATCCACGATTTTTTCGAAGCAATCAAATGATTGCATTCTGACCGTCCTGGACAGTAATCGCTCCAGCTCACCCAAATTATTATCCAAGTTCGTCAAGGTTATAAGTGACTTCAACAAACGATGATCTTCCTGAGTAAGGGAAGGCTTCAAATTATCCAGGAAAGTCTTGTCATCCAATTCGATAGATATAATGACTAGATCAAACAAATCAAAATAGCTGTCAGCGAACAGCTGCAGAATGGAGTAATCAGCTATTTTTGTTTTAATTGCATCAAAGTCGCCTTTCCCGATCTGCAGTTTCAATTCCAGGCCGCTTGTTCTTGGTATTCGTTTTCTTTCTAAAAGCAGCTCAACCAGAGAAATCGCCCCTATTTCCAATAATGCCTTTATATATACACGCTCGGAGGTGCGGCTATTCATCAAATTATTATTTTCAATGAATTGGGCAACTTCGGTATCTGTATGGGAGGATAGCAATAACCGAAATAGACGTGTTATCGTTTCCCCGTCATTCTTGTTGAAATTAAGCGCTTTGCTATAATTCTTTACAGCTTTGGTGAGGTCTCCCTCTTCCTCATGGATTTTGCCCAATGTATAGAATGGCAGGTACTCTAAATAATTGACACTGTTAACTACTCCCCACTGTTTGCCCCAGTCAAGGTAAGCCAATTCCTGTTTTGTTTCCCTGTACCTTCCTTGCGAATAGAGAATCAATGCTTTCTGGACCCGAAAATCAATCGCTCCAGACCATAGCTCTATCGCTTCTTCCACGATCTTCAAAGCCTCTTGGTATCTCTTGAGATTCCCTAAACAATAGATCAGTCTTTCCACCGCAAGAGGTACCCAAAGGTATTGGATGGAATCTTTCTTTTGGAATGCTTTTTTATATAAATCGGCAGCTTCTGCAAATTTTTGCTGTGAAAGCACTTCATTTCCTAAGTTGAAATAATCAAATCCAGTATTTTTCCCTTTTAGTTCTGTGTTGATCAAAGGAGTGTTTCGGGAGTTTTTATCTTTTTTCTTGAGCGTACGCTCTAAATAACCGGAGTGGTAAATGGACAGATTCAATGAAGCTATTTTTAATGTCCCATTTGCAATTTTCAGTTGCTCATGCACTTTTCGATAAAAACTTATGGAAGGAGTATTTTTATAGATTCGTATCGTCGGAGTGTGTGTAACACCTTCTCCTAATTCTCCCAAGAAGTTTACTTGCGTCACCATGAAAGCATCTGCTTGATCGTCATCAAAATTTTTCAACTCAGTTATGACATCTTTGAAATTCTCTTCATCCACATACTCATCGGCATCCAGATAAATAATCCATTTCCCGGAAGCTTTTGATTGAGCGAAGTTCCGAGCAGCCGAAAAGTCGTTCACCCATTCAAAATCATATACATGCTCTGTATATGCTGCTGCAATTTCTTTTGTCCGGTCTGCAGAACCGGTATCGATGATGATGATTTCGTCCACCAGTCCCTTAACGGAGTCCAGACATCTATTTAAAACAGTTTCTTCATCTTTTGCAATCATGCACAGAGAAATGAAAGGTTTCATGGTAATCCCCCTATATGAAATAAAAATATCGTATCAAGTAACTTGATACGATATTTTTATAAAGGAGCAAAGAATGCTCCTTTATAGATTGATTATTGTAGCAACTGAAGAACGCCTTGTGGCTGTTGGTTAGCCTGTGCAAGCATGGACTGTGCAGCTTGGGAAAGGATGTTGTTCTTAGTGAATTCCATCATTTCTTTCGCCATGTCTACGTCTCTTACACGGGATTCAGCAGCAGTCAAGTTCTCGGAAGACGTGTTCAAGTTGTTGATTGTGTGTTCCAGGCGGTTTTGGTTCGCACCAAGGTTAGAACGGAAGCTGGACACGCTGTTGATCGCTTCATCGATTGTAGAGATCACACCAGAGATTTCAGATGCAGTTGCAGTGCTGATATCCAGATCTTTTACACCAAGAGTTGTAGCGTCCATAGCTTGAAGTGAAACTGTTAGAAGCTGGCCGCTGTTTGCACCGATTTGGAATGTAACTTCTGATGTAGTACCGTTAAGAAGTTTTTTCGTGTTGAACTCTGTATCAGAAGAGATACGGTCGATTTCTTTTGCCAATTCGTTGAACTCATCTTGCAAAGCTACACGGTCTTCTGAAGCAGTGTTCGTGTCGTTGGAAGACTGAACTGCAAGCTCACGCATGCGCTGTAGGATAGAGTGAGTTTCGTTCAAAGCACCCTCAGCAGTCTGGATTAGGGAAACGCCATCCTGTGCGTTTTTCGCAGCCATGTCTAGACCGCGGATCTGACCACGCATTTTTTCGGAGATAGCCAATCCAGCAGCATCGTCACCAGCACGGTTGATGCGAAGACCAGAAGAAAGTTTTTCTAGTGCGCCTTGTGTAGCAGAGTTGTTAGCACTTAGTTTGTTGTACGTGTTAAGTGCAGAGATATTATGGTTGATTCTCATTTTAAAAATTCCTCCTTGAGTTTAAGTACAGCCCACATCCTTGTGGTTTTCACGGTCCGCAAGCGGTCGGCCGCCCGCTGCTTTCCTGTGCTGTACTATTTATATCGGAGGATATGGCAACATGTTTAGCTTTTTTCTCCATTATTTTTCAAGAAATCGAGTAAATCGACGGATGTGTCTGCTGCAGCGCTGTTTTCCTGCTCAATGGCCAAATAGACTTCCTTTCTATGTATGGCAATATGCCTTGGGGCCTCGATGCCAAGTTTGATTTGTTCACCATCGATACTTAGGATTTTCAATTCTACATCATCACCGATTTTAAGCGATTCGCCGACCTTTCTTGTCAAAACCAGCATTATTCCATCCTCGCTTTCTCAGCTTGCAAGGGTGTACGGGAAGAAAATGCATCAGATAGGATGACTTGCTGTCCCTTCAGTGACTCTCCATTGATGATGATCGGTGCCTGCAGGTTGATCGTGCTATTGGCAAAAGGATCCCGCAGCGTCAAAATGGCTAATACATTCACCTGTTCCGCTTTGGTGATCGCTAATGCTTCTTTGATTGGTTCATCCAAATCAAACGCATAATCTTTATGGAAATGGTAAGGACTAGCCACCACAAAAGCCACGGGAGGCGTTTTTATACTTTGCAAAATCCGGAATACAGGATTCTCCGGAAAATCGATCAATACAAAGCCGGTTTCATCCTGGAATCCTGGCAAACCCTTTTCAAAACGGATAACTTTCTCTTCCTCTACTATCATGCTGCCAAAATATTTCGTTTCGATATTCATGCTTGAATCCCTCATATATTCATCTCGAATCCATTGACTCCATGGAATTTCAAATTCTCAAAGTCTACTTTCAGAGATTGATATTGTGCAATACCAGTATCCACTTGACCTGGCTGATAATCGAATCGCGGATGCTGTGGAGTGTTTCGTATCAGCGGCCGGTTGACTTTCACATCAATCTCCAGCTCAGATGGCTGATAATCGATCTTCACAGCAAAATGCGATGGTATCCATCCAATCGCAAACTCCTTCAAATTTCGTTCTGCGATTCGTTTTGCCTGCGCAACGATCGGATCGCCGCCTTTTTCGATCTCCATCATTTCCTTGCCCTCCTGGACCCGGCGGCTTATGCCTTCAAGCAAGGATTTCCTGCCAAGCTCAGCGAAATCCTCCGTCCGTTTAAAAACCGATTTCAAATCCATATCATTCCAAGCCTGGGTCTGGTCGATGGTCAGCTTGGATGGTGTTGTGTGCATGGTTATTTCAGCTTTTGGCTGGTGGATGGTTTGCTCGGCTCTTGGCTGTTGGATGTTGACTGCTGCATCTGTTGTATGAAGGCTGATTTTAGCTTGCTGCGATTGCAGCTTTACTTGCGGCATCTGCATGGATAGGCTCCTTCCTATACAAAAAGCTCCGCCGATTGGCAGAGCTTTATCTATTTTTATCGTAAGAAGTCCATCAAGGTCGGCTGGATGATTCGTGCACCCGCTGACATAGCAGCTCGGTGGACTGCTTCCTGGGACACGAGATTCATGATGACTTCTTCCATTTCGGCATCTTCATTATTGGACATTAATTCTGTCGCTGATAATTCCTGATCATCCAAACGCGACGATACAAGGTCCAGCCGGTTCATCCTTGCACCTAAATCGGCTCGCTCATTGATAAGGCTATTGATATTTTCATCGATCGTACCGATATAAGCATCCAAATCTTCATCTGGGGTATCAGAACGGAGCGCAGCAGAGAAGCTTTCCAAATCACTGAACAATTTCTCTCCGAATACAGCATCTCCATCCACATTCACTTTTACATCGACGCCCTTGGATAAAGTAAGGCTGACTGCATTCGAATTATTATCCACCGTCACACTTCCATCTTCATTGATCGTCACGGGCGCTGCATCGGTGTTGGTTCCGTTAAAAATATACTTACCATTTACTTGTGTATTGGCTATCGTCGCCAGCTGCTCTTTGAGCTGATCCACTTCTTCTGCAATATTCTCCCGCTGCCCTTCTTCATATGTACCATTGCTGGCTTGGACAGCAAGCTCCCGGATACGCTGCAGGGCACTCGTCGCATTGTTCAAGGCAGAATCAGAGTTATCGATCCAAGTCTGTGCTTCAGATAAATTCCGCTTATACTGCTCGACTTCACGTACCTCGGTCCGATAGCCCATACCTTTTGTGGCAACAACCGGGTCGTCAGAAGGCTTGGTGATTTTCTTACCTGAAGACAGCTGTTCGGAATATTTATTCAGGTCGCTGTAGCTATTGCTCAAGTTACGCAGCATACGGTCGGACATCATACTTTGTGTTATGCGCATCCTTTACTTACCTCCCTACTAATCCCATGTTGTTGATGATCGTATCAAGCATCTCGTCAACCGCTGTCATGCTGCGGGCTGCAGCATTATAGGCGTGCTGGAACTTGATCATGTTCGTCATCTCTTCATCGAGTGACACACTGGAGACGGATTGACGCTGCAGGTCAGCTTGATCCACCAATGAAGTGGAGTTGGCTGCTTGTCTGTTTGCTTCCTGCGCGTTCACCCCTAATGTTCCGATCATGCCTTCATAAAAGCTGCTGATGGAGGTATCGCCTAATTCTTCCAAAGGAGATCGCATTGCTTCGGCCAGTTTCTTCGCGTTGTCACCATTTCCGGAAGTACCGTCCGCACTTGCTGCAATCAGATCCGGGTTCCCCTCGATTTCAGCCGATAGGCTGATGTTAGCGGCAGCGCCGTATACAGAATCACCTGCGTCAAAGAAATCGATGCCGGATAAGCTGCCATCTTTCGTATAGCCTGTCTGCTGGACAGCATTAAGGGCCTTTGCAAAGTTGAATGCCATTTTATCAAGATTCTGCATCATTTCCGGGTATGTACCTTTAATAGCTCCATCTTCCAAATAACCATAGGAATCTATCAGACCTTTAAGTTCACCCTTGGATGTGAATTCCTCTACAGGAATCTCTGTATCTCCAAAAGTGATGCTTTGAACGCCTTCCATGCCGTTTTCATCTTGTCCATATTGCACGGACATTTCCTGATAGGTCTTTGTATCCGGGTCGACCAAAACCGCTTGGGGCGCACCTTCCTCATCAACCAAAGTAATCTTGGCGATACCTTGGGCGGCTGTCGGCGCCATGCCGCCGGATTCCTGGTATTCCACTTTGATGTTGACCATCGAAGACAGCTCATCGATGAGCACATCCCGTTTATCATACAGATCATTCGTCACCATGCCATGCGGTTCCATCTTAGCGATCTGTTTGTTCAATTCATTGATTTGATTCAAATAGGAATTGATGCTTTTGACGGACACATTGTCAATCTGATCTTGCAAGTCGCCTCGGACATTGCTGAGGCTGCTGGAGATATAGTTGAACGTATCTGCAACAGCTTGTCCTTTTTGCAAGGCGACAGAACGAGCACCGGACTCCTCCGGGGTTGCCGATAAATCCTGGAGTGCGCTCCAGAAATCATCCATGACAGCTGACAAGCCTGAATCAGAAGGCTCGTTCATGATGCCTTCCATACGGCTCAATGCTTCTGATTTTGTATTCCAAAAGCTGGCTGTACCAGTTTGCGAACGATATTGCGCATCCAGATAACTGTTGCGGATCCGTTCGATCGATCCTGCCTCGACGCCTGTTCCCTGCTGGCCGACCACTTGCGGACGATTGCGTCCTGCGGCTGGATATGGGGAGATTTGTTCGAAGTTGACACGTTGTCTTGTGTAGCCTTCTGTGTTGGCATTGGCTATGTTATTGCTTGTCGTGTATAGTGCCGTCTGCTGTGCAAATAGCGCAGAGCGGGCGATTTCTAATCCTGCAAATGTCGATCCCATTTATTCATTCCCCTTTTACCGATGGCTTTCCGTAATAGTGTTATGCTTTGGAGTCGAATAGAGCGCGATTCTGCGGCCGCTGCTGATCCTGGTCGGGAGTGCCGTAATTCAATGATTGGATGGAGGGAGCAAGCATATCCAGTGAAATCTGCAAAAATTGCATCGACTGCTCCAGCAGCTGCTGATTGAGTGCTTCCTGCTTTTTTAGCTCCGTCACTGCCTCTGTCAATCCGATCAGCTCTTTTTCAAGCTGACGCACCATCTGCTGATCCGTAATCTGTTCCAAAAGCTCGGTAACAGTGGACGGCACTGGAAGGCCGGCAGAAACTGCCCATGATTCCGTTTGTTTGATCCGAAGCTTTTCGAGCTGGGATACAGCCTGCACATGCTTCTTCTCGGCAAGCAGCTGCTTTTGGAGGCTGTCCATATCATTTGATTTCAAATAATCCGTTTTGAGACGGCTGATTTCCACCAGACTCCGGTGCAATCTATGCAATTTCTCGATCGTTTCGTATAAATCCTGTAAAGCCATGGTTGCTCCTCCTTGGTCTTATGACCAAAAATCCATCATTTTCTTAGCGGTTTTCTCTGCATCGACTTTATATTCGCCATTTTGTACTGCGGCTTTTATCTGTTCCACATGGCTTTTGCGGCTGGCCTGGATTTTGTCGCCTTCCTGGAGGCGCTTCGCCTCCGAGGAGATCTCCAGTTTATCCTGGCGCTGACTTGCTTTCTGCAAATCAGCCTGCTGCTTCAGCTGTTTTGTGTACGGATTGAAACCGGATTGGTTCGGACCTTGAATCTTCATAAGATCTGCACCCCTTTCCAACTTCTTAACACTCTTACAGATAGTATCGGTCAACATCGGGGAAATGTTTAGCGATTTGACTAATTATTTCACAGAGCGATCTGCATTATAATACACGCGCTGCTCTTGTACGCCGGCAACAGTGCGTTTTTCGTCCAATTCACGGGCGATGTCCAGTTCTTTGCGCATTTGATCTTTGCAATCCGCGCAGATTTCACCTTCTGTGATCTGATTGGAACAATTGCGGCAGGAATAGGACAGCATCGGGAATTGGCTTGGCAGCAGCCGTTTTTCACGGACGAATTTGATGATCAATGATTCCGGTACCGTTGTTGCTTCCGTGATTTGCTGGATGGTTGCTTGGCGATTCTCACGTTTGCGCAGATATTGATGGACCATCTGGAAGGAACGTTCTTCCTCTCGATGGCAATTCGGACAAATATCTCGGTAATCTCGTGCGAATACGCTTCCGCAGCGGACGCAATTTGCTAGTTCTAACATAGGCTAACGCCCTCCTCCTAGTATAATAGGTACACTGATTTGTGTCCCGCTTAGTATGATTATAGCATGATAAAGTGATAAAGCCGCTGTTTACACGACATTTGTCATATGGGAAAGTTACCCCCTGATAAGCGTACAGGCAGCCACATAAACGCTGCCATTTTCCTTCATCATTCGAGCAGCATGCCGCAGCGTAGTGCCCGTTGTATAAATATCATCGATCAATACGGCGTATTCCGGCGGCTCTGCCAATAGATAAAAAGGATTATCAGCAGTCAGCCTGTGCAAGCGGCTGCGCTTGGATTGCTTCTCCCCATGCCTCCTGCCCAGCACTTCTTTCTTTTTCGCTCCTGTAAAATCCGCCAGTTCCAAAGCTTGATTGAAGCCTCTCTCGGCCATTCGTTCCGCGCTCAATGGTATGGGCACTGCGACATACTTGGAATCATGGAAATACTGCTGATAGAGTTTCTTGAAGTCTGCTTCGAAAACTTTCCCCAGTACATAATCCCCGCGATACTTCCATCTTGCTATATAATCCTGCATAAATGACTCATACCCATACAACGATACATTCTTCTCAAGTACAGATCGATAGCTGGATTTTTCCCAATACCGGCAATCTGCACAAGTAGCGGAACCTGTCTGCTTCATACAGATGGGGCATCCTGATTCCTTGAGCTGGTGAAAGGACCCGGCGCAGACGGGGCAAAGCAGAGATAAACGCTCAGGCCATAAAAAAGTCGACCAGCTCGGTCTGAAAGTATATGTTTCACCGCAGCCAAAGCAAATCGTCATAAACGCTTTGCCCGTCGATTCATGCCTTGGATGGCTTGTATCGCCTTGTCCATTGCATCACTTCTGCCCTCATGAAAAAAGACGACCTCTCCAGTCGGATCGGCAGGGCTGCGGCCTGCACGGCCAGCAATCTGCACCAGCGCTGCCTCATCGAAGACATCATGGCCGGCATCCAGGATGGCAACATCAACAGAAGGAAATGTAACACCACGTTCCAGGATGGTCGTCGTCAATATAATTGCTGTTTCCCGATTGCGGAATGCCTGTATCTTCTCCTCTCTGTCTTTATCGGCAGCATGTGCGGTGCTGATAAGTGTTTCAGCTTGTTTTTGGGACAGGATTTTTTGTGCAAAGGGGTGCAGTGTCCGCTGCGCTTCTGCCTGCAATGTATCAGCCAGCACAACCGTCGGCAAAAAGACAAGCAGCTGCCTCGACGGATTCCTCCGCTTATGGAGCCACTTTATGAATCCTTTTGGAAAATCACCTTTTTTCAGTTGCTTACGCAAACCAAAGCACATCTTCACTATTGGTACAGGGAGCGGCTGTCCATGGAAACGTAAGGGAACAAACACATGCGGGAGCGTATTGGCAGCAATCTGCCGCCTTTCTTTCAGCCGTGGAGTTGCGGTGAGGAAAATGGAAGCGCATCTTGGTTTCTTGGCTTTTTCTGAGGCGATATGGAGCATCGGGTCCGCATGATAAGGAAAAGCGTCTATTTCATCGATGATAAGCACATCAAAAGCATGATAAAACCGGAGCAGCTGATGCGTGGTCGCAAGGATAAGCTGACCATCGCCTGTCTTGTCCGGACTGCCGCCATGAAGGGCCTGTACGGCCACTTGCGGAAAAGCCTGCTGGAATCGCGGCAGCAATTCCCGAACGACATCCGCCCGCGGTGTCGCAAGGCAAATCCGTTTTCCATTTTCGAGCGCAGAGGCTATGCCCTGGAACAGCATCTCGGTCTTTCCCGCCCCGCAGACAGCATGGACCAGCAGCTTCCCGCTCTGTTTCATCGCTTGCTCGATTGCATCTGCGGCAGCCTGCTGGTGGAGGGTAAGCTCTCCCTCCCAAGCGCATGGCTTTGTATGCCGCGGCCATTCAGGCGCTGTCCCTGCCCATTCATAAAAATATTCACATGCGCTCACTCTTCCCATCTGAATGCAATTCCGGCAATAGAGATGTATACTGCCGCAAATCTGGCAGGAAATCATTTGCAGGAGAGACTGCGCGGCATTGCAGCGATTGCAGTATGAACCGCTTTTTTCTTTGCGGATAGCTGGAATTTGTTTGAAGTGTTCGTTCTGAAGAGCTTTTCGGAGGGTTGTACTTGATAAGGGGATTTCACGCCGTAATAGCCGCTTGCCGGCATACCGTTTTGGGTCAAGCTCCATATATTTGCTCCTTTCTATAAAAAAGGGGGAGAAAAAGTTCCTCCCCTGTCACTCTTTGTACCACGTCAGGCCGATTGCACCCTCTCCCAGATGGGTGCCGATAACCGGACCGAAATAAGAGACTTCCACTTCTGCATTCGGGTATTCGGCCGCCAATTCCTGACGAAGACTTTCAGCTTCTTCCGGTCTATTGGCATGGATGAAGCAGGCTTTCATTTTTGCCCCGCTGGATGCCTGTTCGGCGAATAGTGCTTTGATGCGGCTGATGGCTTTCTTCTTTGTACGGATCTTTTCGAAAGGAACGATGACTTTATTCTCGAAATGGAGAACCGGTTTCACCTGGAGCAAACTGCCGATGAGGGCTTGCGCCCCGTTCAGGCGTCCGCCTCGCTGCAGGTTGGAAAGATCATCCACGATGAAATAAGCATCCATCGTTTCCTTCATTTCATCCAGCCGCTTTAAGATGTCTTCCACGGAAGCACCTTGCTTTGCCATGCGGGCTGCTTCCAGTGCATAGAACCCTTGCGCCATGCAGCTCAGCTCGGAATCGTATGCATGGACATCGATTCCATCGACCATATCATCTGCAGCGATCATGGATTGGTAAGTCCCGCTGATTCCGCTGGACAGATGGACACTGATCACAGCGTCATAGCTTTTGCTCAATTCCTCCAGAAGTCCGATCACTTTCCCGACCACTGGCTGCGATGTTTTCGGCAAAGTTTTCTGCTGCTTGACTTTGGCGTAAAATTCCGCAGCAGTGATATCCACTTCCTCTTCATACGTTGCATCGTCGAAAACGACCTGCAATGGAATCATATGTATGTTAAATGCTTCTCGCTGTTCCGGCGTAAGATATGCTGTACTATCTGTCATCACAGCAATATTCATGCTATCGGTCTCCCTTACAATTTTCTGCCTTCTATTTTCTGCTTTCTATCTTACCCTATGCTTGTTCTTTTTGCATCCGTCAAATAGGAATTTCAATTCAGATCAAGCCAGGAGCAATTGCCAGATGATCAGACGAAACAGCTTTATACTTCCTCTTCTTCGTTAAAAACAAAAAAGTCCGGGCTTCATACCCGGACTTTCAACTCTTATAATACTTCGACCCAGCCGTTGCGGATTGCTGTCACGACTGCTTGTGTACGGTCGTTTACATTCATTTTCTGTAAAATATTGCTGACATGGTTTTTGACTGTCTTTTCACTGATATACAGTGCCTCTGCCACACCGCGGTTGCTCTTGCCATCGGCAAGCAGCTGCAGCACTTCACATTCCCGGCGTGTAAGCAAGTGCAATGGACGGCGGTGCTCACCGATTTTGCTGGAAATGGAGGAGTTGCTTTCCTCTGCAAGGCGACGGTATTCCTTCACAAGATTGTGCGTGACTTTCGGATGCAGATAAGATCCGCCTTCACTGACAACCTTGATGGCATCGATCAAAGAATCTGCATCCATTTCTTTCAGCAAGTAGCCTTGGGCACCTGTTTTCAAAGCATGTGTCACGTAGTTCTCATCATCATGGATGGAGAGGATGATGACGTTGATATCGGGACGATGCTTGATTAAGTCCGCTGTTGCTTGTACACCGTTCGTGGTCGGCATATTGATGTCCATAAGCACGACATCGGGATTATACTTTTCAACCAGATCAAGTGCTTCCGATCCATCATCGCCTTCCGCTACAACCTGGAAAGCAGGTTCGAATTCCAGGATGCGTTTGACGCCCTCTCGAAAAAGCTTATGGTCGTCAATCAATAATATTCCAGTACTCATATGGTTCGCTCCTCCTACAAGTTCTTGTCGTTTTTCATCTGTTGCTGCATTATCTCTTTGTAATAGGCAATTATAAGTGCGTTAACAAATCCCGACTAAATTAATAACATTTTACATGCTTCTAATTATAAGCATAATTACCTGAATACCGCCAGTCTTATCCTTCTGTAAGCGGTACCTTGATCAGGACCCGGGTGCCTTTCCCGATTTCGGAATGGAAAGAAATGGATCCATCCAGCATCTCGACACGTTCCCGCATTCCAATGATCCCAAAGGAATTTTCTTTTTTCACTGTGACGTCGAAGCCCTTGCCATCGTCGACAATGCTGATCACCACCAACTCCTGCATCACTTCCAGGCGGACCTTTATCGAGGTCGGTTCTGCATGCTTGACTGCATTCTGGACCGCTTCCTGGGTAAGGCGGAATAATGCCACTTCATATTTGGGATCCAGCCGCTTTTCGGCTTTCAGTGCCGTAAAGTCGATATGGATATTATTGAATTCCTCGATATTGGCCAAGTACTTCTTGATGGTAGGCAGCAAGCCCAGATCATCCAAGGCCATCGGACGAAGATCGTAGATGATGCGGCGAACTTCATACAGCGAGCTGCGGACCATCTTGCGCATATTTTGGATTTCCAGCAGCGCTTCCTCCGTGCTTCTTTCGCGGAAAGTGCGATCGACCAATTCGGATCTCAGCAGGATATTCGCCAGCATTTGAGCTGGACCATCATGCATCTCCCTGGAGAGCCTGCGTCGTTCTTCCTCTTGCGCTTCGATGATTTTCAAGCCGAATTCCTGTTTTTCTTTGGCATCATGAATCAGCTGGGAAACTTGTTTGAAATCATCATTCAAATAATTCAGGACAACACTGATTTTCCCGACAAGACCTTCCGCACGCTTCATCTTGAGTTCCAATCCTTGCAAACGACGCTGGATCTCATCACGGCGTTCCCGCAGAAGCTTCTCCTTTTCACGGGACATACGAAGCTCGATCTGCAGCTTATGCGTTTGCTCGTACACTTCCCTGATCTCTTCTTCTGAATAGCGATCGAAATCACGGCTTACATCGGACAAGCGCATCTTGGAATAACGGACTTTCTGTTCAAGCTGATCGCCCTCCTTGATCATATCAGCCACTTTCTCCTTCGTGAGCTGCAGGTCGGTAAGGAGCTGCTCGTATTCCATCCGCGACTCTTCCCCTATGTAAAAAATCTCATCCTTGCTGTTCTCGACAGCTTCCACCATCTCGTTGATGATCCGGTCGAGCGCTTTGTCTTCGATTTTCCTGCCCATTTCATTACTCCAATCTTGTATGCTATATCATTCGAATTACCCAACTGCTTTATGGGGTTTACGGGGATACTTTTCTATGTAATCCTTCATATTTCTGCTATCTTTATATAATGAGTGCTCAAGGAGGTAAAATGCAAGATGCTTACAACTTATTTTACCGTAAAAACGGAAGGTTCACACGAAATTGTCATTCAGAAATCCCGTTTTATCGGTCATGTGAAACGCGTCGAAACGGAGGAAGAAGCAATCGCCTTCATCCAGAAAATCAAGAAAGAGCATAAAGACGCCACCCACAATTGCTCCGCCTATATGATCGGTGAACATGACTTGATCCAAAAGGCAAGTGATGATGGAGAACCTAGCGGAACTGCCGGAGTGCCAATCCTGGAAGTGCTGAAAAAAAAGGGCTTAAAGGATACGGCTGTTGTCGTTACTAGGTATTTCGGCGGCATCAAGCTCGGTGCAGGCGGCCTGATTCGCGCGTATTCCGGATCAGCCTCTCAGTCGATCGATGAAATCGGTGTCGTAAAACGACAGCTGATGCAGCTGGCGGAAATCCATATCGATTATACATTGCTCGGAAAAGTCGAAAATGAACTGCGACAATCCGCCTATACACTGCGTACGATTGATTATGCTGATCATGTCGTGCTCCATGTGGCCATGGAATCGGGAAAAGAAGAAGAATTCCGGACCTATGTGACGGATATGACCAATGCACAAGCTGAAATCACCTTTGGCGGTCAAGAATATATAGAAGAAGATGTGTAAAAGTCATTCCGACTTCTGCACATCTTTTTTTTCGACAAATTATTACCCGGGAAATCAATCTCCAGTTCGATGATCCGCTGCCTTCAAACCGCTTAATGCACCTTGATCGGCAATGATGGTCACATTCGGGTGATCCTTGATGATGGAGGCAGGGAATGCTTCTGTTTTATCCCCATATACCAGACGTTCCAATACAGCCGCTTTTTGTTCGCCGGATACAAGCAGAAGCAGTTCCTTGCTTTCCATGATGTTCCGGATCCCCATCGTGATGGCATGTGTCGGGACAGCATCCAAATCCGGAAAGAAACGGGCATTCGCTTTCCTGGTCGTTTCATCCAGTTCCACTACATGCGTCCGGCGCTCGAATGGCGTATATGGTTCATTGAAACCAATATGTCCATTCAGCCCGATACCGATCACTTGCAGGTCAATCCCGCCCGCTCTCTCTATCAGCCGCTCATAAGCAGAGCATGCGGCATCCAAATCAGCCGATTTGCCATTCGGAAGATGCGCATTCCCAGGAGATAAATCGATATGCTGGAATAGATGCTGATCCATATAATAAGCATAGCTGTTTTCATCCTTTGGATCTAGATTCACATATTCATCCAAATTAAAGGTGGTAGCTTCGGCAAAAGAGATGCGTTTTTGTTTATAAGCTTTGATAAGCGCGTCATACATGCCTTCCGGAGTGGATCCGGTCGCAAGTCCAAGTACAGCATCAGGCTTGGCGGAGAGCTTGGTGATGATGCGCTCGGCTGCCATTTCACTGAGCTCGGTGTAATCCTTTGCTTTTTCCATTGTCAGCATGATCATTCCTCCTTCTGGTAAGCAAGATTTCCCCTGCAATAAGTAGCTTGCAATGTCAGCTGGTCATCAAGCAGGACGATATCTGCATCCTTCCCTTTTGTCAGTGATCCTTTCCGATCATATATCTTATACTGTTTGGCGGGATTCTCGGCCGTCATTTTGGCGATATCCAAAACAGATGCATCTGCAAATGCAGCCATGTTGCATACAGCATCTTTCATCTGAAGCATACTGCCGGCCAGCGTCCCATCAGGAAGCAGAGCCTTGCCTTCCTTGACCGTCACAGCTTGGCCGCCCAGATCATACGTACCATCTTCCAACCCTTTTCCGCGTAAGGAATCCGTAATGAGAATCAGCCGTTCCGGACCAACGTTTTGATAAATCAACCGAAGCATTTCGGGTGCGACATGGATGCCATCCGCTATCAGCTCAGATGAAAGCGTGGATAACAAGAACCCGGCTCCGACAGCACCCACGTCTCGATGGTGTATGCCATTCATCTGATTGCATAAATGGGTCAGCTGCCCGATGCCATGTCTTGCAGCCTCCTTCATCTGTTCAAAGGACGCATCTGTATGACCGGCCGATGCCACGATTCGTTCCGAAGCAAGCAGCTCCGTCAATCGGTAGTCTTCATCACATTCCGGAGCCAGGGTCACCACCCTGATATTGCCGCCCGATAACTGCCTCCATTTCCGGAAAAGCTCGACATCAGGCTTTTGAATATGCGACAGCGGCTGCGCTCCGGCTTTTTTCGGATTGACGAAAGGACCTTCCAGGTGGACACCGATAAGTTCAGCTTCGCCTGTTTGAGCCGAAAACAAGTCAACTTGCTCCAAAGCCGCTTCAATCGCGCCCTGACCCTGTGTGATCGTTGTCGCCAGGAAAGCGGTTGTTCCTTCATTCGGCAGCCAAGCAGCGATTGTATGCAGGCTTTCCTGTGTCGCATCCATCGTATCTGCACCAGCAGCACCATGGATATGCCCATCGATAAACCCCGGTAGCGCATAATGATTTTTCCCATCCACTTCTTTCATATACTGCCGGGATGGTTCCCCTTCCCCTATTTCGGCTATTTTCCCATTCGCTATGCCGATATGACCAGTCATCATCTTTTCCGGCAGGCAGATCCGGACATTGCGAAGCAAAACTTCTCCCATGACAAGATTCCTTCTTTCGTAGATTATACCGTTAGCGTAGCACAAGGTATGATCATTGTCTAATCATATAGACAATTTATATACAATCATTTTTCAGCATGGTATACTAAGCGAAATGAAACGATGGAGGAGAACCAGTATGATCGACAAAAACTCGCCGATTCCGCTTTATTACCAGCTGGAGCAGGCGATCCGCGAACACATCGAGACAGGCACTTTAACACCCGGCGAAATGCTGCCGCCCGAACGGCATTATACCGAGTCATTGGGCATCAGCCGAATGACAGTAAGACATGCCATGCAGGCCCTGATTGAGGATGGCCTGCTGGAAAGAAGACGGAATAAAGGTCTTTTTGTGAAAGAGCAGCCATTTCACCAATCCTTGGCGAAATTGACAAGCTTCCGCGAGGATATGCTGGCGCGCGGTCTCACACCATCGAACAAGATATTGGAATGGAAAGAAATCAATTTGAGCAGTTTGGCTGCCGATAAGCTGCAAAAGGAAATCGGCACGAAAGCTATCCGGATCAAACGGCTGCGTTTGGCGGATGAAGAGCCGATTGCAGTGGAGACGATCACTTCCCCGCTGGAAATGACCAAGCACTTGACGGAGACTAAATTAAAGGAGAGCTTCTATAAATATTTGGAAGAGGACATGCAGCTCACGCTCCATCGCGCGGAACAGGAAATAGAAGCTTTATTGGCTGATGAAGAAACAGCCAGCTTACTGAACATATCGCCAGGTGATGCAGTTTTGCGGATTCATCGCTTGTCCTATCTGAAGGATGAACGTCCGTTCGAATATGTAACAAGCACGTATAGAGCAGATAAATACACGTTCACAAGCAGTTTTTACCGCTAAGACAGACAAAAAGAGCAGCGCCGGTTCCCGGTACACTGCTCTTAGTTTTGACTTGTCATTCGATATGATTGCAATTCTTGAATTAGCTTTCTCATCATGGCATCCGTATCGTTGATTTGTTTGTTTTCCGTCTGGGAGATCAGTTTCGCTAAGATGTGTTTATAAATATCCTGCTCTCTCACTATGTCACCTCGTTTGGTAAATCGATACAATACATTATGTACGCAAGCTGAATCACGTGACACATAGTGAACTATACCACATCCATTGCAAAACGATGTCCATTTTTGCCAAAAATAAGAATTTAGACGCATCTATGATCGTTTCCAATAAATGCGGTATAGATTTTTGCCGATAATCACCACTAATAGTCCCACACATGCCCCGATTGTATCGATCATGACATCACCCACATAAGGAGTCCTGCCAGGAGTAAGGCTTTGATGGAATTCATCAAAACACGCGTATAGGATCGAAATCACCAAGGAAATCCGCAGCGACATGCGATATTTCAGACCGAATCCTTTATAAAGCGCCGCGAATGCGAGAATCGCCAGACAGAAATAAACACTGAAATGGGCTGCTTTCCTTATGAAAAATTCCACAACGGAATAAATTCCTACTGCCTGGACACTGACTTCCTGCCCATGATAGGTAAAGTGTATCGGTGATAGGAACGGTTCAAGCGGACTTAAATCGACATGGGAAGCAAGCATCGGCTTGATATCCTGTTCCTGATAAGGAGTGGCAGAAAACAGGAAAATGATGAGGATACAAGCCAATGGCAGCATACCATAAACCCATTTTTTCAAGCTCATCTCCTCCCCTCCCTTTTTCTGGATAAGTCACGATTATACCATAGACGCAGTTATAAAGGCAGTGTATCCGCTGCTTTGCTTTACTAAACCTTTACATGAAACGGCTTTCCCGCTGGATAAATTTTATATATAATAATGCTGACTATAATCCAACCCGCCCGTACATAAAGGAGAATATATGAAACAATTCGCTGTCATATTCGTCATTGCCGGACTTTTGCTGGTAGGTTACGGAGGTTTCGAATGGTACGCTTCTTCCAAAGCGCAGAAAGATTCCCTTTCCGATGCCAAAACGATGCTTCACGAAGCACATGCAGCAGAAAAGCTCACACCTGAGGAAGCAGAAGAGGAAGCCAGCAGCTTCGAGCCTGGACAAGGCGATGTAGTCGGTGTCCTGCATGTACCAAAGCTGGATGCTGATCTCCCGATCGTGGAAGGGACGGATGCAGATGACTTGGAAAAAGGTGTCGGTCATTATAAAGGAACCGCCTATCCACTTCAAAATGATCAGATTGTCTTATCGGGTCACCGCGATACTGTCTTTCGAAATATGGGGGAAGTGAAGGTAGGCGATACTTTCGTCGTGGAAATGCCATATGGTTCCTTCACTTATAAAGTAGAAAATACGAAAATCGTCGATAAGGACGATTTGACGGTCATTGTCCCTACCGCTCCTGATGAAGTGCTGACCGTGACGACATGCTATCCGTTCTCCTATATCGGAGATGCTCCCGAGCGCTTTGTCTGGACAGCTGTACCTGTCGATACAGAAAAAACCGGGCAGCCTTGACTGCTCGGTTTTTTCACTGAGCTCGCTCCCAAATCGATTTACCGATCACCAGCGAAGCTGTGGCTGCCGGGGATGGGGCATTGCACACATGCAAGGAACGTTTGCCGCGGATCAGCTGGAAATCATCCACCAGACTCCCATCACGCTGCAAGGCCTGTGCCCGGACACCTGCCGGGGCTGCTTCCAGATCATCTGCCTCGATATCCGGGATGAGCTCTTGAAGGCTTTTGACAAATCGGCTCTTGAAGAATGACCGTAAGTATTCCGCCGCTCCTTGGCGATAATATTTGCCGGCAAGCTTCCAAAATCCAGGAAAGCGCATCGTGTCAGCTGCATCTCTCAATCCGACATCCGTCTTCCGGTACGCTTCCCGCTTGAAGCCAAGGACAGCATTGGGCCCTGCCTCCACTCCCCCGCCGATCATCCGCGTGAAATGGACGCCAAGGAAAGGGAAGGCTGGATCCGGAACCGGATAAATCAGGTGTTTGACATAGTGTCTCGCTTGCGGTTTAAGCTCATAATACTCCCCGCGGAACGGAACAATCTTCGTATCGGTCAACAGACCCGCAGCCTTTGCGATTCGATCACTATGAAGGCCGGCACAGTTAATCACATATCCCGCTTGAATCGGATCTGTGTTTGTATCGATGACTGCTTTGTTCAGCCTCTCCTCTATCTTTACCACTTCACACCCAAGCTTGATTATACCGCCCTTTGATCGTATCCTTTCTGCCAGTACCCGGCATACTTGCTTATAATTGACGATACCGGCCTGAGGAACACGGATGGCAGCCAGTCCGTTCGCATAGGGTTCGATTTGCTGCAGCTGCCTTGCATCGATTTTCTCGATTGCCAGACCATTTGCCATCCCTCTGCGATAAAGCTGATCCAATTGCTTCAGCTCTTCTTCTTTGGTTGCGACAATCACTTTTCCGCATTGCTCCACGTCTATGCCTGCTTCCCGGCAGAAGGCAAGCATGCTTTCGTTCCCTTGCTTTGCAAATGCAGCCTTGAAGCTGCCAGGTTTATAATAGATACCGGAATGAATGACGCCGCTGTTGTGACCTGTCTGATGCAAGGCCAGCTCCGGCTCTTTCTCCAGAATGATTATCCTTTTATCGGATGCGTCTTGCAAAATGGCGTATGCGGTGGCCAAACCAACGATGCCGCCGCCAACAATAACTATGTCATACATCTGTATCGCCCCTTTTTCAGCTGTCAGGGGTCAGCTTCTTCTCGACATTCCGCAGATGAATCAAACACTGCAGACGCGCGAGCTCTGCTTCCCCTGCTTGGATGGCTTCAAAGATTTTCTCATGTTCCTCATAGATGATCCGCCTATTTCGGATAAGATCCTGTTTCTCTTCAAAAGACAAAGCCAATGCTTTCTTATAAACCGTGTCCAAATTGGCAAAGGTTTGGATCATGACCGGATTATGCGTCGCTTTCATGACTGCAAGATGGAAAGCAAAATCCGCATCCCGCCCTTTATGGGACCCAGCATCATCGGCATCCTTCAATAAATCAAGCGCCGAACGCATCTCATCCAATTCTTTTTCCGTCTTGCGCTCTGCTGCCAGCATGGCTGCTTCCGGCTCCAGGATCTTCCTCATTTCAAAAAGATAACGGAAACTGGCAAGGTTCGATTCATCCACCATCACTTGGTGAAAGAATTCACCATGAAACGCCTGCTCCACGTATGTGCCGCCGCCTTGTTTCGATGTGACGGCCCCCTGCGCCTTCAATTCGCTCAACGCTTCCCGGATCGAAGCACGGCTGACGCCATACTTTTCACATAGCTTCTTCTCCGTCGGTAGCTTCTGTCCTGGTTTGATATCCCCCTCTACGATTTGTTCCAATATCTCGGCAGCAATCCGATGCGCCACTTTCTCCTTTTTCACGACTTATTCTTCTTCTCCTTTTTGTCTGACAAGTACCAACCTATAAAAATTACAAAAGGCAATTCTTCTGGATGGGAGTTAATTCATTGAACGTTGATATAACTAGCTTTTTATGAGTCTCTCATTATTTTATCATTCCAATTTCATTCGGCAAGGTTTTTTTGCCTTACAAATTTATCTTGCCAACTCCCGTCTTTTGCGTTTACAATCACATTAGCGAAGGGGGTACGTGTATGGAAAACGAAAACAAATCGTTGGCGCCCGCCAGTCCTACTCCTCCGAAAACCTTCGGCCAGAAACTCCGTAATGTCGGACCTGGCTTCGTCACCGCAGCAACGGGCGTCGGAACAGGCGATCTCATCGCCGCCCTGGTAGCCGGATCAGGATTTGGCATGATGCTCGGCTGGGCAATCATATTAGGTTCCATCATCAAATATTTCCTCACCGAGGGAGTCGGCAGATGGCATCTCGCTACTGGCAAGACCATCCTGCAAGGCTGGCATTCCTTGGGTAAATGGGCAACCGGTTATTTCGGCGCCTACGCAATCATCTGGGGCATCCTCTATGGTGCGGCAGCAGGATCCACGAGCGCATTGATGATGCGGTCGATGTTTCCGATCATGCCGCTTTGGGCATGGGCTATCATTCATCTTCTCGCAGGATTTGCCTTGATCTGGACAGGTAAATACATGCTGTTCGAGAGAGTGATGCTCGTCTTCATCGGCATCATGTTCGTCACTGTGGTAGGAACCGCAGTCATTTTGCTTCCTGATATCGGAAACATCATTCAGGGCATCGTCATACCGAAGATGGATCCCGGGAGCTTCTTGCTCGTCATGGGTCTGATAGGCGGAGTCGGGGGTACAATCACGATGGCTTCCTACGGCTACTGGCTGCAGGAGAAGAAATGGAAAGGGAAGGCTTGGATCGCGATGATGCGCGTCGATAACAGCGTCGCCTATATCATGACCGCCATCTTCACCTTATCCTTGATGGTCATCGGTGCCGAGTTCCTGCACAGCTCCAATATCCAGATCGAGGGGGAAGAAGGCTTGATCACACTGTCTGGCATGCTCGGGGAAGAGTTCAATGGAATCGTTTCCTGGATGTTCATGCTTGGTGCATGGTCGGCTGCTTTTTCTTCTCTGCTTGGCGTGTGGAATGGTGTTCCGTATTTGTTTGCAGATTTCATCCGTACCATCCGAAAAAAAGGGCAGGCAGATGTCAAACCTGTTTCCGAGAAGGATCCTGCCTATCGTTTTTATCTTTTTTGGCTTACCTTCCCGCCGATGCTTTTATTGTTTTTCGGCAAACCAGTAGGACTCGTCCTGCTTCAAGGAGCGCTGGGTGCGTTGCTCATGCCGTTCCTCGCCATAACACTCATATGGCTGCTCAACTCGAAGCGCGTCGAACCGGATTACAGGAATGGCTGGATCACAAATGGCGTTTTGGGAATCAGTATTTTGTTATTCGGTGCATTGATGGTCAACGAATTAATCAATTTATTCTGATCTACCGGGGAGGGCGACCACATGCCTCCCTTTCTTTGTGAGGAAAGTTGACATGATTCTATCATTCTATGCTATTATTACTCTAATGTATTCATAATCTTACAACGTGGGGGTACAACATGAAGCGTTTTAAAATTGGACTAGCCTACCAGATTTTAATTGGTTTAGTGCTGGGTGTCATTGTTGGTGCAATCTTCTATGGCAGCGAAACTGCCGTTACTATTCTTCAGCCTTTAGGCGATTTATTCTTACGTGCGATTAAAATGATCGTCATCCCGATTGTCATCGCATCCATCATTGTCGGTGTTGCCGGAACAGGCGATGGTAAATCAGTTGGGAGACTTGGTTTTAAAACCCTTATCTACTTCGAGATCGTCACTGTCATTGCATTGGTTATCGGTCTTGCCTTCGCCAACGTCTTTCAGCCCGGGGAAGGTATCAACCGTTCCGAGCTGGAAACAACAAGTATTTCACAATATGAAGAAACTGCTGAGACACAAGAAGATAGAACCATCGTGGACACACTCCTCGAAATCATTCCGACGAATGTCTTCCAGGCGATCGGCGAGGGTGACATGCTTGCCATCGTATTCTTCTCCGCTCTATTCGGGCTCGGAGTAGCAGCGATCGGACAAAAAGGACAGCCTGTCCTGAACTTCTTCGAGGGTGTCAGCCAGACGATGTTCTGGGTGACGAACCTTGTCATGAAACTAGCTCCAATCGGTGTATTCGGACTTATCGGTGTAACAGTTTCAAAATTCGGTATTTCATCTTTGATCCCATTAGGCAAACTAGCACTGGTCACCTATGGTGCGATGGCGTTCTTCATCCTGGTCATCTTCGCCATCATTGCCAAGATTGTCGGCATCAATTTGTTCAAGATGCTGAAAGTACTGAAAGATGAACTATTGCTCGCTTTCTCCACTTCCAGTGGTGAAACGGTACTGCCCCGGGTAATGTATAAAATGGAGCGCATGGGTGCTCCGAAATCCATTGTTTCGTTCGTCTTGCCTACCGGTTATACATTCAACCTGGATGGATCAACGATGTACCAGGCTCTTGCTTCCCTATTCATCGCGCAGATGTATGGTATCGATCTGTCCATCTGGCAGCAGCTTGGAATCATGGCCTTGCTGATTGTTACATCCAAAGGTATCGCAGCAGTACCTGGAACAAGCTTTGTTGTATTGCTTGCGACATTGAGCTCCGTGGGATTGCCAGTTGAAGGCCTTGCTTTCATCGCCGGTATCGATCGTATCCTTGATATGGGACGTACTGTCGTAAACGTTGTAGGTAACAGCTTGGCTGTCATCGTCGTTTCCAAATGGGAAGGCAAATTCAATCTTAATGAAGACTATCTGAACAATGGCGGTTCAGAAGAAGTGAAAGTAGGCTGAGGTTATTCCTCGCCTACTTTTTTTATATCCATATGATCCTGAAAGGACTGCCGCCTTCGATATAATTCAAAAGCGGCACATCTTCCGGTATGACTTGCCCGATGACATTGACTTTATCGTCTTGCGGCAATGTTCTCCTGGTGATTTGGATTTCACCTTTGTAACGCATATACAGGTCGTTATCGATCGTAATGGCCCCTTTGTTTCGATCGATACAGTTGAAAGGTGGAATGGATGCCTCTTCGAACATCCCGCTCATCCTGGATTCCTCCGAACGAATGACATCCCGTGCCAGATCCGGACGGTTATGTGTCCCCTTTTCCAGCAGCTCATGTGCCTCCGTCCTGTCGCCAAACGCTTTGGCACGCAGGGTGATGATAGTGCCTGCTTCCTTCAGCTGTTCCAATGTTTCATCTGTCACATCGGGATCCCCGATGAGGATTTTGTCCACGTGATAAGCTTTCAGTTCGGTAAACGCAGCAAATGTGCCATAGGCCCGATGCCGCTCCAGCGTCGGCAATCCTTGATAAAGCGGTCCCCGCAGGTTGCGGTCTCCAGGTATGAACGCCTGCACTTTTAAGCCATACGATTGGAAAAGCATATTCTTTGCCAGAAAGTCACTGTGCGCAAGCCCTGTTTCAGGCCGGGGATAGAAGTTATGCCACACCTCGGTATTGGCGGTGTGAAGGCCTCCAGAAAGCAATTTCCCCAAATGATCCTCGGTAAGCGTACTGGCATTCAGTGCAACCTTCATCTTTTGCGACAGCCGGATGATGACAGCATCCTCGATACCATAATCGATCCGCAGACCCGTCACTCCCCAGTCCAATACCGTCTCGGCTTCATTCCAATCCAAACCCAGCTTTTCCATGGAAGCAGTCGAAATATCCGCTATCAATTCCATCTTCAAACCGGCAGCAATCGAACCCAAGAGCTGCAGATTCGTCCGATAAGCAGCGGCATCTTCCTCCGGGATGTGAAGGGATGTAAAGATGCTGCAGAAGCCAGCTTCGTGGAATCTCCTGATTTCCTCTTCCTTGATCCGATCCCGTAAATACACAGAAACACCTAACATCTTGCCCCTCCTATGTACAAAAAGGCGTCAGGGACGCCCCTTGGTTTTATATATCCTTTGCCATCTCTTCCTTGAACCCGAAGAAATAAGTAAACAGGAATCCAGCAATATAAGCGACAAAGATACCAATCAAGTACTGCAGATATTTCCCTTCTGCAATGAGCGGTGTCAAGGAAAGCCCGGACACACCGATGGCAGTGGCTCCTGTGGCAAACAATGCCTGCGTCGCTCCCCCTATGGCAGCACCGAGACAAGCCGTTACAAATGGACGTCCAAGCGGCAGGGTGACACCGTATAAAAGCGGTTCCCCGATTCCGAGGAAGCCTGCCGGCAAAGCACCCTTGATGATATTCCGCAGACGTTTATTGCGAGTTTTGACAAAAATGGCAATGGAAGCCCCGACCTGACCGCCTCCTGCCATCGCGAGGATGGGAAGCAAAGCAGTGAATGTGAATGTCTGGATGAGCTCCACATGAATCGGCGTCAAACCGTGATGCAGCCCGACCATGACAAGCGGGAGGAAGAATCCGGCAAGTATCGCCCCCGCAACGACACCGCCGATATCCAGGACAGCGTTGATTCCGGTTGTAATTCCCTCTGACAGTACCCCGGCAACAGGCATGATGACGAGCAGAGATGCAATACCGACAAACAAAACAGTCAAGATAGGAGTAAAAATGATATCAATGCTGCCGGGCATGATTTTTCGTACGCGCTTCTCGATGAAACTCATCAGCCACGCCGCAAAGATGACGCCGAACAGTCCGCCCCGCCCCGGAACAAGCGCTTCCCCGAATAACGTGATATTCGCCAATGCCGGATTGAAAAGAATCATACCCGCGATGGCCCCCAGCACCGGGGAACCGCCGAATTCCTTCGCCGTATTCCAGCCCACAAGTATCGCCAGGAAGCTGAACAGACTGCCGCCGATCAGCTGCAGGATCTGGACGATAGCGAGTGTAGGATCTGCGCCGGCATTGACGGCAAAGCTGACACCGCCATTGATGATGCCAGAAGCAATCAAGCCAGGGATTAATGGGATGAAGATGTTGCCGATACGTCGCAGCAGGAACTTGATGGGTGTCTTATTCTTTTCCTTCATGTTCTCCAACTTGATTTGCGCTTTCTCCTCGAATGTAAGATCATCGATTTCCGCTGCTTCTTCCCCTACCCCGAGCCCGGTGATGCGACTGATTTCATCAGAGACTTTATTGACAGTACCAGGACCGACCACAATCTGGATCGTATCATCCGCTACCACACCCATGACACCATCAATTCGTTTCAGCCCATCAAAATCGACCTGTGTCTCATCCTTCACATGCAAACGGACCCGTGTCATGCAGTGTGTCAAAGAAATGATGTTCTGTTCTCCGCCCACTTCGCGGAGAATGGCTTCTGCCATTTGGTTCATCTTCGCCATCTTTAGATTCCTCCCTTTTACGCTTTTATCGCTGTACGGACAAATCCTCCTGCATCATGCAGCTTCACCTCGGCCTCCTCTTTCGGGACATCGAGCAATAACATGATAATCGCTGTTTTGACTTGACCATCTGCTTGCTCCAGGACTTTTTCAGCTGACGCATAATCCGCACCGGTCGCTTCCATGATGATGCGTTTGGCACGCTCCCGGAGCTTGTCATTCGTCGGCTTCACATCTACCATTAGGTTCTTATATACTTTACCGACACCTACCATGCTGGCAGTGGAAATCATATTGAGCACAAGCTTCTGCGCTGTTCCGGCTTTCAGTCTTGTCGATCCTGTCAGTATTTCCGGACCGGTTTCTACCTCAATGCTGATCTTCGCATGCTTAGATATAGCCGCTCCTTTATTGCAAGCAATGCTGACTGTTGCCGCACCCACAGCCGCCGCATAATCCAGCGCCCCAATCACATATGGCGTCCTGCCGCTTGCAGCAATGCCAATTATGGTATCTTTTGCCGATAATCCGATTTCCTCCAGCTCTCTCGCCCCAAGCTCCGGATTATCCTCCGCTCCCTCCTTCGCCTTTCGGAATGCAGACATACCGCCTGCCAGCAAACCTTGCACCATCTCTTCCGGTGTGCTGAATGTGGGCGGACATTCGACCGCATCCAAAATCCCGAGTCTGCCGCTGGTCCCTGCGCCCGTATAGATAAGTCTGCCGCCAGCCTGGAAAGTCGCAATCACCTGCTGCACCGCAGCTTCGATTGCCGGCAGGGCTGCTTCCACCGCTTCGGGCACTGTCCGATCTTCCTTGTTCATCAGCTGAAGGACTTCCCTCGTAGAAAGCTGATCCAGCTGCATCGTGCTTTCGTTCCGCTTTTCTGTCGTTAATTTCTCCAGCATTTTTTTCCCTCACTTTTGCTCTGTTTGAAATGCTTGCTGAATCGCCTGCCGTGATTTTTCCAAAGCCTCGATCGTATGCTCATAGTCGCGTCCCGCCACTGCCGTATAGATGATATCCATCAAGTACATTTGGACAATCCGGGAGCTTGTGGCTGCACTGCGGATGCGCGCCTCTTTCGCCACTGTAAACAGCTGGATATCAGCCAGCTGCTGCAGCCGATTCGGCCCCAGCTTCGTCATCACGATGGTAGTTGCCCCTGCATCTCTGGCTCGCTGCAAAACCTGCAGCAATTGGCCGGTTTCCCCGGAATAGCTGATTGCAAAAGCCACATCCCCGAATGTGAGATTCGCAGCCGACGCCAATTGCTGATGCGCATCACTGTAGGCCGTACACCATTTACCGATCCGCCCGAATTTCTGCTCGCCATCCTGAGCCACGAGATAAGAGGCTCCGACTCCATAAAAATCGATCTTTCGCGCTCTCGATATCATAGTCACTGCCCTTTCAAGCGCCTTGGCATCATTCACTTGCATCGTCTGATCGATCGACTGGATATGCTTTTCTGCCATCGCTTCGATTAAATGTTCAACCGTATCGTTCGGCTCAATTTCATCAAACGCCCCTTTGTTAACGTTTTCATTTTGTAAATCTCCTGCAATCTTCAGCTTCAATTCCCGATACCCGGTCACACCTATCGATTTACAAAGACGGATAACGGCTGCCTCACTCGACCCGCTTTTCACTGCCAGCTCCTGCACCGAAAGCGTCACCACCTCAGCTGGATGGGCAAGTATGTAGCTTGCTGCGTTTTTTTCAGAAGGCTTGATCGAGGGCAAGCTTTCCCGAAGCAGTGTCAAACCGCCATTCACTGCCAGATCACCTGCTTTCGATATAAAATTTTAATTCATATTTAGATTATATTATTAAAATAAAATTTCATGAAGTGTTTCGTAAGAATAATTTACATATTTTTTCCTGGGAGCAGTTTGGTAAGAAACAAACATGGGTATGGAATGCTATTTACATTAAATGGATTTATTGAATTCCATCATCATGGGCATATAGATTCATAAACAGGCTTTATATCACTAAAAATGAGTATCTTTTTCTTGTTTATAACAGCATTTTCCATTTGTTATTATACTTATAGTAATATTAAAAATTACCGATAGTAGGTGTTTTCATGTCCTTACTGGCATCTTTAATGGCTGGCCGTGCTGATAAGTTAGAGCAGCTGTCACGTCTTCGTTACGTTAAATCCTCTATAGAATCCCTTCAAATTGACATGGTTCAGCATAGCAGAACCATTACTGAACCTGCACTTCCCTCCAATGCATGGAAAGGAAGTACAGCAGATAATTTTGACGAGAAACGTGATAAAGCCTTACGTTCTTTTAAGAAAATCTCTCAAAATGAAATAGACGAGGCAATTAGGTTGATCGATAACAAAATCGGTACGATTCAAACCAGTATTCATACTACTGATCTTAGAATAGAAAAAGAAAAGCAGCGTATCCAGAAAGAAAAGTGAAGGTGATTATTATCAAATGAGTGAAGAAATAAAAGTCGCCTATGAGGAGGCAAACAAACTAATAAGTAACATTCAAAGCAGTGCTGACAGCCTTGAATCAGATTTCCTACAATTATTTGCTGATAAGAATGAATTGAACGCAGTAAAGAAAGTAAGGGAATATAATGAAGCATTGATAAAAGTAACTGAGGCTTATAAACGGCTACTGACACAAAATAACGGAACAGCTCTAAAAGCAATTGAATCTTTCCGTACGATGGATGACTCTCTATCTAATTCGATAAAGGGAGTGGCCAAGTGAAACAATTACATAACCACTCTCTACATACTGACATTAATAAACTGCTGAACCAGTTAGACACAAAATTAGATCAAATGGACCAGCTGAGAAATGCTATAGTTGAACTTGTAAGTAACCAAGAGTCCTTCACTGGGGCAACAGGAAATTCCATCAGAATCTATTATCAAAATATCCACCTTCCTTTCATCTCTTTTTATTGTGTCTCGCTTGAAAACTATAAGTCCAGCCTTCGGAAACTCCGGGAAACTTCTTTAGACTTGGAAGAAGATAAAAATGGTGTAATAATGCAGAAATTTTTAGAAGGAGAATTGACAGATAGTCTGGACAGAACAAAAAGAAAAGCAATTGATTTAGTTGATGAAGCTAATAGTACTTTTAGTTCCATAAGTGATATAGTCCACATTAGTAATTTGAACGCGGACGACTTTACAAGCAGCATGGATGAAGCACAAAAGGCAACTGATGACACAATAGAGGATCTTTTCGACTTTGATTCCAAAAACAGTGAAGGTTTGGAAACTGTCGGAGACGACATTCAGTTGATGGAGCAGTATGTAGCTGAAATGGAGAGTATGGTTAAGGACGGTACGTTGAGTGTGGAGAATTATACGCCGCTTCAGTCAAATTTATCACTGGCACATTCAGTTATTATAAAATCGTTGGAATCGAGATCAGTAACAAATAAAAGTTTCTCTGCTGAAGCTCAATTGGAAGAATTATTGCAGCTATATATGAAGCGCACAGAATTGACAAGTCATAATATTTATACTGGTGAGAAGGGACTGGCAGGTACTTCTTTCGGTTTTTGCGAGATAGAAAAAGAAGAAAGCCCACTTCTTTATGAAACTGAAATCGAAGACGGAATCGATGATGGGGTTGGCAATGTAAAGTCTAAACTGGAATTCAATGACAAGAGGAATATATTCAGTGGTAGTTTGTCTGCATCAATAGTCGATACAACCAAAATGGAAATGGGAAAAGATGCATTAAAAACCAAAGTACTCTATAGTGATTTAAATCTTGATGTACCTTATGGTAACACGAGTCAATTGGAATATTTACTTCTCGGTAAAAACCAAGGTATAAAAGGAGAAGTCGGAATTGGCCAAATCGATATCTCTCACGAAAAATCACCGCTTGGAGCAACTATCAAATTACCTCATGCTGATGCAAAAACAAACATCGAAAATTACACTATCTCTGCAGGTGCTAGTGCTTCAGTATTAAAATTTGAATTTAAACTCGAACCTTTTAATTTATTTGGATATGACGCTTTAGAAGAATGGTTTGGAGTTGAAGAGGATCCATATTTAGGTTTTGATTTAATAATTGGCGGAGCAGGTATTGGTGGCTCAGTAGGAACAGAAACCGGTTTCTTCATTGCAGGTGGAATTGGTTTTGGAGGAAAGATTGGTGTTGAACAAGATGAGGATTAAAAAACTAAGGAGTTATCATTTATGAAATCAGATAAAAAAAAATTAATGAAGGCTACTCGTGCTGCTTTGTTAATTTACGCCCTTGTAATAGGAATATTAGGTACCGCAATGTTTGCCTCGTTTATTTTCTGGGTTGTACCAAAAGAAGATTTACCTAGAATTATTGAACCGTTATCTATAGCTGCAATCTTTCTCTACGGGACTTGTATAGCTGCAATATATATACGAAGAACAGCTTTTTCTAAGGAGAAGATTAATAATGAGTAATTCATATAAAGACTTACTACCCATTGGCACAGTCCTCAGACTTAATTCTGTTAAAAAACCACTAATGATATATGGGAGACATCAGATTCAGACTAAGTCAAAAATGATATTTGATTACATAGCAGTTCCCTATCCAGAGGGGAATTTGACAGATGATTTTAATGTTTTCTTTAATCGTGAACAGATTAAGGAAGTTCTGTTTAAAGGTTTTGAATCTCCAGCAGAATTAATGTTAAAAGAAAAAATCGAACACGACCTTACTGAAAGCAGAATGAAAAATGAAGATTAAACCATTAATTGTTTGTATAATCTTCACTATATTTCTCACAGCCTGCAGTGTCGGATTCACCACTTCATCTGGTGATGATGAATCTACCGAACAGCAACCGACTGTAGAAAATGTCGATACAGAAAAACTGATACCGTTAGGATCTGTTGTAAAGTTAAAGGGAGCGGAAAAGCCGGTTATGATTCATGGTTATGAACAGCAGGAGTACGGCTCTGAGAAGCTCTATGATTATATATCCGTTCCGTATCCGGAAGGGCATATCAGACCTGATTACAGTATCTTTTTTAACAGGGAAGATATTGAAGAAGTTTTGCATGTTGGTTATGCAACATCAGAAGATGAAAAACTTCGAGAAGAAGCTGATAGCAGATTGAAAGAAAATTGAATGCTTAAAAAGGGCATCTGTCTTCATGACAGATGCCCTTAAATCTTATGTCCACCACATCGTCGTGGCAGGTTCATTGATCACGACATTTTTCAGATTATCGACTGCACGCTGGAAGCCTTCTTCAATCGACATCAATGAATCTTCATGCTCGATGCTGATGACGTAATCGTAGTCGTAAGTGCGCAGCGCACTGATCATTTTATTCCACTCTTCCAGTCCATGACCGAGTCCGACTGTCCGGAAGTTCCAAGCCCGCTCTTTGATATTGCTGTACGGCTGCATATCGGTCAGGCCGTACATATTGACATTTTCAGGGTCGATGTACGTATCCTTGGCATGGAAGTGATGGATGGCGCCAGCTTTTCCGAGTATCTTGATGGCAGCCGTCGGATCGATCCCCTGCCACCACATATGACTCGGATCGAAGTTCGCACCGATAGCATCACTTGTCAGCTCACGCAGCTTCAGCATGGTATAGGGTGTATGGACGAGAAAGCCGCCGTGCAATTCCAGTGCAATCTTTACCTGGTGCTCTTCGGCAAAAGAACCCAGCTCCTTCCAATAAGGAACGAGTTTCTTATCCCACTGCCAGTTCAACACATCCCCATATTCAGGCGGCCAGGCAGTGACCGGCCAGTTCGGCTTCGTAGCGCTCTCTTCGGAACCAGCCACTCCTGAAAAACAGTTTACAACCGGTACTCCCATTTTGGCAGCAAGCTTTATCGTCTTACGCAGAAGCCAATCCGATTCTTCCGCGAATGCCTTGTCAGGCGAAATCGGATTGCCGTGACAGCTGAAAGCTCCGATTGTAACGCCATATTTCTCGAACGTTTCCTGATATTTCTTCAATGCTCCTTCACTTTCCAGCAGTTCATCAATCGGGCAATGGGCATTGCCTGGATAGCCGCCGGTCCCGATTTCGACAGTATCCAATCCAGCTTGTTTGACACGTACAAGCATATCTTCCAGGGACAGCTCCTGGAACAATACAGTAAAAACGCCTAATTTCATGCTTGTTCCCCCTTCTCTGCCAGCTCTGGTACAAGTGAAATCACTTTTTTATCGCTATTGGAATCCAACGCTGCCAAGATGACAGCCAGCGCCGAGCGGCCTCTTTCCGCTGTGATCGGACAATCGGAAGCATTATTCAGCACGCAGCTGGCAAACGCGTCCACGACGCCGGAATTCGATTGTGTCTGGGCATCATTCGTCTGAATGGCGCCAAGGGAATGATTGCTCCTATCACCATTATGGTACTCGACAACCAGACTGTAGTCCGGACTATCCTCCAGTCGGATGACACCTTTTTCGCCATATATGATTGTCGAGTTATCCTCTTCGGCTACATACGACCAGCTGGCAGCCAGCGTGCCGATGATCCCTGATTTTGTACGCAGGACAGCCACTGCATTATCATCCACATCTGCGTATGGTTTTGCCAATGTATCGACAAATGCCGCCACTTCCTGGATCGGCTCATCGAGCAGGAATTCGATCAGATGGGATTTATGCACGCCAAGATCCCCAAGTGCGCCGATGTACGCTTTGTCTTTGTCGAAGAACCAGCTATTTTTCCCATCGATGCTCCATTGCTCCGGGCCTCCATGACCGAATGTCGTCCGGAAGCTGTAAATCTTCCCGAGCTCGCCAGCCTGAATCATCTTCCGCGCCTTCTGATGGGATGGGACAAAGCATTGATTATGAGCGATGAGCAGGAGCTTGCCGCTTGCTTTTTGCGCTGCTATCATCTGATCTGCCTCCTCCAGTGTCGTTGCCATCGGCTTTTCGCAGAGGACATGCTTTCCTGCCTGCAAAGCAGCGATAGACACCGGCGCATGCAGATGGTTGGCCGCACAGACGATGACCGCATCGATACGCGGATCCTCGATCAGCTCTTCGTATTCGGTGTATGCTGTCGCTTGGTACGCTTTGGCGATTTCCTCCGACCTGCTCGGCACCACATCACAGACAGCGGTGATTTCGGTTTGCGGATTTTGCTCAAGCTCCGGCAAATGGCGATTGCGCGCGATACTTCCTAGTCCGACTACTCCTACACGTAAGGTTTTCATAAGGCAGCAGTACCTCCAAGTTTATTATTCTTTGACAGATCCGCTTGTCAGGCCCGCGACGATGCGGCGCTGGAACAAGAGGACAAGGACGACGATCGGAATCGTCACGATGACGGTAGCGGCAGTGATATCCCCCCACGGAATCGTGTATTGGCTTTGATAGAAGGAGATGCCGACTGGTATCGTGCGCCAGCGATCATCGGTATTGATAGTCAAGGCGAACAGATACTCATTCCAGGCTGCGATGAACACGAGGATGGCTGTCGTGAATACGCCTGGTGCGGCCAGCGGGAAGATGATTTTACGGAATGTCTGGAAAGGTGTTGCTCCATCCAGCTTCGCCGATTCTTCCAAAGCCAGCGGGATTTTGATGAAAAATGTCGATAGAATCCAGATTGCCAGCGGCAAACTGATGGTAATGTACGGGATTACCAGACCGAGATAGCTGTTGCGCAAGCCTGCATCGGTGACAAAATTGAAGATCGGTGAAAGGACTGCGATTTGCGGAAACATGGATGCCGCCAGCACCAATCCAAGAATCAGACCTTTGAATCGGATCGGCAGCCGTGTGACCGCATAGGCTGTGAAAGATGCGACGATGATGGAGATGATTGTAGTGAGTGTTGCAACAACAAAGCTATTCAGCATGTACAGAAGCAACGGTCTTGTCTCAAGCGCCGATGCATAGTTTTCCAGTGTCATATTGCTTGAAAACCACTGAAAAGAAGAAAAAATTTCTCCCTGCGGTTTGATCGAGGTCAGGAGCACCCAGATGAACGGGAACATGACCAGGAATACAAAGATGATCAAAAAAATGTAAAACCCGACTCCAGCACGTTTTCTCATGGAATTTTCCTCCCCGTCCTATCGTTTTAGTCTTCCGCTGAACAAATCCGACCCGATCAGCTTGATGAAAATCGCACTGAGCAAGGCGACGCTCAGGAATACGATGACACTCAAAGCCGAGCCGGCACCGAAATTCTGCTGTTCAAACAAGAGTTTGTAAGCATAGACACTGATCGATTCCGTCGAGTTTGCCGGACCTCCGCCAGTGAGGACATAGATGAGGTCGAACACACGGAATGCGTCCAGTGCGCGGAATAGGACCGCAACCAGGATTGCCGAACGGATCATCGGCAAGGTGATGGAGAAAAATTGCTGGATTTTGTTCGCACCATCGACTTCCGCTGCTTCGTACATCGAACGCGGAATCGTCTGCAAACCTGCCAGCAGCAAAAGTGCCATGTATGGTGTCGTTTTCCAGATATCTGCAAACATGACAGAGAACATGCCGCCTGCGCCAGTGGAAAGCAGCGCGCCTGGGTCATCGATGAGACCGATTTGAGCCATATAATGGGCCATGATACCGGATTGCCCGTCAAACAGGAATGTCCACATCATTGCTGCCACTGCTGTCGGTATTGCCCACGGTACGAGAACTGCTGCCCGGACAAGCCCGCGTCCGACGAACATCCGGTTGATGAGCAAGGCAACGGCCATCCCGATGATCAGCTCTATCCCTACAGTGACGACAGTGAACAGCAGCGTATTCAGCATCGCGGTCCAGGTCCGGCCATCACCGAGATAGGCTGTATAATTCTTGATACCGACAAAGTTCGGCTCCAGGATGGAACCCTTCGTATTCGACAGCTGGGATTCCAGGTCCGTCAGAGGCTGGACTGCTTCTTCGGGAGCGTCTTCCTGCAATGCCCGGACAGCTGCTGTCTGCTCATCCAGTGTATTGGCAAACCCATCTGCCCATTCCTCCGATACCTCCGATAGACGGAGATCATCATCATTGACAGGCTGATAGTTTTCCAGCATGGTATTGACTTCTTCATAACGGTCTGCAAGTCCTTCATCACTAGCCAACAATGTTTCATGCTGTTCATCCAAGGCAGACGCAATGTCATCCAGCGTCCTGCCTGCATCAGGCATCACGGACCTGATTTCTTCCATTGTGTCATGGACGAGGTATCGGTTATCCGCATAGGTTTCGAGATTGATGCTCAAGGCCGAGATCCGTTCTGCTTTCGCCGGGTCATTCAAACGGTAATCAAACAAGCTGTTCCAGGCTGATAGCAAAATCGGCCAAATGATGATGACTGCAATGAGAATGATAGACGGTGCGACCATCGCGTAACCAAGCTGTCGTTCACTCAGCTGGAACCGTCTCTTTTTCGGGTGCTTCATACGCTCAGCTCCTTTAATTGGTTACGGATTCCAACGCAGCTTTCATTTTTGTTTCCATTCGCTCAACCGCTTCTTCAGCAGTGATTTCCCCAGCCAGCGCACGGGAAATCTCGATTTGCATGATATCGGAAATCTCCGGATAAATAGGAGTGATCGGACGTGGTATCGCGTTCTGCAGGGAATCGTAGAAATCTTCGCTGGCCAGTACAGCGCTGACATCGGTAATCTCTTCATCCTCATACAACGCTTCTATCGTCGGGGCTTTCCCGCCTTCGATGGCACTGATCTTCTGTCCTTCTTCTCCGCTCATCCATTTGACAAAAGTCCAGGATGCCTCCACTTCATCGGAATAGCGGTTGATCATCCGCATCCATCCTCCCAATGATGAGGCTGCTCCTTCACTTCCGGCCGGAAGCGTAGCGATCCCCACATTACCGGCTACCTTTGATATCTCGGGATCGTTCGCCGTGTCATTTAAATACGGCCAGTTCCTGGCATACACGGCATTGCCTTCATTGAAGGAAGATTCTGTGTCGATTTCCTGGAAGTTAAGGATATTATTCGGAACAAAATCGCTATTTGCTATGTCGATCATCTTCTGTAAGCCTTCAATTGCTTCCGGACTATTGATGACGACATTCCCATTGGCATCCAGCACCTGGCCGCCATAGGAATAAATATACTCGATCGCATTCGTCACAATACCTTCATATTGGGCTGCCTGCATGAGATAGCCGAATTTGGTGCCCTCCTTGCCCATATTCTCTTCGGCTAATCGTTCCAGCTCATCCCATGTTTCGGGAACCTGATCGGTTATATCCGTCCGGTAATAGAGCAATCCCGCATCCGCATAGCCCGGCATGGCATATTGCCTCCCGTTGTATCGGCCTGCTTCGACTGTAGCCGGGAAGTAAGCGTCCATATCCACCTTATCCCGCTCAATCAGCCGATCGAGCGGCAGCACATAGTTTGCCTGACCGAACTCCGCCGCCCAGACGATGTCTGCATCGAATACATCCACTTCCGGACTTTTCCCGCTGAACATCGTGACATACTGATTATGCGATTCCCCCGTATCAGAAGGCATTTCCCGGACCACCACATCGATTTCCGGATGCTCCTTTTCGAATTCTTCGACTAGTATATCTGTGGCACCAGTCGTATCCGTCCCCCTCGCATATGTAATTTGCACTCTGTCATCACTCGCACCATCTCCGCCCGTCACAGCCGAGCAGCCTGCCAGCCCCACGCTGGCAAGTAAGGCAACCATCAAAAAGCTTCGCTTCATCACAGTTCCTCCTCGCATGTTAAGTAAACGCTTTCCAAGTGCGGTAATCTCATTCCCTCCCGTGGACTTCTCTAAGCATATCCCAGATTTTTTCCTGTTGCAGTGTATAAAAAGTTTATCATATATTTGCAAGCGCTTTCAATATAATTGTATATACATGTTTCGCCAAAGAAAAAACACGCCTTGTCCCAGGCGTGTTCCATTTTGGATGAATCATGTGGTATACAGCAGCATATCCAGCAAATCATAATTCGCTTGCTTATCCGTCTTCTCATCGAGCATCGTTTCCAAATCCTTTGCGATCAGCTGATTGGCTTTGATGCCAATTGCATAACCCGACTGACCCTCCATCAGCATCTTCACCGCTTTGACTCCCATTTTGTTGGCCAGGATACGGTCGAATGCGGACGGCTCGCCGCCGCGCTGTATAAATCCCAGCACGGTTGTACGTACTTCTATGTTCATCTGTTCCTCGATATATTGCTGCAGCTCATCCAAATCATACATCCGTTCTGTAACGACAATGATGTTATCATTTCGCCCTTTGGAAATCTTGTCTTGCAATTTCTCACAAATCTGTTCAAAACTAAGTTTATGCTCCGGTGTCGAAATGATGTCTCCTTCACCGGCGACAGCAGTGAATAAAGCCAGGTCGCCGCAATGCCGGCCCATCACTTCGACGATGGTCGTCTTGTTATGGGACAAACCGGTATCCTTGATGCGTCCGATGGAACTGAGCACCGTGTTCAAGGTTGTATCGAAGCCGATGCTATAGTCGGTATAATCCAGATCATTGTCGATCGTTCCCGGGATACCGATGACCCGGATACCAAGTTCATGCAGCTTTTGTGCTCCCTGAAGGGATCCTTCGCCGCCAATGACGATGACATCAGCGATACCATAGTTACGGAGCACATCCACCGCTTGCTTCCTGCCGGATTCGTCCATGAAAGCAAGCGACCGTGATGTTTTCAGGATCGTCCCGCCTTTGTTTGCAATCGTTTCCACATCCGGGGTGCGCAAAATGGATAACTTATCTTCGATCAGGCCCTGATATCCGCCTTCGACGCCATACACTTCGATATCATGATAGTTTGCCGCCTTGACGATTGCACGTATGGCCGCATTCATCCCTGGTGAATCTCCTCCGCTTGTTATGACAGCTACTTTATGTATCATATCAGTTCACCTCTCCACCATATGTCTTGCATTCATTATACAACAAGATTGCCAGGAAAAAGAACAAAGACAGCATGATCACTGCCTTTGTCATACGGTGATGACTAGTTTCCCGATCATGCTGCCTTCTTCCAATCGCTTATGGGCTGCCTGCAGATTCCCGACAGTGAGGCCCTGTAATTCTTCTGATTTTGTCGTGCGGATTCGCCCTTCTTCGACGAGCTCAGCCACCTTGGCCAGGATTTCACCCTGCTTATATCTGCTCGGTGTCTGATGAAGTGTGCGCGTGAACATATACTCCCAGACCAATGTCAGGCTCTTGGATGTCATATCCGTCAATTTGATTCCTTCGACCGGACCAGTAATGGCACAGACGATGCCTTCCGGTTTCACGACTTCCATGATGTCATCCCAAGCCTTGTCCAGCTGATGCATGCAAAAGACATAATCGACACTATCGATCCCTAATTCCTCAAGCTGCGGATGCAGCGGTTCATGGTGATTGATCACCAGCTCGGTTCCATGCTGCTTCGCCCATGTGATGGTCTCTTCCCTGGAAGCAGTCCCGACTACACGCAATCCATACAGTTTGGCGAACTGGGATGCAATCGATCCGACGCCGCCAGCAGCATTGATCAATAGGATCGTCTTATCTTGATTGGCTTTTGCATCAAGCGGTATATGCATTTTCTCGAACATCGCCTCCCATGCAGTCAGCGCTGTCAAAGGCAATGCGGCTGCTTCTGCGAAAGTGAGGCTGGCAGGCTTCTTGGCGATAACCTTATGGTCGACGAGCTGGAATTCACTGTTGGAGCCTTGGCGGGCAACCGATCCGGCATAATAGACCTCATCCCCTGGCTGAAACCCTTCCACTTCCTCGCCGACTTCCTCGATGATGCCAGCTGCATCGAAGCCCAGGATGCGGAATTCCCCATCATCCTCCTTCAGCTTGCGCTGCTTTGTATCCACTGGATTGACACTGACTGCCTTCACCCGGACCAGTACATCCCCAGCTTCTGCTTTTGGCTTGTCCACCTGTTCTTCTGCAAAACTATCTGCTTGTTCCACTGATTTGTATTGATAAATTCCAATGGCACGCATCACTTGTTCTCCTCCTTTTGATTAGTCTCTTTTATTTTATGTAAAAGCCGCCAGTGCAACAAGACGGCTTTATACGCTCATTTCTTCGCCAGGCGCAGGATCGGCTCCAAGGCTTCGGATTTTCCGTAGTGCGGAACGACAGCCGATGGTGCCGCTGCCCACTCGCAAGCATTCCGGATGACAGTCTGCACATTCTTATCATAGTAAGTCGGGTACGTTTCATGACCGGGCCGGAAATAGAAGATTTTCCCTTTTCCCCGATTATACGTGCAGCCGCTGCGGAAAACTTCACCGCCCTCGAACCAGCTGATGAATAAGGTATGGTCTGGTTCGGGTATGTCGAAATGCTCGCCGTACATTTCTTCTTCCGGAAGCTCGAAATACTCACCAAGCCCCCTTGTGATTGGATGACTCGGCTGGACTACCCAAATTCTTTCTTTCTCTCCGTCCTGACGCCATTTCAGGTCACATGTCGTCCCCATCAAATTACGGAATATCTTGGAGAAGTGGCCGGAATGGAGGACAATCAGCCCCATCCCTGCCAGGACGCGCTGCTTCACTCGCTCGATGGCATGGTCATTCACTTCTTCATGGGCTTTATGCGCCCACCAGATCAGGACATCCGTCTGTTCCAATGTCCCTTGATCCAAACCCTGTTCCGGATCATCAAGTGTCCTGGTCCTTACCACAAATCCAGCCTGCTTCAAAAATTCGGCAATCGCTCCATGGATGCCTTGGGGATAAATGCTTCTCACCTGGTCGTTTTCCTTCTCATGACGGTATTCGTTCCAAATGGTAACGCGCATTAGATGCTCCTTCTTCCTTTTTTATCCTATTCCCCATGTTAAGTAGCTACCCGGTTCCCTACTAGATTATGCAGTGATTTTCATTTTACTAATTACATTAGCCCTTTTCTTTCCATCTCCTGCCCAGCGAAAGAGATCCTGCGATTTTTTGCAGGATCTCATCCCAGGAGTACAGCACCGTAAACCAAGGCCCCTGATATCACGAAGGCTGGATGCACCTTCCACCTCTCCAGGAGCAGGTAGCTTGCCGCAACCAGGATGATGGTATGCAGCCATCCGGCACTCTCATATGATGTATGAAAAAAGCTGATTGCCATTCCGGCAAGCAAGACCGCAATCGTCGGCCGGATATAAGCAGTCATTCTTTTCACCCGGGGAGAATCCTTGAATTTCGCCAGCAGACTAAGCAGCCCGATCATCAAGATCAGCGATGGTGCCACGGTAGCAAATAAGCCGATTGCCGCTCCCAATACACCCGCTTGCTGAAATCCGATGACGCCTGCCAGCTTGGTCGCGATCGGTCCGGGCAGTGCATTTGCCAATGCCAGCAGCTGGCTGTAATCTGCCGTAGACATCCAGCTATATCGATCGACCACTTCATTCTCGATGAGCGGAATGGTGGCAGGCCCGCCGCCATAACCTACGATACCGGGAATGAAGAAGGCCAGGAAAATATGCCAATAAATCATGCCCCTTCTTCCTCCTTCCGTTTCTCCGGCTTCAACAGCGCAAACAGGAGAAGCACCAAGATCAGGAAAGCAGGATGAATATGCAGCAGCTCGATCAACAGGACAGAAACAGCCAATAGCGCGATGATCTGCCATCCCTTCAATCCATTCCGCGATTTTTTGAGGAAATCGATCGTCATCACGGCCAGCATGACCCCCACTACCGGTATGACAGCCGTCGTCATCCCGCTGAGCCATGGCTGATCGCTCAATGCATCGACGAAATAAAACAGAATGATGAGTAAAACCACTGTCGGGATGACATTCGCAATCAATGCACTGATCATGCCGAGCCAGCCGCCGACGCGATAGCCGATATAGCCAGCCAGTTTCGTGGCGATCGGACCGGGTAGACTATTGCCCAATGCCAGGGTATTGCCGAACTCCTCGTCATCCATCCATTTATATTGTTTGACGACTTCCTTTTCCACAAGCGGGATCGACGATGGCCCTCCGCCATAGCCCAGGATGCCGACACGGAAAAATGCCATGAATAATTGCCAGTAAACCATGTTGTCCAACCTTTCTAATACGAAGCGATGCTGCCATCGGCGCGTGCTTCGGTTCCTCCATATAACGTTCCGTTTTCAGGATCACGCCATATGATTTGGCCGCGCCCGAAAGTGGATCTGTCTGCTTTCACTTCAATATCGTGTCCTTTGCGGATCAGTGCCTCCGCAATATGTTTGGGGAAATCCGCTTCCACATGGAATGTCTTTCCTTTGATCCATTGCCAGCGCGGCGCATCCAGGGCCGTCTGGGGATTGAGTCCGAAATCCAGCATATTCATGACAACCTGGGTATGCCCTTGCGGCTGCATGAACCCGCCCATGACACCGAACGGACCGATACCCTGTCCATCCTTTGTCAGAAATCCCGGGATGATGGTATGGAATGTTTTCTTCCCGCCTTGCAGACTATTGGCATGCCCCGGATCAAGACTGAAGTTATGCCCGCGGTTTTGCAGGGCGATACCTGTCCCTGGTACGACCAGTCCCGAGCCAAAGCCATGGTAGTTGCTCTGGATGAAGGAAACCATATTCCCATCGCTATCGGCTGTTGCCAAATAAACCGTTCCGCCGCTCTTTGGTTCCCCGGCTTCCGGTTCTTGTGCCGTTTCCCCGATTAGTGCCCTTCTTGCCGCTGCGTAGCTATCCGACAGCAAATCCTCCGCTGAAACCGGCATATGCCGCTCCTCGGTTATGTAAGCATGCCCATCTGCAAATGCCAGTTTCATTGCCTCCATCTGCTTATGATAGGTATCGATTGCTTCTTTTTCATGGAAAGAGAAACCTTTCAATATATTCAGCGCCGAAAGAGCGACCAAGCCTTGACCATTCGGCGGAATCTCCCAGACATCATAGCCACGGTAATTCACCGAAATCGGCTCCACCCAGTCCGGTTCATAAGCCGCCAAGTCCTCCTTCGTCAGGAAGCCGCCATTATCGGCAGAAAATTCCGCCATTTTATCAGCCAGTTCTCCCTTATAAAAGACATCCGCATCTGTCCGTGCTATTTGCCGCAGTGTTTCTGCGTGATCGGGCGATCTCCATATATCCCCGATTTTCGGATACTCTCCATTCGGGGCAAAGGTATCGAACCAGCCATTGTACATGGCATCGGTACAGGATGTACGGAACTTCCTATATGCACGTTCCCATAGCTTGGCAACTGTCGGTGTCACTGCAAAGCCATTTTCAGCATAATGAATTGCTGGCTGCAGTACTTCCACCAACGGCAGTTTCCCGAATCGCCTGCTGAGGGCAGCCCATCCGCCAGGTGCACCTGGTACCGTGACCGGCAAAAAACCATAGAGCGGCATCTCTTCATGACCCAGTTCCCTTACTTTATCAATACTGATCGAGTTTGGAGCCGGACCGCTGGCATTCAGCCCATAAAGCCTATCCTTGATCCAAACAAGTGCGAAAGCATCGCCGCCGATTCCATTGGATGTCGGCTCGACTACTGTCAGCATCGCGGCCGTCGCTATTGCTGCATCGACTGCGTTGCCGCCTTTTTTCAGCATATCCAGCCCGGCCTGAGCGGCAAGCGGCTGCGAAGTTGCCACCATCCCCTGCCTGGCAATGGTCGTCATTCGCTGCGAATGATACGGGTAATACAAATGATCTGTCTTCATTCTGTCTCCCCCTTATGTAAGAAGCCCGGGAATTCCGGGCTTATGACCATCCTAGCAGATGGTGGATGGCCTTTGCCACCCCATCATTTTCATTTGTATCCGTTTGATAGTCTGCGACTTCCTTGACTGCATCCTGGGCATTGCCCATCGCTACACCGCAGCCGACAGCTTCGATCATCTTGATATCATTCAAGCTGTCACCCATGGCGATGACCTGCTCCATCTTGATGCCGATCCGGTCACAAACCTTTTGTACCGCTTCGGCTTTATTGATGCCGACTGCGTTGACTTCGATATTCGTCGGACTGGAATTCGAAAGCTCCAGCTCGTCCTTATCGGACAGCGCTTTGACGATGGCTTCCCGTTTTGCATCATCAAATGTATCAAAGCCGAATTTCAGCCAGTCGTATTCCTCCATATTGGCAGGGAAATTACCGCGGAACACGTGCTCCGTGCTGACAGCCCAATAATGCGTGTCGTACTCATCGGCCAGCTGTTTCATTTTCTTGATCAAATCATCCTCTATCAGCACACGCTCCAGCAGCTCGCCGCCAGCAGTCCAGATTTCACTCCCATTCACCGTCACGAGAAAAGACTGCAGCCCAAGATCATCGGCATAAGGCTTACAAGTCCTGATACCCCGGCCTGTACTCAGGATGACATGGACACCTTCCTCCTGTGCCCGTTGTATCGCTTTGCGATTCGCCTCCGTCACTTCTTCCCGCGGATTGAGCATTGTACCGTCCATATCCAATGCGATCATTTTATATTCCTGCTGTCGTATGTTCCCAGCCATCCAATCTCCCCTTTATGTAAAAGCTTAATCCATATCCATTATAGTATAGCCGTTGTCATTTTTCCTTTCAGACCGATTCCAGTTGGCAATCAGCGCCGGCAATACTCGCCAATCCGAGAAACCCGGCACCCCTTCCAGCTTCCCGCCGAATAGGACCGGCTGCAATCCAGCATTTCTGCTTCCCATAATGTCATTCTCCACATGATCGCCGACAAAGATTGTCTCTGCAGCAGCAGCCTCCACCTCTGACAGTGCCAGCTCGAATATGGCAGGGTCCGGTTTTCGCAAGCCGACCGCTTCGGAAATGATCAAGCTTTGGCAATGCCAATACAAGCCAAGCTGCTCGATCACTTGCTGCTGAAGCAGCGCTGGTCCGTTTGTGACAATGCCCAATGTGTATGACATACTCAATTCCTGCAGCGTCTCCAGCGCATCCGGATATGCAACGGCAAACTGTGCCATCCTCTCGAAATAATCAGCAGTCAAGACCGGTTCCAAGCTGGTATCCAATGAAAATCGGATTAATAACTCACGATAGACAGCCGGCTTTTCCGCATATCCGCCTTGATCCAATTCAAGAAATGTTTCTGTAAAATCCGATGCACCGATGCCTTGAAATCCAGATTGAAATCGCTGGAATTGATCGGCGAGGAATCGCTGTAATGTAGTATGCCTGTCATGGATCGTTCCATCCAAATCAAAAAGAATTGCTTTCATTTTGTCGCTCCGTTTCTCTTTTCCTCCATCATACGACTTTCAGGAAAGATTGTCAGCACTGCAGTATACTAAATGATGGAGGTGGAGAAATGGTGTTGATGCATAAAGCCGTTCCCCCTTTCAGGACTAGCGTATTCCTCACGCTGTCAGTTTAGTATAAAAACAGAAAAAGCACGCCACTATCGGCATGCTTACCTTTTTTGCAGCTTTCCAAAAGATTCGTTTGACGCATAAAACCCGCTGCCTTTGCCCGTATACCGTGCCAGCTCTTCTTCCTCCTCCTTGGTCGCTTCCCCTCTGATACAAAGGAAATAGAGAATGCTTACATCCATTTCCGCATCTCCTCCGCTGCTCCCTGAACCGGCATGGTGATGCCGGAGCTCTTCCGCATCAGCCTCCATGCCCCATTTGATGTGATGATACAGATTTTCGAATGTCCTTTCTGCATCCGGCGTGATACTCTCTGCCATGTACTCCCGTTTCACTTCGTCGATATCATGCATCCGAATATATTCGATAAAATCTTTTCCATTCCCATAGAGGAAAAATTCCCCCCAAATCTCCGGCGTGCTCTCCCCTAACTGGAACAGCATTAAATATTTAATCTCAAAGCGAACTCTCTCTTCATCTTCTCGTTCCCCGCGCTCAGTGGCATCTTCCGTGATCTCCCCATCAAAAAAACGTAAACAGAACGCCTTGTAATCCTCTTCGAAATTCCTCATCACTTCCCATAAACGATGGATCTCCTTATCGAATAATTCCTTTTTGCGGAATATAGAAGCAAGTATGAAGAAGCGGAATAAAGCCCGGAAATGCATATTGATCTTTTTCTGGCTCCATTCATAATATTCCTGACGGAAAGCATCATTGACCCTTTCCAAATAATCGAAGTCCATTGCATTTCTCATTCTTTCGAAATGCTCTTCATCCACCAATGCCGTCGGTCTGACTTTCAGCGTATCCCATTGCAGCTGAAGCTGCTCCCGATGGCGATCGGGATTCTGCATCGGACGTTTTCGTGCTCCTGTGTTGTAAAAAACAGCAACCCCAACAAGAATAAAGACAACTGCTATCCCGATGACCGTTACCATACCATCCATCTGTTCTCCTCCTGCATAGAACAAATAAAGCTGACATTCCATCAGCTTTATTTGTTCCCATTAACTTTGCAATACACGCAACAGTTCTTGATTACTTTTTTCATCGGACAAGAGACCTTGCCCTTAGGAATGGCTGTCGAGTCGACATTCAAATGGACAGGCATCCTGCTGCACCTTCGGACAATTTGCTTGTATATGCTTTATCATATCATCCACTTCTCCTTTTTTCATGCCAGACGGATAAGCACCCTGCTGTGTGTACACAGGAGCTGCAGCCGCCAGCAAATCATGTATTGTATCCCCCATAGCGGTCATCATCTCTTTCCCTGGGTTCCTTCTTTTCCCTTGTCCTTAATTCACGGAATAAGAAAAACGCCCCTGCCGCACCAGAAAGAATAGCCAGCAGAAGAAACAGCGTATTGGTAGTGAATACATAGATCATCAGGAAGACAAGCCCCAGGATAAAGCATCCAAAATAGCCCGCTACCTTCATACGCCTCACTCCTTCCAATTGGTCTTGCTTTTATATACCCGTCAGCTGCTTGCTTTAAGCAAAAGGAAAGAGCATGCTTTTTGCATGCTCAGTGTGTGTGCACAATCGTTCCGTCCGGCCCGAGCAAACTGATTTCCAGTTCTATCTCCCGATTGATATCGTCCTCCAATGCATGTGCTTCCACGACATCCGCTGCCTCTCCCTTCACTTCCTCCCAGACCGGAAGCATGCGGTGATCGACTTCGGCAGCCGTTTCATTCCGGATGCGCAAGGTCATGATGCCTTCTGGCTCAAAAACCACGCCCACTACTTCATACGTATCATAAACAGCCAGTTCCTCGACAGCTGTATCGTTCACTTCTTCCAAAGCATGGCGGATCATCTCTTCATGGACTTCATTGTAGGGAACGGGATGGGTGGACCGATCGGTGAAAAAGAAAAGCAATCCGGCTATCACCATCGTCCCAGCTAAGACGAGTCGCAATCCAAGGCTTCGTTTCATCGGCAAACCTCCATTCCCTGCTACTATATGCAGTTCGGAGGTAAAACTTGTCCATAGAAAGAAGGAGCACGCGCCAAGAGCGTACTCCCTTCCTTTACTTATTCTTCTTTTCGTCTCCGTTTGAATGGCCACCAGTTCAGCTCGCCAAGTGTCGTGGCTATCGCCGGGATGAGCAGCGGCAGAATCACCAGACCATACAGCAAAAGACCAATGATGATGACTGTCGCAACTTCCAGCAGCGTCAAGACACCGGAAGGCATCATGGCAGCGAACGTACCAGCAAGGATGATTGCAGCGGTGATGATGACCCCGCCCATTTTCTTCATCGAATGAACCATGCCTGCCTGCAAATCATCACGTGCTTCTTCGGTGAATCGATCAAGCAGGAAGATCGAATAATCCACACCAAGCGAAATAAGGATCACGAAACTGAAGAATGGTACTGCCCAGCTTACGCCCGCATAATCCAAACCATTGACGAAAATCAATTCGGTAATGGAAATTGCAGTATAGTAGGTAAGCAGCAAGGAGCCGATCATGTATGCCGGAATCACCATGGAACGGAATAGCAGCGTCAGGATGATGAATAATCCGACCATCATGATGACCATGGTCCGGGAAAGATCGGTTGTAGATAGATCTTCCAGGTCAGCGTTGGTGCTTGTTATTCCGCCATAGACGATTTCTGCATTTTCATATGGCGTGCCCTTCACTTCTGCATCCACACGATCTTTGATTGTAGCAAGTGTCTGGATCGCTTCCTCGGAATATGGATCGGAATCCAATACAACATCAAGTGTGACACCTTCCCCATCGCGGAAGGAATACGTATCGATGCTCTCCTGGAAATCCCCCTCAAGGGCATCTTCCGGTATATACATACCAGTATCCCTGACAGTTTCGCTATCGCTGATATCACGAAGGGTATCCGATGCGGTCTGCAATCCGTCGGAAACTTGTGTCAGTCCTTCGTTAGCCGATCCTACACCATCGGCAAGCTGCTGCAGCGTTTCTGTCAATGTGCCTGCTTGCTCTTGCTGACCTTGCAATTGTGCATCAGCCTGTTCCAGACCTGATTGGATCTGCGTAAGCTGCTCGCTGATACCCGTCAGCTGGGCCGATGCCTGCTGGACATTGCCGGTTTGCTGTAATTGCCCTGTCACTTGCTGCAATGCTGCATTGACTTGACCAAGACCTTCCGTGGCATCGGATAGCCCACCGCCGCTGGATGAACCAGCATTGCCAGCCTGACCGGATATTTGATTCAGACCGTCCTGCACTTGTGTCAGACCGTCCTGCACTTCACCTATTCCATCGACGGCATCATTGATTCCATCGGCGATTTGACCAGTTTGGGAATCCACATACAAATCATCGATTTTTTCACCCGTTGGCTGTGTCGCTGTCCGGACTTTCTCCACGCCATCTATCTTGCTGATTGCATCACTCAGATTATCGAGATACGGCAGTGTATCTGCCGTCGTCAGGTTTTCATCATCATTGATCACGATCTGGATCGGCATTGCTTCGCCTTTCCCGATCGCATCACCAATAGCATTCAGACCTTTGATGCTGTTATAATCACTGCTGATTTCCTCGGTGGAATTGAAGGAAACCTGTTCATCGTACATAAGCACGAATGGTACTGTAATGACGGCAGTGATTGCCAGGAACAGCACAGGCCGTGCCACGGAATGTCGTCCAAGGAAATGCCATAGCTTATTATCGCCATGAGAGGCAGCTTTTTTGGACGGCCAGAACAGTTTCTCCCCGAGTGTCACCATGAACAGCGGCAGTACTGTCACAAGGACAATCAACAGTACGGCAACCCCCACTGCGACGCCGACTGCCGATTGGAAGATGGCGAACTTTGCGAAGAAAATCGATGCAAAGCCGACAAATACGGCAATCGCACTGATGAATAAAGTCCGTCCTGCTGTCCGGTATGCTGTGATGGTAGCTTCCACTTTATCATGACCGTTAGCCAGCTCCTCCCGGAATCGGCTGAGCAGCAGGATACAATAGTCGGTACCGATACCGAATAAAATCGCCACCAGGAATGTCTGGGTGAATGTCGATATCGGGAAGTCCAATGTGTCCACCAAAATGGCCAGTATGCCCTGACTGATCAGGTATGTAATCCCCACTGTGATCAATGGAACGAATGGTGTCACGATGGACCGGAATACAATCAAGAGAAGTGCCACGATGATGAATACCGTGATCAGCTCGGTTTTCTTCAAGCCTTCTTCCGATGTATTGGCAAAATCCTGGTTGATCAAGGAAGCACCTGTCACGTATGCAGTCGTATCCTCTGGTACAGCATCATAAATCTCATCTGCAATCCTTTCCACTTCAGCATCGGAGCCATCCACTGTAACAGGCATCATGACTGTCTTCTTGTCTTCGGACATCATCTGTTCCCGGATTTCCTGATTATCCGTCAGCGGCGTCGTGATTTCATCGACACCATCAATCTGTTCCACTTTGTCGATGACGCCCTGGATCATGTCCTCACTATCTTGATTCAGTGCTTCATCAAGCTCGAAAACGACGCTGATGGAATTGCTATTTTCCCCTGCATCCTCCAAAATGTCGCTCGCACGGATGGATACGGCATCCTCCGGCAGCTGCGTCTGCCCCTTATCGGAGGCCAACTGGGTCAAATTCGGTGAAAAAATAGTCAATCCAACCGCGATCAAGATGACCGCAATCGCTATGACCCATTTGAAACGAATGATTGTCCTCAATTTTCCTTCTCTCCTTTTTTAAGCTGTTCTTTTACATTCGTGAATATCCTGATGAAGGTTTCCACATCCTCATCCGCAATATGCTCAAAGACCCCGCAGAATCGATCATAAATGGCTTCCTCGGCTTGTCTCAGGATCTTTTCCCCTTCTTCGGTAATTTGCACAAGCTTCGTCCGCTTATCCCCTTCTGAATCGACCCATTCCACCCAGCCTTTCTCAAGCAGCTTTTTCAGCCGATTGGAAATCGCACTCTTATGTACTTGCTGTACAATCGCCAAATGTCCGGGTGAGGATGCACCCGACAAGCTCAATATTTTAATCAAGCTGACTTGCTGCGGTGAAATCTGGTTGAATACTTCATAAGCCGCACCCTTTTTATGGAATATTTCGGTTGCCATGAAGGATACCTCATTGAAAAGATCGATGGCCTCTTTCAATTTATCCAATATAGTTTACCCCCTATACCGATTCAGTTTATACCCTAAACCAAAAATAGTCAAACCTCTTCTTCCCGGAAATCATGACAATATGATCAGGCAAATATAGACAGTGAGCGAATCCACCCCATATTTACCCAAAATATAGGTACTCGAACCCTAAAGAATTTATTCCCATTACGGCAAGATTGCAAAAGTCCGTTTTTGGCACTGTACTTTTCCTAGTTATACCCTTTTCTTAGTTTATTAGGCGCGAAAAAGATCCGTGGAGAAACAAACAGTTTCGTCTATTAGCCGCAAATACGGGAAAAAGCGGACAGACCTTCCAGCTGGCTGTCGGAAATCGATTTTCACCGTATACACTCCCTCCCCAATCTGCCATCACCTTTACCTGGAAAGAGGATGGGACAAAAGTGTTTTAGCCAAATAAAAAACCGAACTATATTGCAAATCTTCATACGAAAATTTGCATAAGTTCGGTTTTTTGATTAGTTATCTATCCCAGCGTAGGAAGAATACGGAGACTCCTACGGGAACAGCGCGAGCTGAAGACCCCGCAGCAGTGGTGACCTTTCCACGAGGAGGCTGAGGCCGTGCCCGTGGAAAGCGGCGTGTCCTGCCGAAGCGGCGCTCAAGAATAAGGTTCGGTTTTAAGCACTGGAAAATTAGTTATGTCCCAGCCTCTTTTTTTCATTTCATGAATCGCAGACTCTGCTCCAACCATTGAATATATCCTTTTTCCCTTTCAATCGCCCTGGTCAGCACCAAATAATGCCCGAATTCAGGGGAAGAAAAATGCATATCCCCATCCAGCTCTGCTTCCATTTCCGCTAATGTTTTCACAAGCCCGTCCAATTTATGCTTGCGGCTGGCCAGCTGATTCGTGAATAGCTCCCTGGCTTCTGCTTCCTTCATACTCGAGATGAAAAAAGTCTTCAGCATGAATTCATCTTTATTGGAAACGCCGACTGCCTCCAGACGCTGCATCCATTCTTTTAATTCCTCGGCCCCCTTAACCGTCAGGCGATATAGCTTTTTCTCCAGCTTTTCCCCTTGGATCACCGTTTCGAATTCTATCAATTCTTCTGCGACCAATTTTTTCAGTTCCGGATAGATTTGACTGTGCTTTGCACTCCAAAATTGACCGAGTGCTCCTTTGAAGGCCGCCGCAATATCATATCCAGTCCGCTTTTCCTGTTCAAGCAGTCCTAATATTGCATATTTCAATACACGCATAGTGTTCTCCTTATCTGTTCGTTTGACATCAGTATATCATAGCGTTAAACTAAACATGTAAATAGTTACATGTTACATTTTACTTAATCAGGAGATGGACAAAATGACTCCTTCTTTGGAAAAAGTGGCTGCCCTTACAATCGATGTAGCCAAACCGCTTAGTGCGGGACAAACAGGATCAGGGCTGCGGCGCCTGATCCCGATTGAATCGGGTACGATCACCGGAAAAATCGAAGGCAGCATCCTGCCCGGCGGTGCTGACTCTCAGATCATCCGACCGGATGGGCGCACCGATTTGTCTGCTCGTTATGTCATCGAGACATCTGGCGGCGAGATCATATACTTGGAAAATAACGGTATAAGACAAGTGGATGCCGCCTATCGCGACCGCGCTGCCCAAGGCGAAATCATTGCGCCGGAACATGTTTATTTCCGCACAGTACCCACCTTTGAAACCGGCAGCGAACAATACCGCTGGCTCATGGATAAGATTTTCATCGGCGCAGCGACACGCTTGAAAGATCAAGTATTGCTGGACATTTATCAGGTCAATTGAGGAGGAATAAAAATGGAAGAATTCATTGGAAGTCATATGATTTATACGTATGAAAATGGCTGGGAATATGAAATGTATATCAAAAACGAGGATACGATCGATTATCGCATCCACAGCGGGATGGTAGGCGGACGCTGGGTAAAAGATCAAAAAGTCGACCTGGTCAAACTTACGGAAGGTGTATACAAGGTTTCTTGGACAGAGCCTACAGGAACAGATGTATCCTTGAATTTCATGCCGAAGGAAAAAAAGGATGCATGGAATCATTTTCTTCCCGAAATGGGTGCACGAACATCCGGAAATCACAGTCTGCTATCAAAATGATCATATTGATTTGATGCATGAATCCCGCGAGAAATATGAAACGTATCCGAAATATGTAGTTCCGGAATTTGCGGATATCACCTACCTGCATAATGCTGGTGCGAATAATGAGCGCATTGTGTCAGAAGCGCCTTATCCAGGCATGACAGATGACATCCGGGCCGGAAAGCTAAAATGATCCATACAAAAAGGCGGTCTGCTTGATGCAGCCGCCTTTTTTATCTTTCAACCGGAGTGCCTTGATGGAAAAGCAGCCGCCAGCCGCCTGGCTGATAGCGCCAGATGGAGCTTCGCAGCTGTTGTTGGCCTGATGCTTCATCACATGTCCTAAAGGTAGCCAGGACCGTGTCCTCCGACAGAATTCGTACATCGAAGTCCCTGATATCCAAATCGACTGTCTCCAATCCATTCGCAATGATATCAGCTTTGCTGAATGATCGCCCGGATGTTCCATGTTCCAGGAAGTCCTCTGTAAGCAGATTGCCGACAGTGTCCATCGAAGATCTTGTCTCATCCTCAAGCAACGATTTCTCCAATTGCAGGATCGTCTCTTTCACTTGCAGCTGTTCATCCATCTCGACTCGCCTCGCTTTTTCTTATAATTATATCCTTACGTCCATTCTATGAAAAGGGTTTCATTATACAACAAAAAAGAATCACTTCTCTGATTTGTATACAATGGCGAAAACTGGTACAGTATGAAACAGATGAGGTGACAAAATGGAATTCAAGAGAACACCGCTGGTTGCGGCACTATTGAGCTTTCTATTCACTGGCTTGGGTCAGTTCTATAATCGGCAGAATCTGAAGGGGACGCTCTTTATCCTGGTCAACTTGATCAATTTGTTCCTGATGTGGTTCGTAGTCGGTCTGTTCACATATTTCATTTTTTGGATCTATAATATTTACGATGCCTATAAAATGGCAAAACGCGCGAATATGAAGCTGGCCCGTCAGAGCGGACAAATCGAGCCTTCCACGAACTAAAAACAGCTGCCAACCCGAGGCAGCTGTTTTTCATATCGAGATCAGCGCTTTATGGAATTCATCATAGGAATGCGCCTCTAATAGCTTTTGGACATGTGCCGGGTGTTCGATGATGCGGACAAGCTGCTGATACATATCGGTAAAATCCTCGTCACTCTCTTTTTCCATACATAATAGGCAAATGAATCTGACTTGCTTACCAGACCAATCGATAGGTTTTTTCAAGGTACAGATGACCCATAGCGTTTCTTCCACGCTCGCTTCCAGCGGATGAGGCACAGCCACCAAATTCCCAAAGCAGGTCGGCGCCATGGATTCCCTTTCATACACCGCCTTGAGGAACTCCTCCCCCACCTTCCCCTCAGATTTCAGCACATCGGTCAAAAAGGTCAGCACCTCTTCTTTACTCTCCAATTCCTGCTGCAGGAACACATAGGCTGGCCTGATGTAACGAATCTCCTTACCGAAATGCAGGAACGCCTCCAGCTTTGCAATCGCCTCCTTATCCAAGATGACCGGGACATGTATCACAGGAATGGATATGGTCTCCGCTTCGATCGGTATCGTACTGATGATCAAATCGGCTTCCCATTCCTTTTTCCTAAGCAGGCGGTAATATTCGATTGTATCGATGATGTCGAGCTTATCCGAAAAAAGGGATTGCAGTTTATAACGGAGCAATTGAGCACTGCCTATCCCGGAGGCACAGACCAGCAGACATCTGATTTTCTTTCCTTTTTGTCTGCTTCTTTCCAGGGCTGCCCCGATATGCAGAGCCAGATAACCGATTTCCTCTTCTGCAAGCTGAATGCCGATTTCCTTTTCCACTGCGCAAGAGCCGATGATAGCAGCTTCGAATGCAAGCGGATAATGCCTTTTGATGTCCTCAAGCAGCGGATTTCGTACATTCATGCCATACAAATGCCGATGGACGGCCGGCTTCAGATGGATGCTCAATCCTTTCAGCAATTCCTGATCTTCCCGTAAGTCCATCCCTGTCTTTTCGTAAATCTCCGCCACGATTGCCTCTGCCAAATCCGGCATTCCAAGCTGCCCTTCCAATTTTCCCGCTGCAGCATACTCGGTCCCCATCAGATGAATGGTCATATAAGCCACCTCCACTTGCGGGAAAAACAGATGGAGCTCCGCTTCCAGCATGGCGGTCAGCTGGGCTGCCCCCCGGAATGCTTGCTGCTGGATGATTTCCTGCATCGCATCAGGAGCGAGCTCGACATATTGACCATCCTTGATCCGCCTGCAGGCAATCGCAATATGGGTAACCAGGTTCTGTACTGCCACATCCGAGAGCACCATCTGATTCTCCGTCACAAACCGATGTACAATATCATGCACTTGATGTATCTCGGCTTCGGAGATGATGGCTTCTGGCAAACCATACGCTTTCTGCCAACCCGTCTGCTTCGAAAAGAATGCCGACAGAAAATACCGTTTCTCCGTCTCCGTTCCCGCAATCCGAATGCCATGCTTCGGTCTTTTCTCCAGGTCCAGCCCCGATTGCTGCAGAAGCTGCCTCACTTGCTTCAGATCATTCTGCACTGTCGGAAAGCTGACAAAACAAGCCCGCGCCAAGTCTTCCATTTTAAGGAACCCATTGGATAAGAGCAGCAGCTGCAGAAGATGGTTCACTCTTTCTTCAGGTGTCTCCACCCTCGTATACAGCCGTTCCTGCTTCGCTCTGATAGCTTCTTGCAAATACGACTGAAAAAGCTTTTCTTCCGCGACGATCAGCCGATACCCCTGTCCCCTGATCGATTCGATCTTTGCATATTCCCCCGGCAATTCCTGCTGCAAAAGCTTCATGTCCGACCGAATCGTCCGCTCCGATACAGCCAGTCTCCTTGCCAGCTCTTCCGCCGTCACCGTATGTGGTTCAGATGATAGGAAAGTCAATAATTCCAAGAGCCTCGGTTGCAGCATACAGTTCCACCCCTTATCCTACATACCTATGCCAAAAAGGCGATCAAATGACCGCCTGTGCTTTAAGCTGACCCCCGGGCTGCTGATTGTTTCGCCAGCTCCTCCTGCAAATAAATGATTTCTTCTGCTAATTCCCGCACCGTCATGGCATTCATTAAATGATCCTGCGCATGCACCATCAACAGGCTCACAGTCGATTGTTCGCCGCCCGCCTCGGCTGTGATCAGTTCCGTCTGGATATGATGTGCCTGATTGATCGCGGCCTTGCTGGCCTGTATCTTCGCCTTTGCTTCCTCGAATGCATGCTGCCTGGCAAGCGCCATCGCTTCCATTGCATGGCTGCGGCCATCACCGCCGTGCAGTATCAACTGAAATGCTTTCTCTTCTATATTCATCACGTTCCTCCTTATCAGCTGCTGATCGGATCTGTTCCATCCTCGGATGCTGCCAATTCACGCTGCCTTGCTTCCTCTTCCTTCAGCTGGTTCTTTTCCAGGATACGAAAAAATGGATAATAGATCACCATGGCAATCACCAAGTTGATCAGCTGCATCACAGCACCGGAGATTTTCCCTCCAGTTGCCAAGTATCCTGAAATGATCGGAGGCATCGTCCACGGAACGACGATCCCAGCAGGTTTTGCCACCAATCCTGTACTCATCCCGATATAAGTCGTGATGACCATGACAAGCGGGACAGTGATGAATGGGATGATCATCAAGGGATTCAATACAATCGGCAGACCAAAGACGATCGGTTCGTTGATATTGAAAATCGCCGGACCTGTCGCCAGCCTGCTCAGCTGCTTATTCTGCTTCAGCTTTGCCCGCCATATCATGATGAGAACAAGCCCCAGCGTAGCACCTGATCCGCCGACATGGATGAATACTTCGAAAAACTGCTGTGTAAAAATATGCGGCAGCTCCTGACCGGCCGCGAACGCAGCAGCGTTCTCCCCGGTTGCTTTCAGCCAGATCGGAGTCATGATACCCCCTACGATATTCGCACCATGCAGGCCGCAGACCCACAGCAGGACAATCATCAGCTCCGCTAGGAAACTGCCGATGAAGGAAGAGCCGACAAGTGTCAGAGGTGATCCGATGATAGTCGAGATCAAATTATGGATATCCCCGAAAGGTGTCGCTTCGACCAGCAAACGGATGAGCCAGACAAGGATGATGACAGCAAAACCCGGAATAAGTGCAATGAAAGACTTCGCTACAGCAGGCGGGACTCCATCCGGCATACGGATGACGATATTCCGTTTGACAATGAACCGATACACTTCGGTTGCAAACATCGCCACGATCATTCCGACGAATAAGCCGCCGCTCCCAAGCAAGGATACAGGCACGAAATTCGCAGCTGTGCCATCGACTTCGAAGGGGCTGTATGGTGTCGCAAGCAAGAATGCCGCAAGTGCAATCGCACCAGAGGACAGCGGGTCCACGCCATCTGCTTCATAAGCTTGCGCCAGCCGGTACGCGATACCGAAGCAAGCGAAGATGGCCATGACATCGAACGTCACGTTGACGGGGTACTGCAGCTTCACACTCCACGACTCTCCGAAAATACCAGCCATGAAATCAGCGTAGCCCGGAATCGGCAGATTGGCGAGGATGAGGAATAATGATCCGACAATGATCAAAGGCATCGTCAGGATGATACCATCTCGCAGTGCCACTAAATGCCGCTGTGCTGCAACCTTCCCAGCAAACGGCATCACCTTCATCTCCAGAAAATCATTGAATCGCCCCATACGCCTCACCCCTTCTTCGCAAATAGCGATTCAGCATGATGAAGCACATTCTTGCCATTCCCTGTACCATAATCGACAGTATTTATCACATCCACCGGTATACCGCGCTCCTCACCCAGTTTCTTCATTTGCGGCAGCATGTAGCGCACTTGCGGACCAAGCAATAATACATCTGCTTGTTCTATATGTTTTTTCGCCTGATCGGCTGATACCGCTTGGATGCGATAGTTCTTGGATTCGGCTTCTGCTTCCTTCTGCATTTTGGAGACAAGCAGACTAGTAGACATTCCAGCAGCACATACAAGTAAGATATTCATTTTTTCTACCCCCTTCGGTTCTTGCTTTCAATATACTATGAAAACGTTTTCATTTCCTGCTATTATTTTTCCGCATCTTAACGGAAACTTATTTAAGCATACAAAAAGCCGGCATGCATTCCTGCAGCCAGCCCTCCTTTACAGGACTTTTATATCCAAGAGCCCCGCCAGTTCCCGGCGCAAGTCATCCAGCTCCGGTATGCCTTTCAGATTGGCAGCCAATCCTTGGATGAGCAGTTTTTTGGGCTCTTTTTTCTGTATCTCTTCCTGGATCAATTCGATGGCACCTTGCAGCTCTTCCACATCCTGCTCACGAGCATCCAGCGTAAGGATGACGACTTGCATCCGCTCCAGGACTTGTTTGACTTCCCTCTCCTTCAACTCCTTCTCGAAAATGGAACCTGAGACCGGAGTCGTTTCTGTGACAAGCGGCTCGGACTTCCGCTTCAAGAGGCCCTCCACCATATCATCCATTCGATCGAGAATATAGGCTGCTGTTTTATCCAGATCAAGGATCAGTCCATGAATAAGCATGTCACCGATGATCTGGAAAAGGATCCCCTCCTGCAGCATTCGCAGATCCTTTAAGTAAGGCTTGCTCCCCTGTCCATATACCTCCAGCAAGTCAAGCTCCGTTTTACGCCTTCGCCTCTCCATCTCCTCCAGGAAGAACAGTTCCACCTCTTTTCCAATATCGGAATCAATATCATGGCGCCTCATGAGGATGAAATTCCTGCGTTTGACGAGCTCGCGCATCATGGTTGCCAGACGCAGCTTCGCTTTCTCCCGGCTGTCCAATTCCAGCTGGTCGACTTTTTCGATCTCCTCCGTTATCAGACGGATATGATAGCGGAGGATTTCCTCCATCAGTTCATCCTTCGATTTGAAATAAAGATAGAATGCTCCTTTGGAGAGTTTGCTTGCTTCTGCAATTTCCTGGATGCTGGCAGCATGGTAGCCTTTTTTGGCAATGATCTCGGTTGCCCGTTCAATGATGGTGATTTTTTTCTCCTGCATATTGCCTTCCCTTTCGACTGACCGGTCGGTCATGGATGTGTTAAGAGACTGTGAATAATTTATGAATTCTTTTATAAACGCCGTATTTACCCTATCAAACTTCCTTATACCCCTGATATAATTGTTGCATTACGATGGGCTTCCCTATAGTATAGAGGAATAATGACCAGTTGGTCAAATGAAGGATAAAGGAGCTGGACCGTGAGAAAGTTTATCAACTTTTCGTTAAAAAATAAGGTTGCCGTATGGTTGCTGACCATCATGGTTGTCGCAACCGGCATATATGCCGGTACGAATATGAAGCTGGAAACACTTCCTGATATCAGCGTACCAGTGCTTACCGTAACGACTACATATCCTGGCGCACCGCCAGAGGAAGTAATGGAGAATGTTACAGAACCGCTCGAACAGGCGGTACAGAGCTTGGATGGCGTGGAGAATGTAAGCTCGACATCCATGCAGAATGCTTCTACGATCCAATTGGAATACGCCTATTCCAAGGATTTGGACGAAGCAGAAACAGAAGTAAAGGAAGCCCTTGAAAATGTTCAGCTTCCGGATGATGCAGAAGAACCGGAAGCATCACAGATTAATTTGAATTCTTTCCCGGTCATCACATTGAGTGCTTCTAACAGCGAGCAGTCGATCGAAGAATTGACACAGACTGTCGAAAACGACCTCCAGCCAGCATTGGAAGGAATAGAAGGTGTCGCTAATGTCGGTGTCTCCGGGCAGCAAATGCAGGAAGTACAGATCACCTATGATGAAGATGCACTGGCCGAGAACGGTCTGACACAGGATACTGTAAGTCAAGTCATTCAGAATAGCAGCGATGCTTATCCGCTCGGCTTATACCAATTCGGCAACAGCGAGAAAAACGTTGCAGTGGATGGCAACATTGTAACCATCGATGATCTGCGCAACTTGGAAATCCCGCTCACCGGCGGTGCCGGTGCACAGCAGGCACAAAGCCAGGAGGCCGCTGCAGGTGCTCAAGCTGATGCTGCAGCTCAAGCGGCACAAGCAGCACAGGCTCCGACTGAACTTCCGACCATCCAGCTGCAGGATGTGGCTGAAGTGGAAGTAGTCGGTGAAGTAGAGTCGATTTCCCGTACGAATGGCCAGGATTCCATCGGGATAGACATCACGAAGGATCCAAGTGCCAACACCGTGGAAGTCGTCAATGCAGTCAAAGATGAGATCAAGCAATTTGAAGAAGATCACGATGGTATGACCATCACTTCGACGATGGACCAAGGTCAGCCGATCGAGGATTCTGTCCATACAATGGTGAACAAAGCGCTCTTCGGTGCTATTTTCGCCGTGATCATCATCCTCTTGTTCCTGCGAAATATCCGTTCTACGATCATTTCCATCATCTCGATTCCATTATCGATTTTGATTGGCTTGATTTTCCTTTACGAAATGGATATCAGCTTGAACATCATGACATTGGGTGCCATCACTGTTGCCATCGGCCGGGTGATCGATGACTCGATTGTCGTCGTGGAAAATATTTACCGCCGTATGTCCCTGGCAGATGAGAAACTGCGCGGAAAAGAATTGATCATCGATGCAACGCGTGAGATGTTCATCCCGATCCTATCCTCCACTGTCGTGACAGTGGCAGTATTCCTGCCGCTCGGATTGGTCGAGGGCCAAATCGGGGAATTGTTCCTGCCATTCGCATTGGCAGTAGTATTCGCCCTGCTGGCATCCTTGCTGGTTGCAGTCACCGTAGTGCCGATGGTGGCACACACGCTCTTCCGCAAACGATTGGATCGCGGCACGAGCGAAGAGGAAGCCAAAAATTATGTACACAAAGAAGAAAAACCGAGCAGATTGGCGAATTTCTACAAGCGCATCCTGAATTGGAGCTTGTCGCATAAGATCATCACATTCGTCATTGCCGTTGTCCTGCTCATCGGAAGCTTGTTCCTTGTTCCTTCGATCGGTGTCAGCTTCATTCCTAGCACCGGCGAGAATATGGTAGTCGCTTCTTATTCTCCTGAACCTGGCCAGACACGCGAGGACATTCAGGAAATCGCCTCTGAAGCCGAGGATATGCTACTTGACCGCAAAGGCGTCGAAACCTTGCAATACACGATCAGCAGCGGCGGTAATCCGCTCTCGGGAACATCCGGTGATTCCGCCCTCTTCTACTTGGGCTATGCCGATGATTTCGAGGATATCCAAAGCGAAACAGAAGCAGTCGTAGATGACCTGCAAGCCATGACGGACCAAGGCGAGTGGGGATCGATCGATATGACCGGCACAAGCAGCAATACAGCGCAATATTACATCTACGGTGATAATGTGGAGGATATCCAAACTGCATCTCAGCAGGTCATGGATCTGATCGAAAAAGATGGCAACTTCACCAATGTGGATTCCGATGTTTCTGAGCAATATGATAAATATACAATCGTAGCCAATCAGGAAGAACTGGCAGCACTCGGCCTGACAGCAGCCCAAGTGACAGCCCAGCTTTCCAACATAGGCAGCCAGCCATCCATTGCCACCATTCAGAATGATGATGGCAAAGCATTGGATGTCTACGTACAAGTAGCGGACGAATCCTTCGAGGATAAAGAGGATCTGGAAAACACGACGATCCAGACAGCACTCGGAACAGAAGTGCCATTGAATGAGATTGCCGAGATCGAAGACGGCCAGTCCCCGAATACATTGCAGCGCCGTGATGAAAAGCTTTATGGTTCGGTATCCGCCGATATTACAAGCGATGATATCGCAACTGCCACTGCCGGCTTGCAAGAGGAAATCGATAAGCTTGATCTGCCTGACGGTGTCAGCATCGATCAAGGCGGGGTATCCGAACAGATCAATGAATCGTTCAGCCAGCTTGGCCTTGCCATCATTGCAGCAATCGCGATCGTTTACTTCGTACTGGTCTTGACATTCGGCGGGGCCTTGGCACCATTCGCCATCCTCTTCTCCTTGCCGTTCACAGTCATCGGTGCGCTGGTAGGGTTATTCATAGGCGGCGAGACAATCAGCGTTTCTTCCCTGATCGGGGTGCTGATGCTGATCGGTATCGTTGTGACGAATGCAATCGTTCTGGTTGACCGCATCATCCATAAGGAAAAAGAAGGCATCCCGACCCGGGAAGCGATTCTTGAAGCCGGTACGACCCGACTTCGTCCGATCTTGATGACAGCAATTGCCACAATCGGTGCCCTTGCACCACTTGCCTTCGGCTTCGAAGGCGGCGGATCGCTCTTGATTTCCAAAGGACTCGGAATCACCGTAATGGGCGGTCTCATCAGTTCCACCTTGCTGACACTCGTTGTCGTACCGATCGTGTACGAAGCAACGACACGCTTCAGCCTGCAAGAGCATCATAAAGCTGAACGTCAGCGCCGCAAGGAAAGGAAACAGGCGAAAAAAGCAGCCAAGAAATAAATGAACACAGAAAAGCCTGCAGTTGTGACTGCAGGCTTTTTCTTACCATAAAGGAGGAAGCGAAATGACTATAAAAAAAGATCGGACACTGATATCGGAAGCATCGGATTCTATTAAACGAAGCAGCCGCTTTGATATAGTACATCATCGCAGCTTGGCAGAAATACAGAAACGAAGCTCCGGCATCTGGCAGCCGGAGCTTCGTTTTCTCTTTTACTATTAGGTAGTTCTATCATGATAACCAGGATAGCCCTAGTGATTTAATTACACCGTGCCTTGTTTGTATCTCCGTGTCACCAAGCTCATGATGACCATCACCACACAGTTCACTGCCAAAGCAATGATGCCTGTATTCAGGTCATTCCATTCATGCGGCAAGGATGGAATCAGGTCAAGCAATGTCTTTTGGCTCGTTGTGATATAAGCGACGGTGGCCAAACCGGCAAGGATGCCCGCTGCCGCTCCATACTTGTTGATGAAATTCCGTTTGGACAAGCTGCAGAATAATGATGGGGCCAGCTGTGTCATCAAGCTATAGCCCATCAAAATGATATTCGATAAGGTTTCTCCTCCGTGCAGCGTAAAATAGACAGCCACCAAGGCAACGACTGGCACCAGCAGTCTCGCCAGTCTCCCGATTGCCCTATCCGTCGTTCGAGGAGCAGCCACATGGTAAATATTCTTGGCAAGCAAGGTTGCCGTATTCATCATCAGCAAAGAACCCGGTACCAATGCTGTCAGTAGACCGGCACCGCCGATGATGCCTATCACCCAAGGATCGAATGTCTCCAAGGAGAGCCGCAGCAAGGCAAGGTCCACATCTTCCCCTTCTAGTCCCGGCACTGTCAAAATTGCTGCTGTTCCGACAAAGAATACGAATAATAACATCAGCGTATAAAGCGGGCTGATGATGGCATTCTTCCGAAAAACCTTTTCGCTTTTCGCCGTATATGTGGAACTGAACACTTGCGGCCACATATAGAAGCCGAGGACGAGCAGCAAGACCGTGGAGATGACCCATGTCATACTGTAGCCTTCATCCGGGAACTTCAAAAAGTCAGGGTCCGCAGCATGAACCGCCTCAAACATCGGCTGATAGCCCCCATAATAATGCAAAGGCAGATATATACCAAGGAAACAGATGACAACCACCATGACAATATCCTTGATTGCTGCTGTCCATGCCGATCCATGCACTCCGGAAAGCATCACATAGATCGTCAGACTGATTGCGCCTATCCATACGGCTGCCTGCATGGAGATGGCGCCGTATGACGCCTCCGAAACAATGATGCCCAAGCCTTTGAGCTGCACGATGATGACAGGTATCATTCCGATCACTCCCACCAAGGCCACCAGCACACCTAAATAAGGACTGTCGAACTTGCTGACGAAGAAATCGGATTGTGACACAAGTCTTTTTTCTTTCGCATATCGCCAGATGACCGGCAAAAGCCAATAAGACATGACGTATGACAAACCTATATACATAAGCACATACAAGGCAGGCGCGCCTTTGCCATAAGCCCAGCCGCTTCCGCCCAGGAAGGAAAATGTCGTGTAGATTTCACCGGCCATCAGGAGGAAAACGAAAATGCCGCTGAAGCCGCGACCGCCTACTGTCCATTGCTCGAGATTCATATCTTTTCCTCTTGTTGCCCTGATTCCTAAAAAGACTGCTAAAAGTAAAAATCCCAAAATAATGATAAGTGCGATATTCATTTTTCCCCATCCTCTTCATTCCGCGGATCCAGTTTATACATGATGACCAAAATGACTGATGATAGCACAGTCCACAGGACCACCCAAAACATGACAAATGGCATGGAAAGTACAAATGGTTCCACTCTGTTTGCGAACGGGAGGAATCCCAGCATCCCGATGAAGGGAATGGCTGTGAGAAAATATAAACGTTTCATTGCCTATTTCACCATCCACACTGAAGTTGCACAAGGTTTTCCGGTTTGGAAAACACACATGATGCTATCATAATGCTTCCAGCCTCGATAAGCAAAAATTTAATCACAGTATGGAAAAAGAAGGAAAAACCATGTTTTGGCTTTCCCTGCTTCATCATTTAAACAAATATATCCATGACCAATACGCCTGCGAACGCGACGAAGGAAAGTATCGTCTCCAGCACTGTCCAAGTACGGAATGTTTCCTTGACTGTCAGACCAAGATATTCCTTGACCATCCAGAATCCCGCGTCATTGACATGGGAGAACATGAGCGATCCCGCGCCGGTTGCAATGACAAGCAGCTCCAGATTCACACCTGACACGTGCTCGATGATGGGAGAAACAATCCCGGCTGCAGTAGTCAGCGCGACCGTTGCGGAGCCTGTCGCAATTCGGATCAGGCCGGCAACAAGGAATGCCAGCACGATCGGAGAAAGGGATAAATGCTCGGACATATGCGCGATTGTGTCCCCGACACCGCTGTCGATGAGCACCTGCTTGAATCCTCCGCCTGCTCCGATGATCAGGATGATGGAACCGACAGGCAGGATGCATTCCTCCGTCATTTTCTTCAAGCGCTCCCGGTCCATGCCTTCCCTGAAACCAAGGAAGTAATACGCCGCAAAAACGGCGATCAATAACGCCACCAATGGGCTGCCGATGAACATCAGCAGTTTTTCAGCCAGGCCAGGAAGCGGCAAGTACGGTCCTACTGCTGACAGGATCATCAATAAGACCGGCAGCAGGATGACAAAAAAGCTGACGCCAGTGCCCGGCTTGCTTTCGGGCTGGCTGACTTTGATCAAATTCGGTTCTCCTTCCGGCACGACACGCTTCTGCACCCATTTGGCAAATACCGGGCCGCCGAGAATACCTGCTGGAATGGCAATGATGAGGGAGTATAATAATACCGTACCCATATCCGCCCCGAAGATGCTGATCGCTGCAAGTGCACCCGGATGCGGCGGCACGAGGCCGTGTACGATGGAAAGGCCAGCGATCACCGGCAGTGCGATCAACAAAATGTTCTGCTTCGTAGTTTTATAGATACTGATCACCAGCGGAAGCACGATCAGGATACCGACCTCGAAAAAGACAGGAATCCCGATGATAAAACCAGATATGAACATGGCCCAAGGCAATCTTTTCGGTCCGAACTTATCTACGAAGAAGTCCGCCACCTGATTGCCGGCACCGGAATCCGCCATCATCTTCCCAAGGATGGTCCCGAGTGCCAGGATACCAACCAGATGGCCGAGCACTCTGCCGACCCCGGTTTCATAGGCTCCTACAATCTCATCGAACGACAGACCTGCCGTGATGGCCAGGAAAAGACTAGCAACCGTCAAGCTGATAAAAGCATGCCATTTGAACAATGTCACGCCGATGACCACGATCACGATGGATAACAATGTCATGAGTAAAAGATAGATTTCCATCTCTCGATTTCTCCCCTTCTCTCTTTTTAAGCGCTTTCAAACCTGTAGGTGAGGAAAGCTGCTTTAGTGCAGCATCCTCCGCTGAAAATCAGCAATTCGTTCATATTCCGTTTGGAAGCTTCTGGATAGCTGGATATAGATGCTCATCAGTTCCTGATATACTTCGACACATTCCGGGTCCGGAGTATGGTGATGCGTCCTGCCGATCATATCATTGACCACATCAAAGGAATCGATATCCCCTAAACTGTATAAACCAAGGACAGCCGCCCCGAGGCAGGAGCTTTCATAGCTTTCCGGGATATGGACCTCCTGATCGAAAATATCGGCCATCATCTGCCTCCATACTGCAGAACGGGCAAATCCGCCGGTAGCCTGGATTCGCTTCGGCTTACCTGTTAATTCCGTCAGAGCAAGCAGGACGGAATACAGATTGAACAGCACACCCTCCAGCGCAGCCCGGATCATATGCTCCTTCTTATGATGCAAGCCCAGGCCGAAGAAGGATCCCCGTGCATTGGCATCCCAAAGGGGCGCCCTCTCCCCTGCCAAGTATGGATGGAATAATAACCCATCCGATCCCGGTTTCACTTGGGAAGCGATCTTGGTGAGCACTTCGTATGGATCGATGCCAAGCCTTGCTGCAGTTTCCGTTTCGGCCGCGCCCAGCTCATCACGGACCCAGCGGAGGATGACACCGCCATTATTCACCGGCCCGCCGATCACCCAATGATCCTCCGTCAATGCGTAACAGAAAATACGGCCCTTCGGATCAGTTGTCGGGCGATCCGTCACCGCACGGATGGCGCCGCTTGTCCCGATTGTGACAGCAACGACTCCTTCATCCACTGCACCGACTCCAAGATTCGAAAGGACACCGTCGCTAGCACCGATGATGAACGGCGTCTGCTGCAGCACCCCCAGCTTATCCGCCATCTGCTCTGTCAAACCGACGAATTGATAGGTTGTCGAAACAGGCTCGGATAATTTATCCTCCGTAACCCCTGCAACTTGAAGTGCTTCTTTATCCCAAGCAAGCTCCTCCAGATTGAACATCCCAGTCGCCGATGCAATGGAATAATCAACCTTATAGCTGCCGAACAATTTGAAGAAAACGTATTCTTTAATGGAGATGAATTTGGCCGCTTTTTCGAAAATGGCTGGATGCTCTTCCTTGAGCCAGCGCAATTTGGATAATGGAGCCATCGGATGAATCGGTGTGCCAGTACGTAAGTAAATGCTATGGCTGTCCGTTTCTTCCTTGATTTTCTCCGTCCACTTCGTCGCTCGATTATCCGCCCAGGTGATGCACGCGGTCAATGGTTCATCAGCCGCATCCACTGCAATCACACTATGCATCGCAGAGCTGAATGAAATACAGCGAATCGCCGCTGGATCCACTCTGCTGACCCGGATCGTATCCCGGATTGTCGCGATGACAGCTTGGAAAATCACTTCCGGATCTTGTTCTGCTGTTTCTGCTGTCGGTGAATGCAAAGGATATTCGATCCCTTCCTTTGCAATCACCTCGCCTGTTGTCGTGAACAGCACGGCCTTTGTACTGGTCGTGCCCATGTCCACACCGATCATATAGGAAGCTGCCAACATCTTCCCCTCCCTTTTGTCGTTAGCGTTTCACTACTGCATGTCCGCCGAATTCATTTCGCAAAGCTGCGACCACTTTTCCAGAGAAAGTATCTTCGTCCAAGGAACGGTAGCGCATCATCAGCGACATGGCGATGACTGGTGTAGCTGCTTGCAGCTCCAATGCAGTCTCGACTGTCCATTTGCCTTCACCGGAGGAGTGCATGACACCGCGGATGGCATCAAGCTTCGGATCCTTGCTGAATGCGGATTCCACCAGTTCCATCAGCCAGGAACGGACAACGGAGCCATTGTTCCACATTTTCGCCACTTGCTCATAATCAAAGTCATAATCACTTTTCTCCAAGACTTCGAAGCCTTCCGCAATCGCCTGCATCATGCCGTACTCGATACCGTTATGGACCATTTTCAGGAAATGGCCGCTGCCGCTTTTACCAGCATAATGATAGCCATTTTCGACACTGATTGCCTGGAAAATCGGTTCGATGGTCTTGAACACTTCTGCATCGCCGCCGATCATCGTGCAGACACCATGACGTGCTCCATCCGTTCCGCCGCTCGTACCGACATCGAAGAAATGAACGCCTGTTTCTGCAAAGGCTTTTGCCCGTTCGACAGATTGCTTGTAATTGGAGTTACCGCCGTCCATCAAGATATCCCCTGCAGATAGATACCCCTTCAATTCTTCCAGGACTTTATCCGTGACCTCACCAGCCGGTACCATCGACCAAATGATTTTAGGGCTTGGAAGCTGCTCAACCAATTCTTTCAAAGAACCGGCAGCCGATCCTTTTGTTTCTGCAAATTTAGCTCGTGCCTCTTCATTTACATCGAAAGCAACGACATCAAAGTTATTATCCAATAGATTCAGACCAAGATTGAAACCCATTTTGCCAAGACCGATTAATCCAATATGCATGATAAATGAACTCCTTCAAAATAATTTTCAATTTATGATACCATAATACGAAAATAATTTTCATATAGCAATCGCTTTCAATGAATTTATGCTATACTTTTGATGACATTAAGGACGAAAGCGAGCTGATTTTCTTGGTAAAGCAAGGTTTGGCGGGGATTCGATCCCACTATCCAAGACTGAGTGATAAAGAGAAAAAAATTGCCGATTTCATATTGGAGCATCCGGAAAAGATTGTCCATCAGACAATCAGTCAGGTTGCCGACCAGCTGGATGTAGCAGATGCCACCGTTTCCCGCTTTTGCAAGCGGATCGGCTACAAGGGTTTCCAGGCACTGAAGATTGCATTGGCACCAGAAATCATCGCCCCGAACAAAATGCTGCATGAGGACGTCAGTGAGCAGGACACGGCGAAGATCGTTGCCGAAAAAATTTTTCAGTCAAATATCCGTACATTGGAGAATACTTTGCAGGTACTTGACGATACCGAGCTTGAACGGGCAGCTGCTTTGCTGCTTGGCGCAAGAAGGGCGGAATTCTATGGCTTCGGGGGATCCAATATGGTCGCAATGGATGCGTATCATAAGTTTGTCCGATCCGGCGTGCCTGCATTCGCGTTCCCTGATGCCCATTTGCAGCTCATGTCTGCTTCCCAGCTGACCGGACAGGATGTCGCTTTCATCTTCTCCCACTCCGGTGCAAGCAAGGATGCTTATCAGCTGCTTCAGACCATCAAGAAAACAGGGGCCCGGACGATCGCCATCACCGGTTTCCCAAAATCCCCGATCGGCCAGCAAGTAGATGTTGCCCTGCATACCAGCTCGGAGGAGACCGAATACCGCTCCGAAGCGCTCGCATCACGGATTGCCCAGCTTAGTATCATCGATGCCCTTTACGTGACAGTGATCATGCGTCAGAAAGACAAAGCACAGGCCTCCGTGGAAAAGGTAAGAAACGCCATCGCCGCAACAAAAATATGACCCGCCAGAAGCTGACGGGTCACTTGCCGTTGATATTCACAGTGGTGATTTCGAACTTGTCGAACCGGTGTCTTGCAAAAGAGTATTCGAAGGCGATGCCGGTATTGAGATAAGCAACCTGCTCGATCACAAGCACAGGTTCATTCTCGGCCAGGCCCAGCTCTTCCCGGTCCCTTGCCGTTGCCTGCTCCGCTCTGATCCGCCGGCGCGAACCTGCTATTTTCAATCCAAGCTCATTCTGCATATAAGCATATACCGAGCCATGCAGGACTGCCGGCGTGATACCCGGAATCAGGGGGGTCGGCATAAAGGTTTCCTCGATGACATGCGGATTTTCATCGACACAGCGTACGCGGATATGATGGTACACAGGGGTATCCTCCGAAATGGCCAAATACGATGCCACTTCGGGTGCAGGGGCAATCATGTCGAATAAGATCAGCTTCGAAGTGACTTGCTTATCCTTCATCAAGCTAGTGAAACCAAGCGTTTCATTCGTCCCGACATGAATATAGTCCGATTGGAAGGAAGATTGCACGATGAAGGTGCCGTGCCCGCGCTTTCGGAAAATGATTCCTTCCGATGCAAGTACATCAAGTGCGCGTTTGATTGTCATCCTGCTGCAGGAAAACTCTTCTACAAGGCTGTGCTCATCCGGTAACGGCTGATCCAGAGGATAGAATCCTGATTCGATACGATGTCTGATTTCTTCTGATATCACTTGATATTTCATAGTGCTCCTCCTCTGCTGCCGATCTGCTTGCTGTTAGCTTATCAAAATACTGGAAATGCGGCAATCGCCCAATGAAAAGGACGGCCATATAGGCCGCCGCAATCTTAGAATCCGTTTTGCTCCGCGACTTGCTTCATCCATTTGCCGCTTTTCTTGATGGAACGCTCCCCGTCCTTATCCAGATTGACCGAGACGAATCCATACCGATTCTTATAAGCATTCGTCCACGACCAATTATCCATGAACGTCCATAAATGATACCCCTTCACCTGTGCACCCTCATTCAGGGCTTGATGCACCCAGCGCAGATGACCTTTGATGAAGTCGATCCGGTAATCGTCCTGGATGATGCCATCTGCATCCCGGAACTTCTCTTCTCCTTCTACACCCATGCCATTTTCCGAAATGAAACATGGTATATTACCATAGTTATCACGCAAGTTGATCAGGATATCATAGATTCCCTTTTCATAGATTTCCCAGCCGCGATGCACATTCATCTTCCGGCCCGGCATCTCATACGAGTCGAAGAATCTGTCCGGCATGAACGGGGCATCCGGATGGACCGCATACTCTTTCGCTTTCACACGCCGCGGCTGATAGTAGTTCACACCGAGCAAATCGACTGTATTTTCCCTGATCGCTTCCAAATCCGCCTCCGTATAGACCGGCAGATACCCTTCCTCACGAAGTATATCCACCAGCTCCTGCGGAAACTCTCCCCTGACAGATGGATCCAGGAAGGAGCGATTGAAGAAAGCATCCGCTAACCGGGAAGCTTTCAGATCAGCTGGATTGCTGCTCCTTGGATAGGAAGGCGTCAGGTTCAGGATGATCCCGATTTCTCCGTCCTGCCCTTGTTCCCGGTACTTCTGGATGGCAAGTGCGCTTGATAGCTGCGTATGATAGGCCACTTGCACCGCCCGGCGGAAATCCACGACATTCGGATAGTGAAAATCATATAGATAACCGCCTTCCACCGGCACGATCGGCTCATTATGCGTAAACCACCTTTTCACCTTATCGCCGAACAGCCGGAAGCATACTGCCGCATAATCCGTATACGCCTCGACTACTTCCCTGCTTTCCCAGCCGCCTTTTTCCTGCAGCGCCATCGGCATATCGAAATGGAAAAGGTTCACAAATGGCTCGATATCCTTATCCAATAATTCATCGATCACATCCTGATAAAATGCTGCCGCTTTTTCATTGACATCTCCTGTGCCTCCCGGGATCAGCCTGGACCAGGAAATCGAAAATCGGAATGAATTATGGCCCACTTCTTTCATCAGGGCAATGTCTTCCTTGTAACGGTAGTAGAAACCCGAGGTATCGGCAGGACCGATACCGTTATGGAAACGGTTCGGTTCCTGCTCATACCAGTAATCCCAAATATTCTGCCCTTTCCCATCCACATTGGCAGCACCCTCCATCTGAGTTGCCGAAGAGGAGGACCCCCACCAGAAATCCTTCGGGAATAGATAGTTTACTTGCTTTTTTTTTTGCTCTGTCACTTCCATATCAAATCTTCTCCTTTGGTACTTGCATGTCGGCTGCTGCATCCTTCTGTGCCGCATCCTTTTCCTGCTTGATATTCATCCTGTCGATGAACTTGAGGAATGGGAACCAAATTGCGAATACGATCAGCACGTTCACGAGCTGCAGCAGCGAGCCAGCAATCGAGTTGGTTGCCAGGAATCCGCTGATGAATATCGGCACAGTCCATGGAATCGTCACCCCAGTCGGCGGCGGCACCAGCCCGATGGCCATCGCTACATAGCTGACGACTGTCACGACCATCGGTGCAATGATCCACGGCAAGAGAATCAGCGGATTCATGACGATCGGCAGTCCGAAAATCACAGGCTCATTTACATTGAAGATACCCGGCCCGATTCCGAGCTTGCCCACCTGCTTCATTTGCTTGCTTCGCATGAATAAAAGGATTGCCGCCAAGACCGCCAGTGTCATCCCTGTCCCCCCAGCACCGACAAGGTAGACCTCGATGAACTGCTTATTGATGATATGCGGTAATTCCCCCGTCGTTGTATAAGCTTGCAGGTTTTCCAGGGACAATGTATTCCAGATTGGATCCATGACAGAGTTGATGATGATCTGTCCATGCAAGCCGAAGAACCAAAGGACCTGGATGAAGAACACGGCGATCAAGGTAGCCGGAAGCCCTCCTCCCAATCCGACAAGCGGTGCCTGCACTGTATTGAAGATGACATCATGCAGATTCGTGTCGAATCCTTGTGTCACAATGATATTAATCACCAAGAATACCGTCAGGGTCACGACCGCCGGGATGAGGGCAGCGAATGATTGCGATACAGCTGGCGGCACACCTGCCGGCATCTTGATGACGATTTTCTTCTGCGTGATATAACGATAGATCTCCCCGGAAAGGAACGCGACAATCATGCCGAGGAACATCCCCTTCGCACCTAGGCGGTCAACAGCCAGTACATTGCTCACCACTTCGCCGCTTTCCGTCGAAACGACATATGGTGTCAGCAGGAGGAAGGCCGTCAAGGCTACCGCTCCGCCGAAAATCGCTTCCACTCCGTAGCTTTTCGCCAGATAATAGCCAATACCGAAGACAACGAAAACAGATGCAATATTCATCGTGGCATTCGGCGCTGGTCCAAGCGATTCCTGGATACCAGCAAGCAGCGATTCGCTCATCACATTATCCAGGAATGGCAAATTGGCCAGTACCACCATGATCGAACCGAAAATGGTCAATGGGAATGCCAGCATGAAGGCATCCCGCAGCACACCGAGATAACGATTGTTATTCAGCTTGCCGGCAATCGGAATCAAATACTTGCTAAACTTATCGAACATTGCCTGCTTCCTCCTTTAGCTCTTCAGCCCTTGGAAAATTGGGATCATTTCTTTGACCATTTCCTTCATTGTCAACGTGGACATGAAATGGTCCTCGGCGTGCAGGAACAAAAGGGAAAGTCCCTGCTGCCGGCCAGCTGCCTCCTGCTGTACCAGCTCAAAATGGACTTTATGCACAAGTGACAAATCTTCCTCTGCATCTGCCAGCATGTCATTCACTTTCTCCATATCCCCCTCCCGATAAAGCCGAAGCGCCTGCAGGATCTTGCTTCTGGCATTGCCGCTGTGAAGGATCATCTGAAAACAAACCTGTTCTTCTGTCAGTTCTTCCAATTTCAGCTCGTTCATGATGTTGCCCCGATCAGGCCCAGTGCCTGTTTGTACGCTTTCTCTCCATCGGCCATGCCATATGCCATCATGTCGATCACTTCGACTTGGATACCATATTTCTGCGCTTCGGCAGCGAGTTCTCCTTTGAGGAAGCTCATTTGCGGACCGATCAACACTACATCGGCATCCGCCATTTCTTTCTTCGCCTGATCCTGACCGACCGCCCAAATCTTCGCTTCATCTCCCACTGATTCTGCAAACGCTTGCATTTTAGTGACAAGCAAACTGGTAGACATACCTGAACTGCACGCTAATAGAATTTTATTCATCGGATGACACTCCTTGGATAATTATTAAAAGCGCTTTCATTTGTTATTATATAGTTAATTTCTTATTTGTCTAGACATTTAATTATAAATGTTTATACTTTTATCATAAATCCACCGTTTTATGGAATTTTGATAGGCTTACTGCCTTGAAATATGGTAAACTAGCTTTGTTCTTTAAAGAGACGGTGCAGCTGCTTTTGATGAAAGCAGCTTTCTTCGTTTTGCAGTCCTTTGGTATTCCAACCACACAACCGTCCGGTTTATTCTGACTGATTAGGAGTATTGGTATATGGCTGTCATTAAAAGCACAGAACACTTCATCACGCATCTGCATACATGGCATAAAACAATTAAAATGCGGGATCGGGCGCAGTCCGTTGAACTGCGCAAGGAGGCTTATGATGCATTGCATGCAGGGGAATTCCCAGATGATTTATGGGATCGTTTTTTGCTTCTGGATGCACGATTTGATTTTTTGATGGGGGATGTCGAGCTTTGCGAGGAAAAGCTGAAGCGATTGAATCCGGATGATTTGGATGATTTTCAGTCTTTCTTCTACTATAGTTTCCTGGCAATCGTGAAATACAGTCGCAAGGAGTATTTTGCGGCGATTGAGCTATTGGAAAAAGCGGAGCAGCATATGCATGCGGTCGATGATGAAGAAGAGCATGCCGGCTTACATTATAATAAAGCCATGCAATTTTATTATTTGGATATCAATGCTTTATCCAGTTTCCATTTGGAAAAGGCGATATCCATTTATTCCAAATATCCGCAATATGAATTGAAAGTGGCGAATTGCAAATCACTGCAAGGGTTGAACCAAATCGATCAGCGCGAATTCGGCAAGGCGGAAGCAAACCTGCTTGAAGCCCTTTCCATAGCCCAAAAGCTTGGACAAGAGGATCTGGTCGTTGCCTGTGAATTCAACATCGGTCTCATGTACCACAAGCAAAATGCAGATGACAAAGGCATTCCATTCCTGCTCCAGGCAATCACCCATCCCGACCACCCTTTATATATACAGGCCTTGTTCACACTGACACGCTCCCTCTACATCCTTGGGAAAACGGAACAAGCCCAAGCATATTACAGAACGGGTATGCAGGTCTGTGAAGAACGGGACAATCTCGAATATCGGTGGCAGTTCGCTATTCTATGGGCAAAATATATGGAACCCGAAACGATGGATTATGTATACGACTCAGCCATCACGTATTTCAAAGAGAATGGCTTGTTCTACTTGATGCGCCACTATTCCCAGGACTATTCCCAATACCTATGGAAAGCACAGAAAATAGAAAAGTTCCATTACTATCATAGACTGGCATTATCGAATGACTTCCAATGAAAAAGGCTCATCAGCTGATGAGCCTTTTTCATTTGGTTGCTTATTCAACTAGCTTTTCATCTTCTTACTGGACCTTCAGGACGCCCAATGGGAAAAGTAGTTGATCTGCATATGCGCCAAAAACATACCTGTCCCTTCTCCCCCTATGCCTTGCCCCTTGTCATCAAATCCAGCAGCAGCTGGAATTTTTGCATGACATCGTTCAAGTCAAGCTCGACCGCTTCATTGATCTGATTAATCCGATAATTGACTGTATTCGGATGGACGAAAAGGGCTGCGGCAGTCGGCTTGATCTTGCAGTTATGGAGCAGATACATTTCAAGGGTTTTCAATAATTCCTTTTTGCCATTGGGATCTAGCTCGCGGATCTTTCGGACAGCTTCGCTTTCATAGCCTATTTCTTTATTTTTATCATGGATCACTTGTAAGTAGCGGCAAATATGCAAATCCTTATAATAAAGGGAGAGCGGACGATGTGTCAGCTTGGCAGCCTGTATGACTTCTTTTGCCTGATTCGCGCTTTTCAGCAGCTCGAACGGATCAGAATATATACTGCCGACACCGCTCCTGACTGCAGCTTCTTTGTCTTTCGCATAGTCCCGAATCCGCTGGATGACTTCCCTGGCCAACGCCTCGATCGGTGCATCAGCCCGCTTCCCGCCAAGCACGATGAAGAGAATATCGCCTTGGATAAGGACATGATGGAGCTTATCCTCCAGCTGCAGGGATGTCTGGGCAACCTGCTGCAGATTGAATAAAATCTTATCATCCTTCTCCACGAGCTCGACAGCTGCAACAGCAAAATGCTCTGGCAGCTGTACGCCGAATTCCTTGGCACCCCAGTCCAGATCCAGTGCTGTTTTGTATATACCGTTAAAAATATTCTGATAAAATCGTTCCTCTTTCTCCTCTTGCTTCAGCTTTGATTTCTGAATATCATAAATAAGCCTGCCGATATGGAAAGAGATATCATAAAGCAAATCGAGACCTTCTGCCGTAAGCGGTTCTTCCATCTGCTGGATCCATATGTATCCCATGATGCGTCCCTCATGCCTTGCGCTTACGACAATCCTTGTATTCAAGCCGATCTCCGGCATCGCCTCCACAATGAACGGACGCTCATACGTCTTCAGCTTATTGACTACACCTGCTTCAATGAACGTTTCATAGATTGGCAGCGTCCATTTTTTCGTGAAAATCGTCTGCTGGTTCGCTTCATCAAAATGCTGGATATAATGCGAGTTATACGCCAGCAATGTATAATCGGCATCCTCCACAATCACAGGTCGTTCCAGCTCGAAGCTAAGCAAATCGATGACAGCGTCCAAATCGTTGATGGATAACACACGATCGAATAACTCCATAGCCCACTCCCCTAAGCTTTTCTTTCATCATACTCCAGCGGAGACACATTTCCTAGCCGTGATTTACCGATTCTTTTTATGGCTGCCATCTTGATAAACAAATCAAGTAAACGCTATCACTGATATTTATTCCGATCATGCTTCATAATCCATGATTGTTACCGATAAAAGCAAGGCAGAGAAAAAGAACAGAGGAGTAACACGTAAATGGTTGAAACTAAAAAAAGAGGTAATTTCTTCACGCGCAAGATTCTTCGTAAGATTCTTTATCCCATCATCGCCATGTTCATTCTATCCGGGGTGGCGACAGCATATCTCAGCTTTGAATTCAGCCGGGAGACAATGCTGGAAAGCCAGACCGATACAATGCGCAATCAGACGATCCTTCAGCTTGACAGTATTTACAATCTATTCCTGGATAATATCCAATCGACTGTAAATAGTGTAAGTTCGATGGAATCAATCCGGAATTATGATCCAGAGCGCCTTGCCCGCACATTGGAAAGCAGCACCAAAGAAAATCCGAATGTAGAGAAAATCTTCTACCAGCCAATCGGCGGGGAAATCGTGCAATATCCGCAAGCGGACTTAGGGGATGATTTTGATCCTACCACCCGCCCATGGTATAAGCTTGGATTAGAGCTGGAAGAGAGACCTGGATACACGGATCCTTATGTATCCAAGGATTCCAATGAACTTGTAGTTGATGCTGTAAAGCCCGTTTTTGACACGGAAAATAAATTAAAAGGTTTGGTTGTGGTTGAATTCAACCTTTCCAGACTTACAGAATTGACACAAGACATCAAAGTCGGCAAGACCGGGTATGCTGCAGTCTTTGATAAAAATGGCCATTACCTATCACATCCAGATAAAGAGCTTCTAGCGACGGATGCTTCCAAGGAAACCTATTGGAAAAAAATCCAGCAGGAAGGATCGACAGGTGTAATAGAATATGAATTCCAAAATGAAAACCGTGCCTTGGCATTCACCACAAATGATCGCACAGGCTGGATAATTTCTGCTGTTGTACCCACCAAGGAATTCAGTGACGAAGCAAAAGGTATTATTTTACCGCTGACCATCACTGTATTGATCGTTCTGGCGATTGCACTTATCGTCGCCTTCTTTGTCGTGAACTCGGTTGTGCGGCCAATCAAGACTTTGCGGGACAAGATGAAGCAAGTCGAAGATGGCGATTTGACTGTACAGATGAATAGCAAGTCTGCTGATGAAATCGGCGAGCTATCCAACAGCTTCAACAATATGATCGGTAACATTCATGGCATGATGCAGGCTAATACTTCCATCTCTGCCAATGTACAGTCTGCTTCCCAGACACTTGCCGCCAATGCAGAAGAGAATGCCGCTTCCACGACGGAAGTAGCGGCGACCATGGAAGAAATTTCTGCCGGTACGACGAGCCTGGCTGAAATCATGGAACGCAATGCTGTCGCGACAGAAGCACTATCCGAGAATATCAAACTGGTGGATGCGCATAACCAGCAGGTATATGAAGAAGCCTTGCAAATGACCGAAGCGGCCAAGGTCGGCAGTTCCCAGATGCAGCAATTGATCGAGCAATCCCGGGATGCCATCGAGGCTGCCGGCAAAATAGAAGCGGCTGTGGACAGCCTTCAGCAAAAATCAGCTAATATCAGCAGTATCGTTGATACGATCACCGATATTGCCGGACAGACTAACTTGCTCGCCCTGAATGCTGCCATTGAAGCTGCACGTGCCGGCGAGAGCGGAAAAGGCTTCGCTGTCGTAGCGGATGAGGTTCGCAAACTGGCAGAACAGACAGAACATGCGCTTCAGGACATCGGATCCATTGTCCAGGAAATCCAGTCCGAAACAGCCGATACAGCAGCCTTCGCTTCGAAAACCGGCAGCGCAGTCCGGGGACAGGAAACAGCGGTCAATCATACGAAAGACATCTTCAACCAAATCAACGAAGCCATTGCGCATAATATGGAATTGACCGCTCGGACGAAGGAAGAAATGAAGTCCATGATGGAGAAGGAAGCTACGCTGGCAACCAATACTGGCGAGATAGCCGCGATCAGCCAGCAGACAGCTGCCGGAACGGAAGAAATCACGGCATCGGTAGCAGACCAGACACATTCCATGGAACAATTGAAAGAACTTGCCGAGAAGCTGGAACAAGACGCCAGCACCCTGCAGGAGCAGCTGCAGCAATTCAAATTATGATGATTCGCATTCTTAACAGGAGAAGCACTGGTGACAGTGCTTCTCCTGTTTTAATATCCTTTCCCGAACATGATATCCTTTATTTCCTTCCTAGGCATCTCTTCCCCTGTGAATAGCTTGTATGACAATGCTCCCTGCCATAGCACCATGCCTAATCCATTGATCGCCTTGGCACCGGCAGCTTCCGCTTGCGCCAGTAATTTCGTCTTCTGCGGATTATAGACCACATCTGTCACAATCAGATCTGGCCGCAGGGCATCCGTCAGGCCATCCAGAATACTCCATTCATCCAATGGCTTCATCCCCAGGCTTGTGGCATTCGCCAAAATGGCACTTTCCGAAATTTCGTTCCGGAACGCTGCTTTATCCTCCAATGGAAAAATCCTGGCACCGACACCAAAGCCTTTCAATTCGTTATTGATGAAGGACACATTGGCTGCTGCCTTGGAGAAAAAAATATCATTCCTGGCGAATATACTGAGTTCCTTGATACCGGACTGCACCAGCTGAATCGCTATCGGGGCTGCGACGCCTCCCGAGCCCACGAGAGTCACCTTCATCCCTTCAAGCTGGATGCCATGCTCCTCCAAGCTCTTCACATAGCCCAATCCATCGGTGTTATAGCCAATCAGCTTCCCGTCTTCATGGACGACCGTATTACTGGCACCCGCCAGACGGGCGCTGTCATCCAATTCATCCAGATACTGCATCACATCGATTTTATTCGGCATGGAGACATTGAATCCTGCTGCTCCCATGGCCTTCAGACCTTCGACCGTTTCCCTCAGCTTGTCTGTCCCAACGTCAAATGCCAAATAGGCATAATTCAAATCGCTGATTGTATAGCCCAAGTTGTGCATGGCAGGCGTGATACTATGCCTGATCGGTGTTGCTAGCAGACCTACCAATCTTGTTTTGGCATCGTTACGGGCAAGGTTTCTATTATCCCTCAACATAGTCAAAACCCCTTTTACTGAAAATGTCACGAACACAGCCCTATCTAATGCCTATTACAGGAGGAGGTTCCTGATGACTTTCCATAATCGAAAAACACCCGCTCTCCATATGGAAGGCGGGTGTTTCCTATATAAACGCCGGGAGCGGATCAATAAATACTTTGCTGTCCTGTCTCATTTCTTCCTCTGTAAGCACACAGGCATCCAAGCTTTTGATCATCTCTTCCTTGTGCATGCCAATCCCGATGAAAACCAATTCGGTCATCCTGTCGCCGTATACTGGATGCCATCTTGCCTCCAGTTCTTCATCCTCCGCCCTTAGAGCTGCCTGTTCATCCGGTGGATAGGTCGCAATCCAGGGACCGGCTGCTTCCATAGTCAGCGACTGGCCAGCTTGTGACAATAAGCCGCTGGTGTCGGGGCGGGATGCGAGCCAGAAGAAACCTTTGGCTCGCACGACTTCCTTGGGCCATTCCTCCAGCCAGCTCATCCATCGTTCAGGATGGAATGGCTGTCTTTTCCGATAGACAAAAGATGCAATTCCATACTCCTCTGTTTCTGGGATATGTTCATTGTTCAGCTCTTTTATCCAGCCGGCAGATTGACTGGCTTTGTCGAAGGAAAATTTCTTTGTATCCAAAACCAGGCTCGGATCGATTTTCCCATATTCCGTTTGATGGATGTCCGCTTCCGGATTCAGCGTTTGCAGCAAGGCGCACAGCTGCTGCAGCGCCTCTCCTTCCAACTGGTCGGTCTTATTCAGAAGGATGACATCTGCAAATTCGATTTGATCCAGCAGCAAATCGGAAATTTCCCGCTCATCTTCTTCCACTGCCTCCTGCTTTCGATCGAGCAGGGATTCCCCTGATTGGTAGTCATGCCAAAACCTCCCGGCGTCCACCACTGTCACCATCGTATCCAGCCGGCATTTGGCAGACAAATCGATTCCAAGCACTTCCTCTTGATACGTAAAGCTTTGTGCTACCGGAATCGGTTCGGATATACCAGTGGATTCCACAATGATATAGTCGAGATCCAAATCTGCCAGCTTGTCGATTTCGATGATTAAATCTTCTCGAAGTGTACAGCAGATGCACCCATTTTCCAGCTGTATCAGCTTCTCGTCCGAGCGCTTGAGCCCGCCTTGCTCCAGCAAATGCGCATCAATGTTTATTTCGCTCATGTCATTGACGAGAACACCTATTTTCATATTTTGTTCATTCCGGAGCAGGTGGTTAAGCAGTGTCGTCTTGCCTGCTCCGAGATAACCGCTCAAGACGGTAACTGGTATTTCTGCCACAAGTCACCAGCTCGCTTTCCGCACACCTGGCACTTGTCCCTTATGGGCATATTCACGGAATTTAATCCGGCTCATGCCGAACTGCCGCATATAGCCCCGGGGTCTTCCCGTGATTTCACAGCGATTCTTCAATCGTGTCGGAGAAGAATCACGCGGCAGTTTCCGCAGCGCTTCGTAATCTCCTTTTTCCTTCAATTCCCTTCGCAGTTCTGCGTACTTCATCACCATTTCCTGTCTTTTTCTCTCTTTTGCGATTTTTGATTTCTTTGCCATCCTTTATTCCTCCTTATTCATTGTGCTGTTTGGATATTCCAGCGGAATGGATCAGTCAGTCGTGACCAGTCGCCTGCCAGTTCCGATTCTGTCAGGAGACAGCTGTCCAGTTCCTTTACAATTGCTTGCTGATCCAAATCCGTTCCGATGAATACCAGCTGTGTCTTCCTGTCTCCATATTCGGGATGCCACTCCTTGTTTATGGACGGGTTTTCCCTGCGAATGAACTTCTGTCGTTCCTCCTCCAAAGCAGCCACCCAATAAGATACCGGTTCGATATTGGCTGCCGGACCTGCCTGGGAGAGCAGTAAAGCAAATTGATTACGCGTTGCACACCAAGCGATGCCTTTGGATCTCACGATATTCTCAGGCATTGTCTCGACAAATTGCATGAATCGCTCTGAATGGAATGGATGCTGCCGGACATAGGTGAACGATCCAATCCCATACTCCTCCGTCTCCGGTGTATGGTTTTCCGGTCCATTCTCCAGCTCTTTCAGCCAGCCAGCAGAAGAGCTGACTTTGTCAAAGTCGAAGGATTCCGTGAATAATATCTCCTTGGGATCGACTTTTCCATGGGTTGTCTCGATTATTTTCGCTTCCAGCTGCAATAGCCGCAGCACATGCTTTAATTCGCGCAGGGCCGATTCCTCTACCAAATCACATTTGTTCAGGATGAGCACATTACAAAACTCGATTTGATCAAGCAGCAAATCCGCAATTTCCCTTTCATCATCCGCAGCCACTTCCTGCTGCCGATCCAGCAGGCTTTCACCGGAACCGAAGTCATGCCAGAAACGGTTGGCATCCACCACCGTCACCATCGTATCCAAAGCTGTAAAATCGGATAGGTTGATATTCAGCTGCTCATCGATATACGTAAATGTCTGCGCAACAGGCACCGGCTCACTGATCCCGCTCGATTCGATCAAGATGTAATCAAAGCTGCCATTCCTGGCGAGCTTCTCCACTTCCACCAATAAATCATCCCGCAGCGTGCAGCAAATGCAGCCGTTGGACATCTCCACGAGCTGCTCATCGACCCGGGATAATGTCCCCTCGTTCTCCACCAGACCAGCATCGATATTGATTTCGCTCATGTCGTTGACAATGACTGCCACCTTCAAGCCCTCTCTGTTATGCAAAATATGATTGAGCAGCGTTGTCTTGCCAGCGCCCAAATAACCACTCAGAACAGTAACTGGTATTTTCTTCTTCTTCATTTCCTCACCTCTATTTGTAATCGTTACGATTTAAAGGAAGCTAAATTTTTTTCCCGCTTCAGGCCCCAGCAGGAAACGCATCTTCATCGCCAAGACAAAAGGCAAATCCAGCCCGCAATTCCTCTTCATCCAAGTCCCGGCCTATGAAAACAAGTTCATTCTGTTTCCTTTCGTCTTGCTTCCATCTCCTGTCGGCGGTACTGGCAAATAGCATATGTACACCTTGGAATAAAAGCCGGCGATCCTGCCCTTTGACATGAAGGATGCCTTTATAACGGAATAAGCTCTCCCCCTTTATTTGGACTAAATAAGAGAACCACCTATCCAGCCGCTCCGGATCGATCGGACGCTCATCTTTCAGTACGACTGCTTGTACATCGTCATGATGGTGATGATGATGTTCAAGCATATCCGGACGGACACTCAGCTTTTGATCCAGGGAGAAACTGAATACATCCAATAGCTTGAACAGCGGCACCTTACTGTCCTGAGCGAAAAACAGCTCTGCTTCCGGATTCATCTTTTGAATGCGGTCCTGCAGATGATCAAGATCCCCTTCTGAAACAAGATCCTGTTTATTGATGATGATTTTATCCGCAAAAGCAATCTGCTCCCTGGCAACGGCATGCTCATGTAATTGCCGATCCAGATGCAAAGCGTCGGTTACGGTACAAACACAATCAAGTGTAAACCAGTAGCGCATCACATCATCCATCAGGAATGTCTGGATGACAGGAGCAGGATTGGCCAATCCTGTCGTCTCTATGATCACCCGTTTCAGTTCCGTTCCTTCCTTATGGACCCGTACGAGCATATCTTTGAGTATCCTGATTAAATCCCCGCGTACATTGCAGCATATACAGCCATTATTGATTTCGATGATTTCTTCCTTTGTTTGCTCCACAAACTTGCCATCGATTCCTGTTTCCCCGAATTCATTGATGATGACTGCCATATTGCTGCTTCGCACATCGCGAAGCATCCGGTTCAATAGCGTTGTCTTCCCAGCTCCTAGAAACCCCGTCAGGATAGTCACCGGAATCTTATTCATTCCTTCGGACATATAGACACCTCGATTCAATTCGTAATTATTACGATTTAAATCATACAGGATGCTCCACCAGTTGTAAAGTCCCTTCCCTAAAAATTGTCCGGAAGATAAGTTTACAAAGTCTTTGTTAGATTGATGAAGAGTCTGTAAAATAGGTTTCATTATATCCTTGGTCGGGTATAATCTGGTTGAATCATCGAAAAGGAGAGATTATACATGAACAACAAACTAGACGAGACACCAGAGGTAATCCATTGCAAAGATGATGCTGAATTCAGGGACTGGCTGACAAAATTGAGTGAGCCAGAGAATGAAGAAGAGACGGATAGCTGATATGCTTCTCCCTCTATCTTCCTTCTTTTTTATTTCCACATATAAAAAAGCGTGCCTCGATGGCACGCTTTCCTCGTTTTTGGGACGGGTTTCACAGTTTGAATCTGCGTGGGGAATACACCCGCTTCGGGCGCCCTTGCTTAACGCTCCGTTTCTAATCGATTTCTTCCACTTTTCTTAATACATCTCACTAACCGTCTTCGCCAGCATGTGAAGCTGGAGATAGTCTGGTCCTCCGGCTTTGGAGTCGGTGCCGGACATTTTGAAGCCGCCGAATGGGTGGTAGCCGACGATGGCGCCTGTGCAGTTGCGATTGAAGTACAAATTGCCGACGTGGAATCGTTCTTTGGCGTATTCGATATGGGCCCTGTTTTTGGTGATGACTGCGCCAGTCAGGCCATATTCCGTATTGTTGGCAACATCGATTGCTTCCTCGAAGCTGGATACCTTCGAAAAGCCAAGGACTGGCCCGAAGATTTCCTCCTGCATCAAGCGGGAGGTCGGCGACAGCTCGGAGAATATGGTCGGCTGGATGAAGAAGCCTTTGCTGTCATCGCTGGAGCCGCCGCTTACAAGCTTGCCTTCCTGTTTGCCCACTTCGATATACTCCGTGATTTTATCAAAAGAAGCTTGATCGATGACAGGACCCATATAGACATCCGCACTTTCCGGCGCTGCTGTGATCCGGGATTCCGTGATTTCGATGACGCGCTGCAATACAGCATCGTATACCTTCTCGTGGACGACAGCACGGGACCCGGCGGAACATTTCTGACCAGCGAAGCCAAAGGCAGAAACGGCGATTGCATCTGCTGCCAGCTCGATATCGGCATCTTCATCGACGACGACTGTATCCTTCCCGCCCATTTCTGCAATGACACGTTTCAAATGCTGCTGCCCAGGCTGTACTTTGGCAGCTTTTTCAAAAATACGCGTACCGACATCGCGCGAGCCTGTGAATGTAATGATGCTTGTTTTCGGGTGTTCGACGAGATAGTCGCCCACTTCCGAGCCGCTTCCCGGTACAAAGTTGATGACACCTTTCGGAACGCCCGCTTCCTCCAGCACCTCCACGAACTGGGCGGCGATGACAGGAGTGGCACTTGCCGGCTTCAATACAACGGTGTTCCCTGTCACCAGCGGGGCAACAGTCGTCCCAGCCATGATGGCGAACAAGAAATTCCACGGCGAAATGACGACTGTGACGCCTGTCGGGGTGTAGATATAACGGTTCGCTTCCCCTTCACGTGATTGGACTGCCTTACCTGGAACAAGCTCCATCATCTGGCGTGCGTAATATTCCATGAAATCAATCGCTTCTGCTGTATCCGCGTCAGCTTCCTTCCACGGCTTGCCGGCTTCCTTGACAAGCAATGCCGAGAAATAATGCTTCTTGCGTCGGACAATCGCAGCCGCGCGCATCAATATATGCGCCCGTTCCTCCGGCTTTGTGTAACGCCATGTTTCAAATGCAGCTGCTGCAGCTTCGATTGCACGTTCGGCATGCTGACGGGATGCTTTGGATACCTCGCCGACCACTTCTTCTTTATTTGCTGGGTTGATGGAGACGATTTTCCCATCGGTCGTCACTCTTTCACCGTCAATCACAAGCGGGTAGGATTCCCCCATCACCCCTTGTACCTGCTCCAGCGCTTTACTGAAAGCCTGGCGCTCCTTCTCCTGCGTGAAATCCGTGAATGGTTCATGTGTATAAGGTGTCGTCATGATCAATCGCTCCTTTGATTTATTTTTTGGTCATCCCTTTGAAGGCAAATGCGATATTCGCCGGGCGCTCTGCCAGCCTGCGCATGAAGTAACCATACCAATCATCGCCATAAGGCAAATAAATGCGGACCTTATAACCCTGTCTGACGAGCTCCTGCTGCAGCTGCTGCCGCATGCCGTAAAGTATTTGGAACTCGAATTTATCCTTCCCGATCCCTTTTTCCAAGGCATAATGTTTGGCAAAGGACACCATCCGGTCATCATGGGTCGCGATAGCCGTATAGCTGCCAGCATCGAGCTGCTTGGCAATCAGCTTACGGTAGTTGCCGTCCACATCCCGTTTTTCCTGGAATGCAACGGATTTCGGCTCTTTATATGCCCCTTTGACCAAGCGGATGAAGGGCTGCAGATGCGCCATCATATCCAAATCATCATTGCTGCGGTAAAGATAAGCCTGTATGACGGTACTCACATTTTGATACTCCGCTTTCAGCTCCTGGAATAAATCCAATGTCCTTTGACAGCGTTCGGAATCTTCCATATCGATCGTCACCATGACACCGAGACGATCAGCCGCTGTCAATATCCGGCGCAAATTCAATCGGACAAGCTCTTCACTGATATCGAGTCCGAGTGATGTCAGTTTCAGGGAAACCTGTGCATCCAGGCCCACTTCTTTGATCATCTCAAGGGCCGCGACAGCCTCACCTGCCCGCTCCACGGCAATCAGCGGATCGGCCACATATTCACCAAGATGATCGACGGTCACACTCATTCCGTCCTCATTCAGTTTCCTGATGAATGGGATGGCCTGATCGAAGGATATACCTCCGACGATCTTGCCCTTGACCATCCGTATGCCATATAAATTAGCCAGCTTGTTCAATGGCTGATTCTTTGATAAATACAAGAAAAAATTGCGAGATAAAGCTTCCAACTGTGACACCTCCCAATTCACTTGCACATGTGCTATACCAATATTGTAGAATCGAATTGAAGGGCTTTCAATATGCTGAAAAAACAAACAATTCAGTTGTTTTTGTGTAAAATACACAAAATGATGCACCGGCCAGTTCAGCAGACTGCACCTTGGAAAATAAGGCACATAATTATCTGCATTCTCCACTATAATATGGAAGGGTTGCTTGTGAAGAAGCATAATGGAGTACGGCGGAGCGAAATTCAAAATTGCCGTGTGATGGGATGGCAGCCGGGCAGAAACGCAGGGGAATGATCTGCTTATTCTGGACAAGTCTATACAATTTGGCATACGGCAGAATATAACAATGGACATTTCAACAAAAATTGATATATTATGTCAGTAGAAATGAAGCTGTGATTCATTATCTGCATGTGGGCACTTGGATAATGAGGAGCTAGTAGTGCAACCGCCATTCTGATGGCGTTTTTTTTATATATGATAGTTTGTCAATCTAAATGCGACAGTTCCTCCTGGAAAGCCTCGTAAGGAGTTTTCCATCCTAATATTTTTCGCGGGCGATGATTAATTAGGTATAGTGCTTGGTGGATTTCATCTTCTGAAACAGAGGCTAAGTCTGTTTTCTTTGGGAAGAACTCCCGAAGCAGCCCGTTACTGTTTTCATTGGTTCCTCGCTGCCATGGGGCATACGGATCGGCAAAGTAAACCGAGATATCCATTTCATTTTCGATTTCTTGATAACAAGCAAATTCTTTCCCTCGATCTGTGGTCGCTGTCTTAAATATTTCCTTAGGCATAGAAGCTGCCACTTGTGAGATAGCTTCCTTCATAGAGCGTGCACTTCGATCGTTCATTTTAACTGCGAGAAAGAAACGCGTTTTGCGTTCGGCAAACGTTCCGAAGCATCCTTTACTTTTTCCACGGCTTGATACTACTGTATCTAGTTCCCAATGGCCTGCCGATTTTCGGTCCTTCACATCTTTTGGACGCTCCTTTATCGACGTACCAATATTGAATCGACCTCTCGTTTCCCGGGGTTTTTGCCTTTTTCCTTTTTGACGGAAGACCTGATGATCGACAGAGAATCGTCTTTGATTCATCCAACGATAGATGGTTTTGAAGCTGATGATACCCAGCCTTCCTTGAATTTGTTCAGGTGACCAAGTGAGCTTTAATTTCTCCTCAATAACCACTCTAAGCTCTTCTTTCCATTTACCTTTAGGAATACAAAATTCCCGTCGTTTTTGATACATTCTGTCAGCAGAGTCAGCTTTATAGCTGCCCTCACTGTTACGCTCCAATTCTCTGGAAATAGTCGAATGGTGTCTCCCTAACTCCTTTGCGATACGACGTGCAGACCAGCCAAGCTTGTATAGTGTTTCTAGTTTTCCTCGTTCAATTGTAGTAAGATGGGAATAGCTCATGTTTTCCTCCGTTTAAGATTAGGTATGGTAACTTCATCTTACACGAGGAAACATGGGCTTTTCTATTTTCAAAAGGTGTCGCACTTAATATTACAATTCATCATATACAAAAGAAAGTAGGTATTGCATGCAACTACGTATCTTGCTGACATGTCTGTTTTTGAGTTTGATAGCCTTATCGTATACAACCTCCTCCACGATACCTGCTGTTGATGGCTTGATTTTGGTTTTGGCCATCTTTTCCATGCCGGAAGCTTTACCAGACAGTTCGTGACGCTGCTATCGCTAAGTCTTGCCTTTGGCTTCTACTTACTGTTCGATGCGTTATTTACACATGTATCTCTCCAGGATCAGATTCATTTCATGCTTCGTCATATTTTCGTGACGGCGGCGATCATCTTGATCTGGCTCATCTATGGAATCACCTCCCGCTATCAATCTGAAAATATAGCATTAAAGGAACGGATCCAAACACTTGAAAAATATGCCGGTTCCACCAATCTGCTGACAGAGTCCGAATTCCAAAGCCGTGTGAAGCTGATCACCACCGGCACCAGACGCAGGAATGAAAGCAATCATTATCTCCTTGTCTCGATTTTGACACCTGCCGGAAAACCCGAAACGCTTGCGTCCCTATCCCACACCATAAGTGAGGGTATCTTAAGCTCCATCCGTGCTGAATTCGATTTGGTCACCCAAAGGAATCCCGAGCAGTTTCTTGTTTTCCTGCAGAATACAAATGAAGCTGGCTGCCATATCGTGGTGGAAAGGTTGAGGAATAAGCTTCGTGATCAATTCAACTTGATCGATCCTCCGCTCTTATGTGAAATCATGAAAGAAGAAGAGATGGATGAGGGGACGGAAATGGACCGTCCGTTGGAAGGAGCTGTGAGATGAAGATAATTCTGATAGCAGTCATTGCCTTTTTCTGGATTCTGCTCATTTATTACTCCATCCTTACGATCGCCGGGGTCCTTCAGCGATTACAAAAGAAAAATGGCATCACCTTACCTGCTTATCCTTCGGTGGCTGTCTTGATTCCAGCACATAACGAAGGGATAGTGATCAAACAAACCTTGGATGCCATGCTTCGCCTGAAATATCCCGGGACGCTGGATGTCTATGTGCTGGATGATGCCTCCACTGACGATACAGCCGACATCATCCAGAAATTCAGCAGCACCTTTTCACGGATCCATTATCTGAAGGTTCCTCCTGGATCACCGAAGGGAAAATCCAGGGTATTGAACTATGGTCTGTCGGTAACGGAATCCGATTACTTCATCGTATTCGATGCAGATAACCAGCCTGATGAAAACAGTGTGATCGAGCTTGTACATGCTGCCGAATCCACACCCGAGGCCGGCGGCGCAGTAGGTTATGTCAAGACAATCAATGCGCATCGGAACATCCTGACCAGGATGATCTCCATCGAATTTCAAGTATTCCAGCTCTTGATGCAAAGCGGCAGATGGAAAATGTTCAAAACTGGTTCCCTGGCGGGGACGAACATGCTGCTCAGGAGAAGTGTCCTTCAGGAAGCTGGCGGCTATGATGTGTATGCTTTAGCGGAAGATGCGGAGCTGACGGTAAGACTGACATCCCTTGGATGGAAATTACCTGTCGTCCATCATTCCAGGACATGGGAACAAGAGCCTGAAAAGATAGGCATTTTTATCAGACAGCGCACTAGATGGCTGACAGGCAATATTTATTTGTTGGAGAAATCATTTCATGAATGGCGATACTGGAAGGGACGGACATTCGTCCATAGCTTGCAGCATGTCATGACGTATCTTTTATTCGTACTGCTGCTGCTGTTCTCCAATATATGGTTTGTCCTCAGCTTGCTGGGGGTCGATCTGCCTGATTTCGAGTCGCCGCTGCTGTTGTTCTGGTTCATGAGCTATGTGGTATATACCGCCCAAATCATCAGCGCGATGGTGCTCGAAGGAACAATCACGCCATTCAATGTCCTTATTGGATTGATAATGTATTTCACATATGCGCAGATCTTCCTGCTCCTGCTTTTGCGGAGTGGCGTAGCCTATCTATGGAGCCGAGTGACCAGGAAAACCATGCAATGGGATAAGACGGAAAGATTCAAGGATGATGCTGCATGAACAGCTATGCTGTGAAAGGGACCATACTGTTGATTTGCTGCATGGCATTGTTTCTTAACTTCTCCGCCTTGCCCGTTACGGAATCGGTGACCCGCACTGTCGGACGCCACTACCAAAACAGCGACAGGCTGATCAGCAGCTATGGGGATGAACGACGTGATAGCAGCCCCATCCTCCTTGAAAGTATGGGTCAATATATGGAGTATTTGTTATTGGCCGATGATCAAAAGGGATTCGAGGAGCAATTTCAGCTGCTGCAGGAGCATTTCGCAGTGGAACAAGCGGGAGAAATCCATCTGAAGTGGCAGATCGGGGAAAACATCTCCACCAATGCTTCCGTGGATGATTTCCGGATAATAGAGGTGCTGATGGCCGGCGGGGAAAAATTCCATGATGCGGCCTATACCGACCTGGCAGAACAGATTTGGGATACCATGATCCGCACGCAGCTCACGGATGGCCTTATCACGGACTTCTATGATAGATCATGGAAACAGCAATCTTCCGAAATGCATCTCAGTTATATAAATTTCACTGTATTGGAAGATATGAGGGCGCCTAATTTGGAAGAATACAAGCGGATACTGAGGGGTGGCCAGACAGACACACCTTTTTTTATCGAAATCTATCATCCCCGGGACAAAAGCTATCATACGGCTGATCCAGAAACGGTAAACATGATCGATCAATTCCTGATTGCAATGCAGTATGTGAAAAGCACAAATGAAACACCATCGAAATTCCATGACTGGCTGCAAAAACAAGCGAAAGCAGATAACGTTCTTCATGGACGCTACAACCGGACTACTGCTGCACCAGCATCCAGCTATGAATCCAGCTCGGTGTATGCGCTGGCTGTACTTTACAGCTTGGCTGTACATGATCAGGAAATGGCTGATGAATGGTTCCTCAAGCTGCAGAAGCAAGCACCGATGCAGGCGTCTCCATCCTATACGGATATTCATTTTTTTGATTACATGTATGCCTCCTATGCAGCACGGCTTTATGAAGCAGGACGGAGCAGTCATTGAGGACTGCTCCGTTTTTATCCTTTGATATAAGCATATAGCTCCTGCGTCTCCAGCTCCGCACCGAATGCACGCGTCGCCCCCCAGATTTTATCCACCTCGGCACCATTGATTTCGGCATCCATGTCATGAAAGATCCGGTGCACATATCGCAGGCTGTTCAAATCCGCGCTGTCTGCAGCGATTCGCATGAAGGCCTCGGCGTTCCACATATCATTCACTGCTTCCGATGGAGCGAATCCTTCCGTGCGCAGACGTTCCACATCATCCTGCAGCTTTTGCCATTCATCTGATTTGGCCAGATAAGCAGTGTCTACATTGTCGATATGCCCCCAGCCGGTCAGATCATTCAAATAGGCATGCTGATCACTGATGATCTGTTTGACAAGCTCTTCATCCTGATAAGCAATCGGTTCATCATATTCCTCATAAGAGAACGTAGAGAGGAAATCCTTCGTACCACCAGTCAGTTCCTCCAGCTGGGAAGCTCCTTCTCGTTTTATATCTTTATCCTTTGCTCCCTCTGGCTGCTGTGATTGCACCGGCGGCACGCTCTCTTTCCCGCTTGCCGAATTGTCTTCTTCCTGTGCTAGGAAGAAGTAGACACCAGTACCGACTATTGCAAGTAAACCAATACTTAGTAACGTAATGTAAAATGCCTTCACTGCTTTTCTCCCCTCTGCCGGAAGTGTTAGAAAAGTGCCAGTCTATATTATAGCAATGATTCCCAGCAGTTTTTGTCGAAAAGCAAAAATAGGACGCTGGCTGCGTCCCATTTTCATTCCTCGTCTTCCATTACATGGTGATATGCTTCATTGAACAAAATCAGCTGGCTATCGATCAACTCCTCCTGATCAACGCGTTTCACATAATGATAGACGCCGTTTTCATCCTGTTCCCTTGCTTTGCAGTTATCCTGCAGCATCACAGCGAGGATACCGCGGATCCTGCGCTTGATCGATCCGTTGAATATAGGGAAAAGGATCTCCACTCGCTTCTCCATATTCCTTGTCATCATATCGGCCGAAGACAGATGGATCTTTTCCTCCCCGTTATGGTGGAAGTAATAGATTCGTGTATGCTCCAAGTATCTTCCGACGATACTCCGCACCTTGATATTCTCACTGATACCCTTGATGCCGGGACGAAGGCAGCAAATGCCCCGGATGATCAAATCGATCTTCACACCGGCGATCGATGCTTCATATAATTTTTGAATGATCGGTTTATCGGTGATGGAGTTCATTTTCATGATGATACGTCCATTACCATGCTTTTTATGTAAACGTATTTCTTCATCGATCATGCCGATCATATCCGAGCGAATGTCAAATGGCGCCACCGAAAGATGATGGAAGGTGGGCTTCTCGGTATAGCCGCTCAAGTAATTGAAGAAATTCGTCGCATCGATGCCGAATTTACGTTTGGAGGTAAACAGCCCCATATCCGTATACAGCTTGGCCGTCTGATCATTATAGTTCCCCGTTCCAAGATGGACAAAGCGCTCGATCCGGTTATGCTTTTTCCGCACGACAAGTGTGATCTTGCTATGCGTCTTCAAATGCGTCATCCCATAGATTACATGACAGCCGGACTTTTCCAGCTCCTTTGCCCACTGCACATTATTCTCCTCGTCAAAGCGGGCCTTCAGCTCGAACAAAACGGTGACCTGCTTCCCTTTCTCGGCTGCACGCTTCAACGCGTCTATGATGGGGGAATCCCCGCTCACCCGATAGAGCGTCTGCTTGATGGCCAGCACATCGGGATCATCCGCCGCCTTCGAAACGAAATCAACGACGGGTTCGAATGATTCATACGGATGATGCAGGAAAATATCCCGGTCATTGATTGCATCAAACAGATTCTCATCGGTCCCGATTTCAGCTGGCGGCTGCGGGATGAGTGTTTCATAGACCAGATGCTCCCGCCTGGCAGCCACTATTTTGTAAAATTGCATCAGGCTTGTCAGATCGATTGGTCCATCTATTTCATAGACATCTTTACGGTGGATATCCAATATATCCGTCAGGTAGGTGACCATTTTATAGTCATACTCCCGTTTCGGGATTTCCAGCCGGATAGCCGCTCCCCATTTGCGCTTCTTCAGTTCTTTCTCGATCACTTTCAGCAGGTCGCGGGCACCTTCTTCATGGATGGTCATATCCGCATTCCGTGTGATCCGGAAGACAGTGACGGACTTGATATGATAACCGCGGAATAACTTATGCATATAATGACTGATGACGTCTTCCAATAAGACGAAGTGAAGGGCATCTTCCTCCGTGTCCTCCAGCTGGATGAAACGATCCAGGACAGCCGGCACTTGTACGATGGCCGTTTTATGCTGGGATGCCTCATCGGCTTCATGCTCATCCAGCAAAGATACCGCAAGATTCAGACTCTTGTTCAACAGCATCGGGAACGGACGATACGCATCGATTGCCATCGGTGTAAGGACAGGGAATATCTCTTCCTCGAAGTATGTTTCCAGGCGCAGCAGTTGCGCGTTCGACAGCTGCTCCATCCCCAATAGCTCCACCTTCTCTTCCCTCAATTCGGGTATGATGATATCCTGGAACAAACTATTCTGCATCTCGACGAGACGATGCGCTTTCGCTCCGATTTTCTGGAGCTGCTGTTTCGGTGTCATGCCCGCTTTGTTTTCCGGACGGTTGAAGCCGGCCTTCACCTGGTCTTTCAAACCTGCTACACGAACCATGAAAAACTCATCCAGATTGGAACTGAAAATCGATAGGAACTTTAGCCTTTCCAACAAAGGGTTGCGCTCATCAAGCGCTTCCTCCAGCACTCGTTCATTAAATGCAAGCCAGCTCAACTCTCGGTTATTGTAATTATTCGGGTTATTCAAATCCACCCGAAGCTGTTCCTCTGTTCTCAATTTCCATGCACCACTTTTCGACAATATTCTATCAATTTTAGTATATCAGCAGCTAATCATGAGATTTTATGAAGTTTTTGTAATTTTTTAGCTTATATTGGAATGTGCATCTTCCCGGAAAACAAGCTGGATATTTCGCCGCAGCTGTTTTTCGAGATGCTTCTTCTGTTTTTCGACTTGGTACTTTTCTGCCTGCCAGTCCTTATTGCATGTCACGATAAGCACCAAATCCCCCCCTTCATCCTGCAGCTCGATGCCCGCGACGATATTCCGCTTTGTCGCATGCAGGCTGTTGGCAAGCTTTATGATGGCTCCCAGCAAACGATAATGGGCCAGCTCCTCCCCCTTGAACCAGGATCGGAACACTTCTGCATTCCGATTATAGAAGGACTTGTTCTTAAAGGACGCCAGCAGCGCCAGGATGATTCGATCCTTATGCAGCAAACCATCGATCGTCCGATTGGCAAGGAGGTAAAACGTATGCTGGTTTCCGGATTCCGTATCGATATAAGCCCCGATATTATATACAAAAGCTGCATACCTGACGAGGAACTTATCGTTTGCATTCCATTCCGCAAGGCCAAGGCCCTCCACCAGCTCCGCCAGCTGCAAGGCTGTCCCCTGCCGCTCCAGCGCATGCGCACGGTCAATCTCGAAATCCTTCGCCAATTCCTCGAAGCTGCGTTCCAGCACATCGGCGAACAATGTCATCTGATCCCGGCGCCTGAGCACCTCATAGAGCAAACCATCCCGCAAGCCTTTGCGGCTGAGGACGAAATCCGTCGTACCTACGATATCAAGCAGGCAGCGGAATACTTGCATCGCCGGGAGGATGATATCAGCCCTATCCTTCGAGAGGCCATCGACCTTCTGCAGTTCCGCAAAGTCCAGCGGAGCAAGCTCTGCTTCCATATCCTCGATATCCTGCTTCTTCATCTTGTATTGATGCAGTCCTGCTAAAGGATAGCCCACCTTTTCCTGGTGTATTTGGACCACATTCCGTGCGCTTCCGCCGATGGCGATGACAGGCAGCTGTTTGTCCGCCAGCCATTCCAAGGTCTGCAGCTGCCCGTATACATACGTATGAATCTGATCCAGCTCCTCTGCTGTCGGCTTATCCCCGGCGACAAACTGCCGCTTCAGCGACAGGGCCCCGAATGGGAAGCTATGATAGAACTGCAGCTGCCGATCCTTGAAATATGTCAGCTCGGTACTGCCGCCGCCGATATCTATCGTGATCCCATCCTGGAATGGCATGCTGTTCGTCACTGCCAAGTAGCCTAGATACGCTTCTTCATAATCCGAAAGGACCCGGATGGTGAAGTCCGTCTCTTTTGCCACCATATCCAATATATCCTGCTGATTCTTCGCATGCCGAACCGTAGCAGTCGCCACACAGGTCGTCTCTTCCAATTCATAATAGCGTGTCACTTCCTGGAAGCTGTGCAATGTCTTAAGCAATATCCGGATCCCTTGCCCATCAAGGATTCCTTCTGCTGTCAAATAATTGCGCAGACGCGCGACGACCTTTACATTCTCTTTTTCTTTGATTCTTCCGTTCTTGTCACGCAAATATACGACAAGACGCATTGTATTGGATCCAATATCAATGATGGCATAGTACCTTGTTTTCATAACTACTCCCCTCATGTGAAAGCCTTTCTCTCCATATTACCCATAGAGCAGCCAACATAACATAGTCGCTAAAAGAAAAGCCGCACAAATGTGCGACTATACGGCATCATCCAACTGCCTGGATTTCTTCATCGTCTCCGGCAGGGACATCGGGCTCAGGCTCTGGTGCAGGCTCTTGCTCCTGTACCGTTTCCTCGTCCGGCTCATCCTCAGCCGGCTTCGGGGTTGTATCAGGTTTTGCTGCTGGTCCTTCCTTTTCTTCAGGAGGGGCAGTCGCTGGATCTGCCGATTTTTCCTCTTCCGGCTCTTTGGAAGATCCATTGCTGCCGGAACTGCTGCCTGATGATCCCCTGCTGCCTGAAGTTCCGCCGCCGCTATAGCTGCCGGAACTGCCAGAGCTGCCGCTATAACTCGGGGAACTGCCTGATGATCCGCCCACTGGTGCAGTATAGCTCGGGGCAGGTGCTTGGTAAGTGGAATCAGAGCCATCGACTTCTTCCGTGTCATCTTCTGCGATGACTGGTTCTTCGGTCGTCAGCACTTCCTCTTCCTGTACCTCGGGTTCTGGTCCGGCAGCTTCCTTTTCTTCATCTGTGATCATTTCTTTCTGAAGGGCAAATTCCCCTTCGATGTGCTCGGCTTTCAGTTCCTTAGGCTCCTCTGTCACCTTTGCCTTGGCAGCATAGGATTGCTCTTTCTGCTCATTCGCCTTCAGGGAATTGCTCGTCACCGATTTGTTCTGTACATAGAAGAAAGCAGAAACTGCGATACCAAGGAAAACGATGAATGTCCCAATCAGCATTGTCTCCTTTTTCACACCGAGGCCCCCTCTTCATACAGCTCGATCGGCAAGCCATCCGGATCCTGGAAGAATGTGAATGCTTTTTCTGTAAAAGGATCGACCCGGACTGGCTCCGTCTTCACACCCATGTCCCGAAGACGGGCCACTTCTTTTTCGACGTCATCCACGGAGAATGCAAGGTGGCGCAATCCCGCTGCTTCCGGATAACTCGGCCGCTCCGGAGGATTCGGGAAGGAAAATAGTTCAATGACGTAGGTATCTCCGAGGGCAAGATCCAGTTTATATGAATCACGCTCCTCACGGTACACTTCCCGAATGATCCGCAGCCCCAATATTTCGGTATAAAAGCGTTTGGATTCTGCATAATCCGAACAAATGATTGCAATATGATGCACAGCCTGCAGCAAGGTGCCGCCTCCTTCCGCATTTTCCATTTCTTCCATTCTACTACAAAAAAATCCTCCATTCAGCATAAATCCGCAAATATCATTGCTTCTTTACAAAATAGCGGAGAAATCAAGACCAGCGGCAATTTCCTTCGCTTGCTTGCGATTTTTCACACCAAGCTTTTCATATATCCGGTGGAAATAGACCTTGACGGTACCGAGTGATAAATCAAGCTCCTGGGCTATCTCATTGTTCCGTTTGCCAAGCTGCAAGTGATAGACAAGCTGCAATTCCCTGGTTGTCAGCCTGCTTTGCAGCTTTTGATCATCGGTTTCCTCGGACCAATACGACAGGATCTGTTCCACATACTTCTGCTGCCTTTTCGCCACACTGCCTGATGACAGCAGTTCATGCAGCATATCGCGCACCGTCTCGCCGGCCCGCCAGAAGGTGCGCAGATATTTATGATCAGCGCTGAGACGCAGTGCTTCTTTCAAGGAAAGGAGGGCTTGCTGCTTATCAGCTGGATACAGCAGTATCGCTTGGATGATATGCAATTCGATCCCTGCACTGATCCGATTGCTGAATTTGACAAGCGGCAGCAGCTTCTTGATATATCTCTGTGTTGCTTCGACTTCACCGAGTGCTGTATAAGCCCATATGAGGGTCATGTATTCAAACAAGGTTTTTTGTTCAATCGGAGGCTCCTGCATGAAAAACAGCGTCAGCCAATTATGTATCCTTTTCGTATCACCTTGATCGATCGCTATATGAATCCTTGCCGCTTCTGCTTTCTTGAACCAATCTGCCGAAGCATTGCTCCTTGTCAGCATGTCCTTCAGCCTGTTCAGCGTCACCTTGGCCGATTGTGCATCACCTTGCTGCTCCAATTCATGACGGGATTTCAATATGTATGCAGGGACGAGCAGACCTGGCAATCCGAATAAATCCGCAATGGACAACGCTTTTCCCAAGTGACTTTTCGCTTTGGCCGACATTCCCCATTCATAGGCAAGCTCGGCCAGACTCAGATGATAATAGCCGCTGAACACGGATTCGCCTGAAATCGTGTGCGCCAAACTTTCATAGACACGCTGGACCGCCCGCAAATCACCGCCTCCTCCAAGCGGGGAATGAAGGATGGTGGCGTCATGCCGATTATAATCGAAGGAATGTGAAAAGTATCTGCTGGAATCCTTACTGTATACCAGTGCCTTGCTGGCATAATCCATCGTACTTTTCACATCATCCTCCAATAGGGAAATGAAGCTTTTCAATGTATACAAATCAGCAAAATGCCGTTTCTCTTCCTCTTCACTGAACTGCAATTCGCGGCGAAGCAGCTGCTCCTCTATCATATGGGCATGCCGCTGGGCCACCTTCGGCTGATAACGGAGGCACTCCACCCAGCCATAGATGATACCAAGTTCCATCTGGTAAATATATTTGCGCGGCAGCTTATTGATCCATTCCTGCAGCTGATCGATGCGCCCTTCCTGGAGAAGGCGGGGAGCTGCTTTGATCAGGAGCTGTCTGACACGTGTGTGATCACCAGCCTTCCAAGCATATTGAATGGCCGTAAGCAGCATCTGCTCATTTTCATGCCAGATACTGGCCCGTTTATACAATTCCTTGACATCGATATTCTGCATATCGAGCATTTCTTTCAAATATGTACGGAGATGCTTGTTATAGGTGAACCAGCCCGGCTCATCCTGCAGTTCATTCAGCAAGCCTTGATCCCTTAATCTTCTCATCACCACGCGGCCGCGCCTTGTACCGGCAATATAATCGCATAAGCGAACATGCATCACATTCAAGATGGAGGTGGACAGCAAGTAATTCCGCTCATTTTCATGCAGACTATAGACAATTTCCTGTATCAGCTGCCTTGCGACCATGACATTCGAAAACATCAGCTCGGAATAATCCTCCTGGAACTGCTCGTACATGTGGATCAGCTGGATACCGGCAGCCCAGCCCTGCGTCTGCTGCATGATATCCCGGACTGCCGCTTCGGTCGGCTCCTTTTGCAGATGATTCCTGATGTACGATGCGATCTCTTCTTCTGTAAAGATAAGATCGCACTTTGTTATTTGCAGTACCTGACGCTGCCGCGATAGGCGTTTTAAAGACAGGCCGGGAAAGAACTGCCCCGAAACGATGATGTGGAATGTATCCGGCATCTCTTCCAATAATGTTGTCATTTCATATAATTCGTTGGAATTTGTCATCAAATGAAAATCATCGATGATCAATGCACCGGTGACTTGATGATTACGCAAGCAAGCACACCATGTTGCAATGAAATGAGTCGGCGAATAGGAAGCAGACTGTATGATATCCAATAAATTTTTCCGATCCTGTTCCGGCAAACCTGGCATATGCAGGATCAGCTTCTTCCAGAAAGGGACTCGCTGGATATCTTCTTCCTCCAAGCTGACCCAGCCCACGTCCAAATGCGTCCGTGCTGCCCACTCCTGCAGCATGGTCGTCTTGCCATAGCCGGAGGGAGCCGTCACCGCCGTCAGCTTACATGTCTCGATCCTCGTCCAGACACTGCCGGGCTTAATCCGTTCTATTCTCATTTGACCGACAGTTACAGCCGATTTTGTCACTTCATTCTGACTAGCTTGTTGTTCCTGCATCACTATCAACCTTTTCCAGCTTTGTTGTTTCAATTATAACAAAACTCGCAGAATTTTGTGGTGAAATCTAGCACTTTTGTAACTGCATTTACAATTTTTAATAGTATAATAGATTCATTTCCACACAGAAAAAAAGCACCCTGCAGTGCAGCAAGGTGTCCACCCGTCAAAGTTCCTGACATTTTGTTTCCATCACGCGCTGATTCCAAGCAAAGGAACGCCGACAGTATCCGCTGCCGGCTGAATTTTGTCATGACTGATCATGATTCGGCGACAGGATAAGCGTAAAAGATGAACCTTTCCGGTGCGCTGCCCACGTAGTGAAATGGATAGCAAGTAGTGACTACCAATACTTCCTCCCCCATTTTGCGAATCACTGTTGTATCATCCTCGGGTACGATGTCGGTGCTTTTGATTTCATAGGTGTAGGTACCATAAGGCATCTTCACGATAAATCGATCTCCCAGCTCCAACTCGCCGAAGCTCCGGAAAACAGTATCACGATGCCCCGACAAAACAATTTGTTCCTTTTGTCCAGGATATACGGAATCGGTCAGATGTCCGACCCCTTTATTCAAATCATCTGGATCCGTTCCTTCTATGATAGGTAAGGATTTTTTTAATTTAGGGACTTCCAAAATGGCAAAGGCTTCATTTTCTTCCGCTTTAAAATCTGCGATGGAGGGCTCGTCGATGGCCTTCCCTTCTTCATTTATTTTTTCTTCCGCTTCAATGAAGGAATGGTTTTGTTCTTGCTTTTGCGTAAAATATTGATAACCGAAGACCGCTAGCAATATGACACTTGCCAGGATAAGACCATTTCCAATTATCTTCACGATATTACCTCCCGATCAAGATGAATGGCATCCGCTTATTGCCGTCATGACTGCTTTGCCCCTGCATATCGCTGATAGTAGGCGCAGTAGCCTGACAAATAATGCTCGATGTCATCTATACGGGCGCGGAAAGAATGGTGTCTGATGAAGAAGCTGCCCAGTATGCGGCCAGGGTTCTTGCAGTACATGGCCAATTCCGGATAAAAGTGACCGTTCCGCTGATATTCCGCTCTTTTATGAATCGTATTTTCCAATTTTTCCTCATCGAAGCTGTCCAACAGATCGCTGTGTCCTGTTTCCTTCAGGCGATCGATCATTTTGCTTGTTGCCAGGGTCAGCTCTAAAAATGTAGGGAAGGTGGTATTCCGATGATAGATGAAATCCAGCTTATCGCTTACATTCTTCAATCCGAATTCAAAATATCTCCGCTCTGGTTTAGCGGAAGTATTTGATGACTTTTCCTATCTACCCCATGCCCAAAAGCTTGCGCAAGGGATTTTGAATTTGCAGCTGGAAAATGGGGAATTCATGCATGTGCTTCACTATCCATCCCTTCAAGTGAAAGAGAGATTCCGTATCATTTACTACGATGGAGAAGCAGCATTTGCCCTGATGAGACTGTACCGGCTGGATAAGCAGCAGAAATGGATCGATGCTGTGGAAAAAGCATTTGATCACTTTATCGAGAAAGATTACTGGAAGAATCATGATCATTGGCTCAGCTATTGCACGAATGAATTAACAGCGTATGCCATTTTTATACAGGGAAATCCATTACATCAAAAGACTTTTTATGTAAGATTAGGAATAGCAGGAGGCACAGAGGGTATTCCCTCAAAAGTTCGCTGATAGAAAGGATTTTGGAGATGGGATACAGTTTACGTGAGATACAGGAAATATTGGATGGATATTATTGGAATGATGACAGCAGCAAGGATTGCTTGATTACTAACTTTGAAATCGAACCAAGACATTTTCAGCCCGTAAAAGGGAACTGCTTTATCTCCATTTCCAAAAAAAGATGGGAAGCTGCCCACAAAAACAAACAAACACAATGGGTGGATGGAAACAAAAGAATATTGGGCCATTCTGAGAAATGCAGTTTAATCATCACGGAAAAAGCCATTCCAGCATTGAAGGACTCGATCCCTCAATTGATCGTCAAGGACAGCTACCGGGCTATTTCCCAGTTAGCCAAAGCTTCCCGAAAGAAAATGACGAATCCCGTAATCGGGATTACTGGATCCGTCGGCAAAAGCACCACCCGGCTTTTATTCGAGCATTTGCTGAAAGAGGAACATACCCTTGTAGCCACCAGGGGCAATCATAATACCCAAGCCGGCGTTCCGTTATATGGTGCGAAATTATGCACGAATCCCGATTTTGCGATATTGGAAATAAGCTTGAATGCTTTGAATAATAGAGGGAATCAAGCCTTGAACATCGAGCCTGACGCTTGTATCGTAACTGCCATAGGGGAGGCGCATTTATCCACCCTTCACTCGACAGCGAACATAGCACGGTTCAAAGCGAGGATCTTTGAAGGCTTGAAAAAAGATGGCTTGGCAATCATCAACCAGGATATCGCTGCCAAGGAATTTGATATTCTTTATGATAAAGCGAAGCAGAGAACGGATCGAATCAGGACATACAGCATGACAAGCAGCGAAGCAGACCTTTATCTCAAGCATATCGCCAGTGATAAATATGTCACATCCGCCACTGTCTGCTATCGGGGGGATGAGTACGAATTCCAGATGAAATTGGCCGGAAAAGGCACCATCGAGAACACCCTGGCCGTATTATTATACTTGGGTGAAAATGGTTATGATCTGCAGCACTTCATTCCGAAATTATTGCATTTCAAATCACTGGACCGAATCATGGAATTAAAAACACTCACTACCGCCGATCAAAGATCCGTCGATATTCTCGATGATTCCCATAATGCTTCCATACCAGCAATGGAGAACGCCTTGGACACTTTTCGTACCAGACAAAAGTTTTACAAGGGCAATAAGATATTGGTCTTGGGGCAGGTTGCAGACTTGGGTGAAAACAGTCAGCAGCTGCACGATAAGCTCCTCCCAAAAATTTTGGATGCAGGATTTGACTATGTGTTTGGGCATGGCAAATATATGAGACAGGTGATCAAGCAAATTCCTTCTTCCAAGGTAGGCGGCTGGTTTAATAACGCACACGATCTAGCAAGAAGAATCCCGTTATATTGTTCTGATGACTCCCTCATTTTGCTTAAAGGTTCTGTATCGGGAAGTGACTTTCGCTTAACGAGTCATTATCTTCCGGAACAACTAAAACAATCCAGCAGACAAGCCATCAGTCATGAGCCATCCGAATTGGCAGAATTGCTCGATTGTTCATTCGCTGCGAGGCTTTACGATGAGGATGATAAAAATGTTTACGAAAAAGGAAACACACAGAGCCAGACAATTGACGGTTTGGGTCCCTTGCTCCTCTTGTATTCACTCCTGGAGAAAGGATTGAAAAAAGGGGAACTAACCCTGAGTGACTGGCCTACCAACAATGGCAGCAGCATCCATGGCAAGCCATTCCGGAAAGGAGAGCCTTTCCTTTACGAAGAGCTGTTGGAGGAACTATATATGACGCAGCATCCAAGTGTGATTTTTGAACTGGCTTACAGATATTTCAATAGTCGAAAGGCTGCCATGGAACAAATTTTGAAATTGGCTCAGTCTTTCCGCCTATCAGATGCAGCATCTTTGAATATCACAGGCCGGTATCGTGTCAAAGAGCAGCAATCCTATGATGTAAACGACCTATTTTTAGTCGGTTCCTCGATGCGAAAGAAAGGCATGGAGCAGCAATTGCCAACAATAATGAACCCCGCTTCAGCTGATGTGAGAGGCATCATCTTTGGTTCAGAAAGAAAGAGCTGCCTCGCCTTCCTGAACGGATTCATGTTCTGTATCATCGGGGCAGTATCTTCCCAGCAGATAGTGGAGAATATTCTGGAACTATATGAGCAGGCCGAAAAGAAATCATTGATCAAGACTGGCTTAAAAGGGTGAACGCAATGCCGGAACAGGAGCGTAATAAAAACGAAGAAGCGGAAGCTTTAAAAAAACTGAATGAAGAGATAGAAGAAGAATTGCTCACATATAACAAGGATGAGGAGAGCGCCGACCATAAACCGAGTACACACTAGAGACGTATATTTGACATGATCATGATCAGCGCTTTATGTCTTTTCATTATGTTTAATCTATTCATGATCGTCGGCAGATACTTCCTGCACCCTTGAATGGATCCGCCAAAATGAAAAAGAGGCAGCCGTCCCACAATGGACAGCAGCCTCCTTTCGTTTATCTTATGTGATTAATTTGCTGGCTGATTTGATTTCTTCGCACGGATGACAGAAGGTCGTCCAATGCTGTGATAATCGATATTCGCTGTTTCCACATAGCTTAACGGATAGCAGTTGCGGCCATCGATGACGATCGGCTGCTTCATTTGCTTTTCAAAGACAGTCAATGGCAAGTCTTTGAATTCATCCCACTCTGTCACGATGATCGCGACATCGGCATCCTTTAATGCTTCCTCCGTGCTGGCTGCATAATGCACAGTCTCCGGAAGCAGACGCTTCGCATTTTCCATCGCGATCGGGTCGAATGCGGAGATGTTCGCACCAAGCTCCGTCAATTTCCGTGCCAAGACGATGCTGGCTGATTCGCGCATATCATCGGTGTTTGGCTTGAACGCCAGGCCGAGCATGGCGACTTTCTTGCCTTCCAGTCCGCCGCGTACGACCATTTGGGCGATATCAACCGGAATTTGCTGCTGCTGGTTATTTACATTGATGACGGATTCCAGCAAATCGAATTTATGATTCACGTCACCGGCGATCTGAACAAGAGCCTTCGTATCTTTCGGGAAGCAGGAACCGCCATAGCCGATGCCGGCATTCAGGAATTTGTCGCCGATCCGTTTGTCCATGCCCATTCCCTTGGCAACATCCTCGATATTGGCCCCTAGCTTGCCGCAAATCGTACCGATTTCATTGATGAAGCTGATTTTCGCTGCCAGGAAGGCATTGGATGCATATTTGATCATTTCGGCACTCTCGATATCCGTACGGAATACAGGAACGCCAAACGGCTTATTGATTTCTTCGATCAAATCCGCTGCAGCCGGGCTTTCCGCTCCGATCACGATCCGGTCGCCATAGTATGTATCGTAGACAGCCGAGCCCTCCCGAAGGAATTCCGGATTGGATACAACCTCGATTTGCACATCGCGATCAAGCGCTTCGGTAATCCAATGCTTCACAAGCTTATTCGTACCGACCGGCACCGTACTTTTCGTAACGACAACGGCTCCTTTATCCGACACATTGGCAGCGATGTCTTTTGCCACCTGCTGCACGAAGTCAAGATTGGCAGAACCGTCCGCCCTTTCCGGTGTACCTACTGCTATATAGATGGCATCCGCATCCTTAAAAGCGACGCTGTGGTCAGTCGTGAAATGAAGATTGCCCTTTTCGATATTTTTGGTCATCAATTCTGCCAGACCCGGCTCATAAATTGGAGATAAGCCTTGGTTCATTTTGGCGACTTTCGCTTCATCGATATCCACGCATGTTACATCATGTCCGATATCCGATAGTGCCACTCCAGTCACTAAGCCTACATATCCTGTGCCAACAATTGCAATTTTCTTCATTTTTACGATCCCTTCTTATTTCGAGGTGTATAAACACTTCTGTCAAGCTATAAATCAAACTGAATACTGCTGCGATAATGATAATAGTTTACTATAAATTATCCAATTTGCGGATATTATTTACATAACTTTTTCATTAATTTTACATTTTTCATGTATATGTAAAGGGTGCATGAAGATGCACCCTTAGTCATTCCTTATTTACCTCGGCATTCCATAATGAACGGCTGTTCCTTCAGCTTCCTTTTCGCTTCCCTTCCCCAATTTTTGACGGCATCTTCGGTTGTGTCCTCGATATGGGCAATTTCCTTGATCGTCAAGTCATGCTTGATTTTCCAGTACACCCATTTATATTGCTTATCCGTCAGGAGCTGCTTGATTTTGTCCCAGAATTCCTGTTTCTCCATCAAATCTTCTTCTTCCTGGATAACGGCAAGGGTGTGGGTTTCATTGATGAGGAGGTCGACTTTTTCTTGTTCGCGGATGATTTTTCTGAGGTAGTCGATCAGGCGGAAGCGGATCATTCTGCTGACATAGGCATTAAAATCCCCTTTCGTTTCGTCATACCCATTACAGGCAAGGAACAGTGCCATGATGCCTTCCTGGAGGAACTCGTCATGCGGATCCCGTATCTTCATCCGATGGATATGGTAATGAATCATGTTCTTGTACTGATCGAGAATCAACTGAAAATCGGTATTGCGAATATCCTTCATTATCATCCACTCCTCTTGATTTTTAGGCAGAACAGCTTACGAACACCGACCCTCCTTAACATTTTTTAGGACTTTTCGTTCATCCATCGCCATTCTGTCTTATAATCGTAGTTTTTGCAAGAAAAGGGGGGATTTACCACTTTCGACATCTTGAAGCGGATAGCCCCCATTTTTACAGAAGCTTAACTGCAGGATTTGTCGCAAAAACCTGAAGCACAAAGAAAACACGCATTTTCCATTAAGAAACGCGTGTTTTCAAGGATGCATTAATATTTTGTAAAATAAAAAATCGGACTACCCTCCCCCTCCTCTGAATAGGCTGTACAAGTGAGTCAAAAGGAGGCCAAGCATGGGAAATATCCTGCACTATATTTTGTTGGGAGTCAGCTTATCCGCTCCAGTCGGACCAGTGAATGCTGCCCAAATGGAAAAAGGAATCCGCGGCGGATTCCTGCAAAGCTTATCCGTCGGCTTCGGGGCCATGCTGGCGGATATCCTCTATATGCTGCTCGTATATCTTGGGTTTTATCATGTCATCATGATCCCGATCGTCCAGTCTTTTTTATATTTTTTCGGGAGCTTCGTCTTCCTTTATCTTGGCATGGAAAGCGTTCTGAAGACGCGGACATTGACACGCGCCGGCATGACGACGGTTGCCCCGCTGCAGGGTCTTCGCTACGGATTCTTCCTTGCGCTCGTCAATCCGATCAGCATCATGTTCTGGGTGGGTGTCTATGGGTCCGTCCTTGCCAAAATCGTCGAGCAAGGCGAGGCTGACCACCTGCTGCTTTACACGACGAGCATCTTTATCGGTGTCTTTTTATGGGATAATGTCATCGCCCTTTTATCAAGCAGCCTGCGCCGTTTCCTGAGTGATCGGCTCCTGCGGCTGATCACTTTCGTTTCCGGGCTCTCCCTGCTCGGCTTTGGTATTTATTTCGGCTATTTAGGCGTGCTGCGTGTTTTCTGATTTCTTGAGCTTCACCCAAATGCCGATAAGCAGGATCAGGACGGCAAAGCCGCCGCTTACATAAAGGCCGGGACGCACTTCCGCTTCGACTGCCGTCCCGCTGATGCCTGCAAGCAGCAGGATGGCCCCGATGATTGCAGCCACCTTGCTGCCCAGCTTGAATTTTTCATTTTTCCAGGCAGAAGCCAAAATGAACAGCCAATTGTACAAAAGCAAAAGACCTGCCGCCGTCGTGATGTACTCATATATTTTCCCAGGCAATAATAGCGCCGTGATGATACTGGCAAGGAGCCCCACAGCTGCGAGCAGCAGACTCGCCAAAGGCAGGTCCTTGAATTTCAGCTTTTTGGCAAAAAGCTGCGGCGCATCCTTGTCTTTGGCCAGCATGACGAGCAGATTGGTCACGGCAAACAGCGCCGCACACAATGTAGAGAAGCCGGCGATGATGACGGCTGCATTGAACACATGCGGAAAGAAATCAAGCGGAGTCTGCTTGAGCGCTGTCACGAATGGGCTTTCATTCATTTTGAAATCATGTGTCTTCACCAGGCTGATGGCCAGCAGCAAGGAAAGGACATAAAGAATGGCAAGTCCGATCAGCATGATTGTCCCCGCCTTGGCAGCCTCTTCCTTCTTCTTCAGCTGCATCGCCATCATCCCGATGACCTCGATACCGCCAAAAGCATAAAACGCATAGATAAGCGAAGCCCATAATCCCTTGAATCCATCGTGAAGGAAAGATTCCTGGAAGGGCTTATATGTCGATTCAGTCGAAATGACATCAAATAAGACAAGGGCAGCCAACACTATGAACATGGTGATTGCAGCCGTTTTGACGATCGCGAATACATTCTCCATCTTATTGAATCCCTTCGCCCCGGTCAGGACGACGATGATGGCCAATGCGGCATAGATTGCCGAAAACACCCATAAGGGCACCTTTTCGAACCAGAACTGGCTCAAAAGCGAAATCGCAGTCAGCTGGCTTCCCATGATCAAAATATTGGAACACCAATAGCTCCAGCCGCAGCTGAATGCGGCCCAGCCGCCGAATGCCTTGCCTGCATAATAACAGAATGATCCTTCCTGCGGATCACTCGCTGTCATCTTCGCCAATGATAGGAAGACAATCAGCGTACCAATGGCGGCAGCAACAAAGGAAATGACAATGGAAGCCCCAGTCAGATGGATTCCGATCACGGAACCGAGGAAATATCCCGTCCCGATCGTGCAGCCGATGCCGATGAGCGAAAGCTGCCACCACTTCATATTCCCGGTATTCGATGTCTTGCCTTGCCCTTTATTACCTGGATGCTTTTTCAATCCGTTCCCTCCTCGTCCTGTTAGTATGAGGAGTAACGTTGGAATTATGTAAGACAGGCATGGTATGATGATACCATTGACTTATGCAAAAGGAGCGTCACCATGCCATCCAAAGGAAAAAAGACTTTCTTCTACACCATGCTCGTGCTGCTTGCAGTGATGATGATCGGTACGATTTATATCGTATTTACCGGCTATAAAGAAATGCTTGGATTTTAAAAGCTGTTCCCTTAAGGAATAGCTTTTTCCCTTTATATGGAACCTTTTAAAATAATACCCTTCCCTTTGTAAAGGTTTTGTAAATCCTTTCATTTTAACCTTTACACCGACTTAACAATTAGACATAATAGTCCTGTTTGCGACAGATTATAACCTTAGGGGTGAAAACTTGGATATAAATATACAGGAACTGATTTTCTCCTTTATCGGGGGATTGGGTATTTTCCTTTTTGGTATCAAATCGATGGGGGACGGTCTCCAGAAGTCGGCCGGAGATAAATTGCGTGACATTCTGGATAAATTCACGACCAACCCATTGATGGGTGTCCTTGCCGGGATGCTCGTCACCATCCTGATTCAGAGCAGCTCTGGTACGACGGTCATCACCGTCAGCTTGGTAAGTGCCGGATTCATGACATTGCGCCAGGCAATCGGCGTCATCATGGGGGCCAATATTGGAACGACAGTCACTGCTTTCATCATCGGATTGGATGTCGGTGCCTATGCACTGCCGATCCTCGCTGTCGGCGCCATGATGCTATTCTTCTTTAAAAACAAAAAAATCAACAACGTCGGCCAAATCTTCTTCGGCTTCGGTGCACTGTTCTACGGCCTTGAACTGATGAGCGGTGCGATGAAACCGCTCCGCAGCCTGGAATCCTTCCATGATCTTACGGTTCAGCTAAGCGACAATCCTATCCTGGCTGTCGTAGCCGGGACGCTATTCACGGTCGTCGTACAAAGCTCCAGTGCAACAATCGGCATTCTGCAAGGCCTTTATACCGAGGGCCTTGTCGATCTGCAGGCAGCTTTGCCAATCCTATTCGGGGATAATATCGGAACGACGATCACTGCCGTGCTTGCTTCCATCGGTGCTTCGATTGCAGCGAGACGAGCAGCGGCAACCCATGTATTATTCAACCTCATCGGGACAGTGATCTTTTTGATCCTGTTGATTCCATATACCGCACTGGTCAGCTGGATGCAGACAGCATGGGATTTGAATCCAAGCATGACCATTGCATTCGCGCATGGAACATTCAATATTACGAACACATTGATTCAGCTTCCGTTCGTCGCGTTACTTGCCTGGATCGTCACTAAATTGATCCCGGGTGAAGAAAAAATGGCTGACTTCCATGCCAAAACCTTGGATCCGGCTGTCATTCAGCAGTCACCTTCCGTTGCTTTGGGCAATGCCAAGCAGGAAGTTGTCCGCATGGGAGATATAGCTGTACAAGGATTGGAAGAAACAAGCCAGTACTTGCAGACCAAGCAAGTGAAACATGCTGATACTGCTTATCAGATCGAGGAAGCCATCAATAACTTCGACCGCAAAATCACGGACTATCTCGTCCAGATTTCTTCTGAATCCCTTTCGCCACAGGAATCAGAAGAACACAGCGCCTTGATTGATGCGGTCAGCGATATCGAGCGAATCGGCGACCACTTCGAGAATATCGTCGAACTCGTCGAATATCAGCAGACGAACAAAGTCAAAATCTCCACTTCCGCAATGGAGGATCTGACAAACATGTTCCTGCTTACAACGGATACCGTGAGGGATGCCATGCTCACCTTACGGAACAATGATAAAGAGCAGGCAAAAGTCGTGGTGGAACAAGAAAATAAAATCGACACACTTGAGCGCAAGCTCCGCAAGCAGCATATCCAGCGCTTGACGGAGGGCTCCTGCAGCGGCCAGTCCGGCATTGTCTTTGTAGACATCATCAGCAACCTGGAACGTATCGGGGACCACGCCGTGAACATCGCAGAAGCCGTGCTCGGGGAATCGAAGCATATGCATACCGTAAACAACTAAAATAAGAGCTCCTGCCCAGCTGGGCAGGAGCTCTTGTTTCATTCAGGCCATTTGCGGTGAAGCACGCAGCTCCGTCAGATTTTCATCTGGAGTATCACGGCTCAATACTCTCTTGATATTTCCGCCTTCATCGAAGATCGTGATTTTCTTTCTGGTACCATCCTCGAAGAAATCGACCTCCTGCTGCAAGGATGAGCCATCGGGATAATAGACGAATCGCTTTATTTGTTTATTATCACGGAACTCCACAGCTCGATGCGGCCGGCCGTTTTTATAGAATATTTTCCTGAAATATGTCCCATCCGGGTTGTATTCCAGCTTTGTATACATACTTCCATCTAAATAAAAATCTGTTTTCTGCTCCAAATCCCCTTCTTCATTATATGTATAGGAGGATGCCATCCTTCCGGCCCGCTTGTATCCTTTGGCATGCAGCACTTCGAGGAGCTGCCCATTTGGTTTGAATACCCTGGCTGTATGAAGGAAGCTGTGCTGGAACTCATACCTTGCGACCAACGTGTTGTAGTTGTACAGCAAGACAGAGAAATCCTCTTTTCTGAACAAGAGTTTGACACGTTGCAGCTTGTTGATGATGATCGATACCTCATTGTTCTTTTCGATAAAGCGTTTGGCTTCTTCCAGCAATCGATAACCCGTTCCATTCCAAGCTGCTGCTGCTGAGAATTTCCCCGTTTCATCCGGCGTGTAGATATAATTGCGTCCTTCCTTGATGATCACTTTTGCCATTATCTTATTCCGGATATAAAACATATATCCTCTTTTAGCGGCATTGGGATAATACAGCTTGTACATTTTCATGCCGGAAGCATTGCAGAACAAAATATCCTTTGGCTTATGATCCGGCATCTCCGTAAGCATCAATCTTTCATCCGTTTCAAATCCTGATGTCATATCCAGGATGCTCTGCTGCAGTTTAAAAAGATGCTTATTGTCATTCGCAAGGCTGTTTTGCCTTTCTTCATCCATGGGCTCCCCATTCACGATGGCATCCAGGGCATGGAGAAAATCCCGATAATAATCATCGTTGTAATGATAATATCCTCGGCCGTACACATGATCATGAGTGGTATGGTAATCCATGTGCTTCAGTTCGATGATATGTATCTGCGGGTACTTCGCTTCGATATATCCATAGAGGGAGCTCAGGAATAAATTGGTCTCAACCGCTCTCCTGGCGCTGTATTTCCGATGTCCTTCATCCGGGAAGGTATAAGCGAGCGGCACGAACTGCTCGCCATCGGAAACCTTGAACTGTGCAAAGGCTTTATGAAGGATGACGCGGTCCAATGGATAATACTCCTGCAAATCCTGCAGGAAGGTGTCGATATATCCATACAAATCTTCTGCGTTACCCGGTTCATTCAGGAAATCCACCCCATGGCTCTCCAAAACCTCCTGTATTTCCGGACGGCGTTCGACATAGGAATCACCGATCCTAAGTGTCGGCATCCGCTCGTCGATCAAATCGAAAATGAAATAATCCGCTCCTCCCTTGATAAACTGTTTCGTGAAGCTATCCCCCACTTGCTTGAGCACAAAATCACTGACACTCTCCTTATTGGTCAGCTGCAGCTTTATCTCTTTGATGATGGCAGCCTCGTCTGCAAGGGCAGCGGGAGGAGAAGAGAGCACCTTCAAAGGCTTTTGAAAGATATATTTATTTACTCTGTATCTTTTCCCGTCCTGATAATTGAACGACTCCCTCGTGACGCAGGAACCCTTTATCTCGATATGCAGCATCAGCCTGTCCCCTTTCCGAATCAAGGATATTACGTATATACCTGTATGTTTCCTCGGTATTGTTTCCGTCTGTCTTCTCCACCATCATGCTGTACTTCGATTGGAAGGCAGCCTTCTGCTCCCGTTCATAATTGGTTTTGATCGCAGCGTTCAATTGATTGAACTCGTAAATGATATCGCCAAATGCATTTTCCTTCTGCAGGATGTTCCGGGCACCATATTCCTTCTCCGCCTTCACTTTATCCTCCCAATAGAAAATGACATTGCTTCCTCCGGCAAACGCATAAAAAGTAACGGAGGAATAATCAGAGACGAGCACTTTCGTTTTAAGCAGGATATCCTTGATATCCCCATCATATAATGTCGGCTTCATTTCCTCATATACTTCCGGGAATTGATCTCTCAGGATCACTTTCGCTTTCGGATGCAGCACGACATTGATTTTTTTCCCTTCGTAATAAGGATCATCCTGTATCATGCGAATGAATTGTATATATCTCCCCACATAGGATCCCTCTGTTTTGCCGCCCGTCAGATCCCATGGTCTCCAGGTCAGCAAGAACGTTATCTCTTCTTTTGCGACGGACCCCTTGGATTTGACGTACAAATCCAGATTCGGCAGTCCGGTAGGAATGATGTCTTCATCTGCATAATTTGCATATTTCAAAAAATTGAGACTTTCTTTCCGGGAACTGGTTACGATATAATCCGGCGCAATCGGCACGCGTTTATTGAAGTAGCCTCTTTCAAAAACATTTGTGGCTAAAGCCACACCATGCTGCAGGAATATTTTATTTTTTGTTTGCAGGATTTTTTTCTTGATCAGCCGGTCGTTATCATAAAGCCGCCGCTGAATATGCGTAGCTAGGTCTGAGGAAATCAGCGCATGCGCTTTGAAGATATTATAAAAGCTTCGCAGCGTATTTTTTTTGATGATATAGCTGGCTCCAAATTGTTTGATCAATGCAGGATATAAGTCCGATTTGGCATCGATGATGAACCTTACCTTCTCATCATGCTGCTGTCTGGCAAACTTGAAGATTTCATAGGCCGACTCGCTGGCCCCCTCACAAAACTTCTCAAAGAGGATGATGCGATTATTTTTCCTCGCAAATAACTTCACAATCGCATACGCGATCATTTCCTTGCCTACAATCGACTTGCGCAGCTTGTTAGAATAGACGAACACCAGCTGTCCTGTTACTGATTTTCTGATGAATACGGATAAGCTCTTACTTAACCGGTAATTGAAGGTGTTATATAGATAGTGTCTGCGGCTGTACTTGTCAAAGCCATTCTTCTTGAACGGATAATAATAATTCGCTGTTTCATTATGTATGCGCAAGAACACCGGCAAATTGATCGAACTTGTGTCTACATAAATCCTTTCCAGATCCTTGGCCGGGATGATGCAAAAGAATGTATGGATCAGCAGCATCCATTTCTTGGTGTTGAATGTATGCTTTTCCCGCATCTTTTTGGAAAACAGGTATTTAATTGGATATCTGTATTTCTTGTCATATCCAAGGACGACATCGTATTCCTGGATATTCGTATACCTGAACCGCAAGACCCCGATGAATAGGACCATACGGAAAAGCGGGATACTCCAGACGCGCTGGGAAGGCGCCAGCTCAGCTTTTTCGATAATCTGCTCCTCTGTGAGGCTTTTGTGTTTCCTTGTCACAATGAACGATAACCTGCTGCGCTTATCCAGATAAAAAATGACTTGTTTCCCTTTGTGATAGACAATATCTTTAATGATGATGCCACGAGACGCATCATTCCCTTCCGAAATGACCTGGCCATCTGCATCATACACATAGTACTTCTTATTGGAACTTCGCTTTCTCGTAATCAAATGGACGGAACCATTGAAGTCCAGGAACCCATCCTTAAAAACGAGAGCGCCATTCGATAATTCGCTGTAAACAGACAACATGCTGTCTCCTTCCCTCATTCATTTACAAATAATTAACAAAAACAAAACTATATTTACACTCGGTTAAAATTATAGGCATAACCTTTTCCAGGCGAAAGACGACGAAAGTACGGATATTTTTCAGTCAAAATAGATAAAATCAGCAACTTTCCTCCCGTATTTTTCCTTACTAGTTCCAATCAAGTCGTTTTTCGCCTCACCATCTAGGACGAGCGATGTACTTCCCCCGCCATCCAGCACATAGGCCAATCTTATGTATTTGATTTTATTTTTGATGATGTGATAAAAGTCTGAATAGGTAATGCCGCTATTTTGTTCGGTCCTGCCGTCGAATGTATAGATATATGTATTGTTGTAATAATCCTGCATGATGATCTGCCGCGGATTATCCGTTCTTATATTTGCAATCGAATAGGAACGGTAGTAGTTCTTCCACTCCCCCTCCACGATCAAAGGAAAGAAACCCTGCCAGGTATTCCTGATATCCTTCGATTTTATCTCCCGTCCGGCAAACCTTGACTGAAACGTATACAGCCGCCCCGATGCATCACTCCCAAGCAGCCAGGTATTGCCTAAGTCACTGCTTTCCTTTTGGAACTCCCCGTCTTTCATCTGCATACCGTAGGGCTCGCCCGTGTCCGGGTTGAAAATGCTGGCATTGATGGCTACACTCGGCTTTTGGCGTCCCGCAAAGGATACAACCTCTTCCGCTCCTTTTCCGAAGCCATCATTCGCATATGCTTTCTTAATCGGGGACACTTTGCCAAGCTCGTTCTGATAATAGATTTTTGTCACATAATAGCGTGAATCAAGGTAATCGTAGGAATGAAAAACCACCTTTGTTTTATCATAGGTGGCCGGGGCAAGGTTCATAGGAAGGACGATGAGGGATGCCAATAGGGAAATACCAATCAAACCAATTTTCAATGTCCGCTCCATGCTGCGTGCTCCTTCCCTTTATCTAGAAAAACAAAAGCAGTTTCTAGGTTAGCATGAAAAATTCAAGGGATAAATAGTGAGATACAGCTATTGGGCAACAGGGACCTGCAGCCAAAAACAGGCCAGAAAGCATGGGTGGGAACAAGACTTTGTGATTATTTTAAAACGATCCTCCAGCTGAAAGGAGGACAAAAGAAATGGCCTTCCCTATTTTCAGGGAAGGCCATGCCTATGTGTTCAAGAAATCATATCATGCACTTTATCGATTTCATCCTGTGCTATTTCATAGTAATAGATGCCATCGATCGTCGTACCAGATCCTTGCATCTGATAATTCTCTGAGTTCTGGCGTACATTGCGGTAGTTTTTGAACAGATCCGTCATGGTGGAGAAATCCATATTGGTCTGCACATTATCACCCAAGGCACTTAAAATATCATCGATTTTGCTCACCGAGTTGATGCTTGCCCCCTTATCGATGACGGCTTGGATGACTTGACGCTGACGGGCATTACGGCCGAAGTCCCCATCCGGATCCAAGTGGCGCATACGGACATAGCCCATCGCCTGCGGTCCATCGAGCTGGATCTCGCCTTGCGCATAATGATAGCCTTTTTTGTAATAGCCTTCATCGATCCAGTCCAGCTGGTTATTGACTGTGATGCCGCCAACGGCATCGACAAAGTCAGATAGGCCTTCCATGTTCATTTCCGCGAAGTAATCCATATCGGTACCAAGGAAATTCTCGACCGTATCAATCGTCATATCCACTCCGCCGAAGGCATAGGCGTGGTTGATTTTATCCGTCGTGCCATGGCCGACGATCTCTGTACGGGTGTCACGCGGAATGCTGATCAGCTTCATCGAATCATTGGCTGGATCAAGTGACATCACCATCAGCGCATCGGAACGGCCGGCATCATCTTCCCGCTCATCGACGCCAAGCAGCAGGATGTTCAATTTTTCCTTATCCTTCACTTTTGTTTCCGATTGTTTCTTATCAATCGCAACTGTGTCTTTTTGCATGGTATTCACTGTCGATTTCGCTTTATTGGCAGCATAGATTCCTGTCGCTGCCACAGCAATGATCAATACCGCAATTATACTCAAAGTAACTTTCAGCCAGGTTCTTTTCTTCTTTCGCCTTTCTTTCCTACCCAAAACCATTTCCCCCTTATTCTGCTGCCACTGGAAATTATATTATATCACGAAAGACCTCTTCTTTTTCCAAAATATTTGTAAAAGAAGAGGTCTTTCTTACTGATTCAAGAAGGTTTGTGCTCCCTGGGCATTCTGTTCCAACCCGCCGACATTGAACTCCAGCACGGCCCCTACACCATAGCGGGCATCATGGTACGTGTCATCCATCGGGATCCGCATCGTTTCGATATCCTCGGTCTTCCCACGCAGCACATCCGTGCCCATTGACAATAGCAAGCCATTACGGACATTCGTACTCACATAGCCATTGGCAATCCCGATCATTTTCGGCAGCTTGGCAACCGTCGTCACACTGGCCACTTCTTCTTTCAGCTTGCCAAGGACCTCCTGCTGACGCTGCACCCGGCCGTAATCCCCATTCGCATCATGGCGGAATCGACTGTAGGCCAGCAGCTCCTTGCCGTGGAGCTTCTGCGTGCCTTCCGTCAGCTGCACACCCAATGCCTTCTGATCCGTCGTCATCTCCGGCGTCACCGTGACTTCGATGCCATCAGGCGCCACTGCATCGACAAGCTTCTCAAAGCCCTTGAAATCGATCTCCGCATAGTAATTGATATCGATCCCGAAATTTTCCGTTATCGTCTTTCGCATCAGCTCCGGTCCGCCAATGGAATAAGCAGCATTGATTTTATTAAAGCCATAACCCGGAATATCCACATACGTGTCACGCATGATCGATATCAGCTTCGGCTGCTTCGTATCCGAACTATAATTGGCAATCATGATCGTATCCGCCCGCGCACTGCTTCCCCCGCGGGAATCACTCCCAAGCACGAGAACATTTACATTATCGACATTTTCATCCGAGCCATTGAATACCACATCATCACTCAAATTGTTATCCGCATTCGCAGCCCGCGAAGCAGAAATATATTCATACGCAGCATAGCTACCGATAGCCAGGAAAGCGATCAGGAATACCATCATAAATAACCTGAATTTTCGCACTTTCCTTTTCTTACGCCTTTGACGTTGTAAGGTCACATTGATCCGCCTTTCTAAAAAATACCTACTAAAGATAATAGCATGAAATGGCTATACGGAATATAGTTTTTATAATTTTTGCAAGGAATATCCAGTAGAAATAATCCTTACATTAGCTATTCCATTTAATTTAACTTTATGCTGAATACACTTTTAATTACTTTTCATTGATTAGATTATGTACCTGCCATCCGAAGATCAGAAAAGAAAAATATATGACGAAGATTAAAACAATGCAAATACTTATAATCATCTACATTCCAAGTAAACTAAGCCCCTATCGCCGCTTCTTTGATGACTACAAAAATCTGACTCGTAGTACAGCATAAGGTGATTAAAAGTATCGACGTGCTTGCTAGATAACTAAAGAAGTCTTGTTAAACAATTTCGTTCGATATCTGCCTGTAATAGTATAAGCCGTGTCATTTACTATTGTTATTAAAAAAGACGATCCAAAAGCTTACCAATATCTTATTATTTAAAAAAAGCGACACAGAAGCTGCTGTATCGCTATCTTTATGTAAATATCTTCTTAATTCCTCTTCGACCAATTCTATCAAGCTCTTCCTTGCAATTAATCCTTCTACCGTATTCAAACTGTTATTTATCATCGAGGAAAGCATTTGATTACCAAACAACCTGGCTACTTCTTGTTGGGTTTTAACAATTCAAAAACTTTTCCAGACTAATGGCTATTCGAGGAATATAATGCACCACATCGGGTACAATCATTTCCTGCGTGAATTTCCGCACAAAAATTTTGCCTGACAAGATTCTAATCTATATAGCCAACACAATACGGTGTACAATAGTCATGCCATCATTTAACAGTAATAGAGAGTTTATCTATTATCTCATTCCAATCATAAGCAATTCTTGTCACATCGTCTTCTGTTATATTATTGCCAACCTGTACTTCAATTATCTCCATATTAGTTATAGCCTTTAAAGCATGTTTCTTACCTAAAGGAATCTTTATAGTATCTCCTGCTCTAACATGCTCAATGCTATTTTCCAATATCAGTAGCCCTTCACCTTTAATTAGTGTCCAAACTTCTGTCCTTTGATAGTGAATTTGGTAGCTTATATTTTTACCTGATTCTACCCATAAGCGTCTAGTAAGTACTTGATTCCCTTCTTCATATTTATTATGTTCTAAAACTTTATACCATCCCCAACGTCGTTCTTCAAACATTGGTCTATCTGAGAACATTTCAGCATATTTTTTTATATCTGGACTTCTATCCTTGTCTGTAACAAGTATTCCATCTGGACTAGCTGCCACAATCGCATTTTCAAGTCCCATCAATACAATTGGTATCTGAAGTTCATTAATAATATTTGAATTCTTCAATTCATCACTTATTACTCCCTTACCAACTATGTTACTACTCATTTCCTCTGTGAGAGTATTCCACGTACCTAAATCCTTCCAATATCCATTGTAAGGTGCTACAACAATGTTTTTAGCTCTCTCAACAATTTCATAATCAAAACTGATTTTAGGTAACATATCATAATTATTAACCAGTACCTTGTAATCAGTCGGTATATTAAGTTCTTTAAGATAATCCAGAATGAACGACAACCTAAAAGAAAAGACTCCACAATTCCATAATGCTTCTTCTGAGATTAGTTCTTTTGCTAATGCAAGATCTGGTTTTTCCTTAAAGGATTTTACTGGTACATACATATTATTTTGATAACCACTGGTCTCAGGTACTATGTAACCGTACTTCTGAGAAGGAAAAATTGGTTTAACGCCGACTAACGCTAAGTCCGCTCTACTCTCGGTTAGTATATCTTCTAAAGAGCGAATTTTCTCAAAAAACAAATCATCTACGTATGGATCTACAGGTAAGACAGTTACTGATTCGTCAATTGCAATTTTTTTTTCAGAATATAAATAACTTGCTGCTAAAGCAATGGCTGGAAAAGTGTCTCTTCTATATGGCTCAGTAACTAAAGTAATCTCTGAACCAAGTTGATTATACATTATCTCTTCTTGGGATTTACTAGTAGCTATTATTGCATTTCGTGATAGGCCACTTTTATGTAATTGCTTCCATACTCTCTGTAACATAGATTCTGACTGGTCATCTTCATTGTTTTTTAGTAGTTTGAGAAATTGCTTTGATCTTGCATCATTAGATAATGGCCATAATCTTTTTCCCGAACCACCAGATAATAATACTAAATTCATTTGTCTCTTCCCTTCTTCATATAAAATTCACGATACCAGTCTGCAAATTTACTTAAACCTTCCTTTAAATCTGTTCTTGGATTAAAACCTGTTAACTCGTTCAAATCATCTATATCAGCAAATGTACTTTTGACATCTCCTAATTGCATAGGTAGGAATTCTTTTTTAGCTTCTATTCCTAATACTGATTCAAGTTCTTCTATAAAATCCATTAATTTTGTTGGCTTATTATTACCAATATTAAATATTCTATATGGTGCATAGCTTGTATTTGGCTTAAGATTACTTTCCAAATTATACTTTGTCTCTTCAGGTGCCTTATCTATTAAACCGACAATTCCTTCTACTATATCATCAATATAGGTAAAATCTCTCATCATTTCCCCATTATTGTAAATTTGGATTGTCTCATTATTTATAATTTTTTTAGTAAAAGAGTAATAAGCCATATCAGGCCGTCCATAAGGGCCATAAACAGTAAAGAACCTCAATCCAGTTGTCGGTAACTTGTACAAGTGGCTATATGTATGAGCCATAAGTTCATTGGATTTCTTAGTAGCGGCATATAAACTAACAGGATGATCTACATTATCCTCCGTAGAAAATGGTATTTTTACATTAGCACCATAAACTGAACTTGATGATGCGTATATTAAGTGTTTAATACTATTTTCTTTACATGCTTCTAATATACTCAAAAAGCCCATTATATTTGATTCAATATATACCGATGGATTCTTTAGACTATAGCGTACACCTGCTTGCGCAGCCAAGTTAATTACAACTTCTATATTCTCTTGACTAACACAATTCATAACATCTTTACTGTTTTTTAAATCAATATTGTAGAATGAATAATTGTTGTAATTCATTAATTCACTATTTCTTGCTTCTTTTAAAGTTACTTCATAATAATCATTTAAATTGTCAATCCCAACAACATTATAACCTGATTCAAGTAATCTCTTTGACACATGCATTCCAATGAAACCAGCTGATCCAGTCACAAGTATTTTCATTTAAATTCCCCTTTTAATATAGTTTTAAGTCTCAATAATGTGATAAAACAAATTATCAAATAGACAACTCCTACAGCACTTATAAAAATAATTGATATGAGGTTATTTAATAAGTATTCCAAGGTAGATAAAGTAATTAAAATTAACAAGTTAGATATAAAGAAATTACTACCTAGGTTTCGCCAGACAATAGATGACCCAATTAGTTTCATTAAATAAAACAAGACATAAGCTACTCCATTAATTAAAGCTGCCCCTAGAGCACCAAGTTCATTTATGAAAAATATACCAAGTCCCATCAAAATTAGTAATGTTATGAATGAAAAGATTGTATTCAGATACGTCTTATTTTTGATATTTATTCCTATACCTACAATCTCTGAATTTAAACTCATAAAAGGAACAAATAATAAGATTGGCAATAAAGAGATTGCTTCAATGTATGAAGAAGAGAGTAGAATTATAAAGTAATCTCGAAACATCAAGACAAATATAAAACATAAACTTGTACTAATAATTATTATTTTTGCACTAAGTTCAAATATTTTATGTGGCTTTTTTTCTCCTTCCCACCTATAAACAATTGGTAACCAAAAACTCATCACTGCACTTTGTAGAACATTGATAATGTTAGTCACTCTGGTTGCAGCAGAGTAAATACCTACCTCATTGTAAGTCGAAAAAAATCTCAGTAAAACAACAGTTATAGAATTAAGTCCCCATACCATTAAAGTGGAAGGATACATAGGAATTGAAAACTTTAGAAATTTTAATATTTCGTTTTTATTAATGTCTTTCATTTTTATTCGTTTCCAATGACTAAATGTAAACACTAACGACAAAGTAGCAGAAAGAAATTGACTAATTAGGTATATTATTGCTACTAAGATGTAATTTAAGTTGATAAACAAAGAAAATATAATTATTAGTGTAAGAATAATTAACTTTGAAAAAATAATTAAACTAGCAAACAGGGATCCTTTTTCTTCCATTCTTATTATTAATTGAGAGAATCGTTCTAGAATACCGAAAGGAATAGATACTAGTAAACAAACAACTAACAAATAATCATTTGTTCCGAATAACAATTGCGATATATTATCTAACTGGAATATTGTACTTCCAATTAAAATTATTGTTACAATTACGGGGATAACTAGAGTATTCACCAATAAAGAGCTACCGCTAGATTCATTGTAAAATCGCACAAATGAGTGATCCATTGCCAAGTAAATAAACATATAAATAAATGTTTGAGTTATTAGAAATAAATTTAACTTCCCAAAATCTTCAACTGAAAGTAAGTGCGTAGTAACAGGGATAGTAATTAAACCTATCAACGCAGAAATAATTGGACCACTTATAAAACTCAGAATGTTTGCTGCACTACCTTTTTTCATTCAATAATTCCTCTACAAAATAATCATTCTTACTCTTATAGTATGAGTTATCATCCAAATTCTTTAAGACTAGACTATTAGCTGCTACTATGCAATAATTGCCTAGTTTTACATCTCCCAATATTAAAGACTGCGGATATATAGTAACGTCATTCAATATAGTTGGGTATCTTCCATTTCTCTGACCTAATGTTACCCCTTGGTATATCTCAAAACGATCCCCAATCATTGCTCTATCACCTATTACAATACCAGTTGGATGGTGTATTCTTAAATTTTCGCCAATAACTGTATTGATACCGATTTCAACACCGTATTTTATATAGTTTCTATTTTTAAGCATTACTGCCAACTTAATACATTGTTTATCCCTAAAAAAACACTGTATTCTATAATTAACACAGATTCTATAGCTTATATTTACTGAATATAGTTTAATTATATTTAGTAAATTAATTTTTTTATTTGAATACGCTTGAAAATCTTTACTAAATATACCCATATTTAATTCCTCGCGATAGAATGTTTTATTATTCGGGTTTGATATAAATTGATTAAGTAACTCAGACCGTATTTATGTCTAAAAGGTATGAGCAATTCCATAGCTATCTTACTGATAGAGCCTACATTCTTAGGAGAATTAATAATCTCTAAAAATGTACGATTTGATTCTTTAGTCAATTCAAAGTTTCTTACTAATTTTTCATCATACGATTTACTTTTATTTACTTTTCTAATATAGTTGGCCGTTAAGTATTGATTCAATGCTCTCGAGTTTCCTATGCTATTTTGTCTTACTCGATATCTCAATAAATTGTTTTCAGTATTAATTAATTTAAATTTCTTATTTCTGGCCCTTAATAATAAGTCATAATCTTGGGAACACTTGTAGTTGAAATATCCACCTAACTCTAAAAAGAGTATTTTCCGTGCAAGCCAAGTTGGATGTGCTAAACAATTAGTATAAGGAAGCAAAATATTTATTTTTTTTGGATCTGTAGGATAATTTGTAATTCCTAATTCGTTATCCTCTTCGTCTATTAATATACAATTAGATCCTATTATATCAGCTTTATTATCTTTCAAAGATTTTAATTGTATTGATATTCTTTCTCTTTCTGCGATGTCATCTGCATCCATCCTTGCAATATAATCAAATTTGGCTTGCTTTATAGCAAAATTCAAACTTCTTGCAAGACCGATATTTTTTTTGTTTTTGAACAATTTTATTTTTTTATTGTTGTGTACTAAACTTTGAACTTTGTTAAAGAGTGAATTATATTCTGGATTGTCATAGACTAAAATTAACTCAAGATTGTTATGTGTTTGGTTAATTATTGAATTAATACTTTGTTCAATCCATTCAATCTTCTCATTATAAAATGTCATTATAACTGAAACACCTTCATTCAAATAACTCACCTCGCTATCAAATTCTTTCTATTTCGCGTATCACTGCTTGTTTTTTTTCAATATATAGACAATTTTCCGGAACATCTTTGGTGACAAGAGATCCTGCTGCTATAACAGAACCATCTCCTATTTTAACTCCTTTAAGAATAACTACATTTGAACCTATCCAAACATTGTTTCCAATAATCACAGGCATCGTCCTGTAGCCACTAACATTTATCTTCTTAATCTTTCTAAACTCATGATCTTGATCATAAATTTTGACGTTTTCTCCAAGTGAAGTGTCACTACCAATACTGATACGCTCTAATGAACTTACCGAAACGCCATTGTTAAAAAATACATTTTTACCAATATTTATATCTCCATTCTGAGACACAAAATAAACGTTATTTCTACAAACAAAATCACCTTCAAAATTAATATTGGAATTTTTTCCCATAATATCCACAACAAAATTTTTTCCTATAATGAATTTACCTTTAAAACTAATTCTCTTTCCAAAAATGAACTTATAATATGCTTTAATGAGTTGAGATCTAATTCTCTTAAAAATCTTCAAAAAAGTCAAAATCGTCACATCCTTTTAACACTTGAAATTAAGGATTTATTGTGAATTAGTGAATTCCTACCAGTAATAATTCCAATTACAACTAATAAAACAAATAAAGTCAAAGGAATCTTAATTAGGAAATCAAAGAAATAAGCATACCACCTTACAAATAAAACCAATGAATATATTGCCATTATAGTTAGAGGAGAGACATGTCTAGCTAAGTAAGCAATTCTAAACATATAGTTTATTAAAATACAACAAATTATAACTCCACTGATTCCTAACCAAAAATACCATTGTGAATATATAAATCCACCACCTAAAGTAACCGTAATTTCCTGTATATATCTTGCTACATTTGGATGAAAAGATTCAAAACTTCCTAAGGGAAAGAATTGACTAATTATCATATCAACAAATGAATTTAATCTCATACTATTATCTACAATTAAATCCTTTATAACGCCCACCATTGCCATTGATGACTGAGTGACGTCACCTTCATTACCCAATATTAAAGTAGGAGGATTCGATCTATTAAAAAAAAATTTACTAGAAGACCAACTTACATCTCCGCCAGTTCTAATAATTGATATAAACTCAAGAAAAATATTCAATAAAATTGAACCTATTATTATGAATAATGACCGTATCCTTTTTTCATAGTAGAAAATAAATAGAAGAACTAATGCTTCAACTAATTCTATCCTGCCAGATGTCATCAGTGTTTTTATACCTACACTAATAAGCATGATATGTACAACTATCTTGTTTGTTAAATTGTTCTTTGAGTAAATTCTATAGATAAATATAAAGATGAAAATATATTCAAAAGTTAACGATAACGGTAAACTTGTTTGCTTTCCAGAATTATTCAAAGTAATCATCACTAGAAAACCTACAAACCCAAAAAAGCTGACAAGACTATCGTTTTTATTCTCACTATATTCATTTATTTTGTCCTGTAGAAATCTATTTCTATACAGTTCTTTACTGTTAACAAATATAAACCATATTAGAAAAAACATTCCTATACTACATTGAATTACAATATCTAACAATAACGAATTATCATTATAGAAAGGTATACCTGATATTTTTGTGGGATAATAGTATGCTGGAATGGTTAATACATAGCTGTAGTTCAGCATGAACAAAGATATAATTAATAGTATTGGGATTTTACGGGATATAATTATGACTATTATATTTAATATTAATAGTACTAGAGAGAATATCTTTAAATTGCTTATTGCGTCTTGATTAGTGTTATATACAGCATATACTGTTAACCAATAAACAATTGCAAACAATAGAAAATATATATTTTTTACTTTGATAGAACTAAAATTCCCCACTTATCTGTCTACCTCTTTATTTTAAAATTTTGTTCCACTTTTCTAAAATACTCTCTTCAGAGAATTTCTCTTTTACTTGGATAATAGCATTATTACCCATAGTTACTCTTTTATCTAAATTCTGAATTAAATCACCTAGTTTTTCAACGAATTTTTCCCTATCATTATTTTTCACCAGATAGCCATTGAAGTTATCCTTAACAATTTCTTTTATACCATCTGAACATTCATAGCTGACTATAGGCACGCCACTAGATGCTGCCTCTATTAATGCCATTGGCAACCCTTCATATTTCGATGTAAGTATCATAATATCAGTTTTTGATAAAACTTCTTCAACATCTGTTGTAGTTCCCTTCAGCTTTATTCTATCTTCAAGATTATGATCTTTTATAAATTTATACACGCTTGCTTGATCTGGCCCACTCCCGTATATATTGTAGATCCAATCATTGAACAAATTCTTATCTATAAGTTTCTTGATAATATCTAGTGATTGATCAAGCTGTTTCTGATTATTATCTATTCGACCTAAGTAAGTTATCGTACGATTATGATGATTCGTTCTAACTTCAGGAGAAATATTACTTATATTATAAACATAGTCTGCATTTCCAGGATTATCAAATTCATTTTTATACTTTTGTAGATCTTCACTTGACAGAAAGATTATGTTATCAATTTCTTTATAGTTCTTATCTAATAATTTCTTGGTAACTAAACCTGTTCTGTAAAATTCGTAACTGTTATGTACCATTAATATCTTTTTATATGTCGTCCTATAAAAAGGAATTTGCTTAATATCTGTGTATAGCACATAGTTCGGTTCCAATAATTTAATTATATTTTCAACCTTTTTCTTACTGAACGAGTCCTTTAACCTATAAAAAATCAAAGGCTTTTTTAAATATATTGTATTTGGGAAAACAAAACTGACCTTAATATTTTTATGGAGATTGTAAGTGTTTTGCTCTGTATTTATTTTATTGTATAAACTAATTATATGTACCTGATAATTATTTATAGCTAATAAATTAGCCAAATCAATAGTCGCCTTTTCAGTCCCACCCAATTTATTTATACAATTGAGTACAAAACTAACTTTGATCATTTGTATCCTCCAGACACTTTCCACTTTTCTTTCATTTTAGATGAAACGTAATTTTCTAACTTATCTCTAAAGTTCTCTGGCGAAAATCTTTCTGCATTACTCCTACAATTAGAAGATAAGATTATTGAATAATTCTTTTCAAAGGTGCTTACAGCTTTTTGTATGTCTTCTATAGTCTGTTTTCTGAAAAACACACCTGTTGGTTTATCACTATCAATATCATGTACTGTCTCTAGTAAGCCCCCTTTGCCATATGCTATAACTGGGGTACCACATGCTTGTGCCTCCACAGGGGTTATTCCAAAGTCCTCTTCAGCAGCGAATACAAATGCTTTGGCTTTTTGCATATGTTCTTTCAAGACTTTGAAAGATTGATATCCTAATAATGTAACATTCGGTCCAGCTTTAGCTTGAATCTTTTTAAAATCAGGCCCTGTACCTATTACTATCAATTTTTTGGTTGGCATCTCATTGAATGCATCCACTATTAAGTCAATTTTTTTATAAGGAACCATTCTTGAAGCAGTAAGATAAAAGTCTTCTCGTTTTATCGAAATATCATTATTAAAACTGTTAATCTCAACTGGAGGATAGATGGTATAGCTTTCCCTCCTGTAAACTTTCCAGATTCTTTTCCCTATAAAATCTGAGTTTGATAAAAAATAATCTACTCCATTAGATGTTCTATAATCCCAATCTCTTATTTTTTTAAGCATCCTCTTAACTATTAAACTCTTAAAACCTTTATTTAAATTTGCTTCTTTTAAGTATTGATACTGTAAATCCCAAGCATATCTAATTGGACTATGAACGTATGAAATGTGCAATTGATCAGGGCCTGTGATAACTCCTTTAGCTACTGCGTGAGAACTTGAAATAATTAAGTCATATCCCGAAAGATCTAATTGCTCAATTGCAAATGGCATTAAAGATAGATAATTTCTATATTTAGTTTTTGAAAGAGGGAGATTTTGTATGAATGTTGTATTTGCTTTTTTACCAAAAATCTTCTTCCTATCTTCTTCATTAAAATGGTCCACAAGAGAAAACAAGTCAGCTTCAGGGTACAATCTTAATATTTCAGTTAAAACTTTTTCCGCTCCTGCATATGTAACTAGCCAATCATGCACAATAGCAACTCTCATCTTATATCTCCCTGTATCTCTTTTATTTTTCTCATTAAATGAGAAGCAGTTTCTTTCCAATTATATTTCTCGTTTACAAAATTCATTAACTCAGTTCTACTAATCTGATTATTCTTATTAATATTGCTAAGAGCTTGCTCAAGTGAATTTATACTATCACCATCAAAATATCTTGCTTTGTCTTCTAATATCTCAGGTATAGAAGCACTTTTGTTAGCTATTACCTGGCACCCTAATCTCATTGCTTCAATCGGTGGTAAACCAAACCCCTCATACTTAGATGGAAATATAAATAACCTAGCATTCCTGTATAAAGCATGGAGTTCATCATCACTAACATACCCCAAATATCTTATACTTTTTGTCTCTATATTATTGTTTCTAAAAACCGTTGAGTTATTAGAACCTACAAAGACAAATTCTTCCTCCCAATTATTAGAAGTTTCAGCTAACATGCGTGAAATTATCGAAAAATTTTTATTTGGATTGGCACTACTAACTGCAAGAAAATACTTTCTTTCAACCAATTTAAAACTCTTAAGAATCTCCAGGTCTTTTCGTTTGTTGTAATCAAGAGAAAAATGGTTAACGCCTAAGTACGAGACTGATATCTTATTATGTACATTTGGATAATAATTCAAGATTCTCTCTTTAGAGAAATTAGAAACCGTAATTATTTTTCTTGCATTTCGTGTAATTTTTTTAAATAAAAGCTTGTAAACTAATACAAACTTTTTTGAAAATCCTTCTGGTGCATCTTGAATTGCCATATCATGTATATATACAATCTGATTTTTCTTAAAAACAGGTGCAGTGTTACAGAAATTAACGAGGGTTTCTTTTTTCACATACAAAGGTAAATCAATTTGTTCCCAAATATGCCCCTTATTCTTACCAATTTGTTTTACAATAATATTATTAAGTTCAATGGTGATAATACTACCTTTTGGAACAAGAAGTGTTATATTGTACTCCCTATACTTATCTAACAGCAAATCTATTTGTTTTATTGTTTCTATTGCTACTCTTTGTACACCTGTTGTCTTTTGTGTAAGGAATCTTCCGTTTATATATATTTTTCCCAACTTATTTCTCCTTATTTAAAAAGCATTTTTAGAACCGAACAAGACAAATAAAGTTTGAAATATTAATTTGATATCTAGCAAAAGATTCCTATTATTTATATACTGTAAATCTAACTCTACTTGTTCTTCAAATCCGAGGTTACTTCTACCTTTAACTTGCCAGTAACATGTCAAACCCGGTTTTACTTTTAATCTTTGAATATGATTCGAATTATACTGTTTTACTTCCCTTTCCAATGCAGGACGTGGTCCCACTAAACTCATATCACCTTTTAAGACATTTAACAACTGTGGTAGTTCATCGATGCTTGTTTTTCTTATAAACTTTCCAATTCTCGTTATACGCGGATCTTCTTTTATTTTAAAAAGTGGACCGCTTGCTTCATTTTTATCTAATAAATCTTCCAACATATTCTCAGCATTAGATACCATAGAGCGGAATTTGTACATATAGAATTTTTTTCCGTTTTGTCCAATCCTAATTTGTTTAAATAGGATTGCTCCTTTACTGTCTTCAATCTTAATAATGATTGCTATAATAATACACAATGGTAAAAGTAATACAATACCAACTATAGACAAAATAATGTCCAATAATCTTTTTGTTATAAGATATGTTAAATTGTCTTTCTCGTTTAATAAAATTGTACCAGTTTCGGTAGTTTTAAGAATCTGTTGCTTAGATTCTCCCATTAGTTAACCCCCTTTACACTAGAAGATACCTAAAAATTTTTTCCTGATAATTTTATTGGGTATATCGCCAATTACAGTTTCTCCATTGACCAATTGCTCAGCGTTATTAAGAAAAGTGTATACTATATCCGCACCGTAAAATTCCTCTAGTTCTTCCATAGCTTCTCTCATAACAAACCCCCTATTTTGGAGATTATGAGCGTCAGAGGCAATGAAGTGCGATAAGTTCGCACTAATAATCTCATGACTGAAATTTCGAATTTTCTTTCCAAACTTTCCCACTAAACTCGCCGCTGTCACTTGAGTTAGTACACCACTTTTGACTAATTCATAAAGTTTATCCGGTTTTGAGATTAGTTCACTATTCCGCTCAGGATGGACAATTACTGGCGTAAACCCTTCTACTTGTAAATTATTAAGTAATCTATTCGTATATTTAGGAACAGTTGAAGTGGGGAGTTCAACAAGTATGTAAGGAGTTTTAATATTTACAGGTAAAATCTCCTCAACTTGCAATCCATCAATCAAATCACCATAGATTCTCACTTCTTGGCCAGGAAGAATTTTCACTTGTATATTCTCCTGCTGTAGCACATGATTTAGTTCATCAACTTTAGTCAAGATGTCCGTTCTATGATTATTAAAATGATTATTACGGTGATGTGGCGTAGCTACTATGGTATGGATGCCTTGCTCAGATGCCGCTCTCGCCATCTCAATACTGTCTTCCAACGTCCGAGCCCCATCGTCAACCCCCGGAAGTATATGACAATGAATATCTATCACACTATCCTCACCTTTCTGTTTCCATTAAACAGGAAATGCCGATGACCTTTTTCCTATTAATTCCCCGAAAATATATCCTCGTTAAAACGAGGATATATCCCATTGAGTTAGCTTCCATAGTAGTAATACGTAGTTGATTTCTTCTGCGGAACGTCATTCAGTACAATACCGAGAAGCTTTGCGTTAGCTGGCTCCAAAAGATCCTTCGCCTTCTGAATGGCTTCGTATTCCGTCTGTTCGCTTCTTGCTACAATGATGGAACCATCGCATATATTTGCTAGGATCTGTGCATCTGTAACAGCCAGTACTGGCGGTGTATCAAAGATGACGACATCATAGGTTTCCTGGGCATTCTGAAGCATTTGTTTCATCGCATTGGATCCTAACAATTCGGATGGATTCGGGGGGATCGGGCCGCAAGTAAGTATTTGTAAATTGGGCACATCGGTTTCTTTAATCGTTTCTTCGAGAGTTTTTTCCCCGACAAGTACCGTACTTAGACCGGTTCGATTATCTAGCTTGAAAGTGTAATGTACTGTAGGTTTTCTAAGGTCCCCATCTATCAGAAGAACGCGTTTGCCCTGCTGAGCAAATACAACACCCAGATTGGCTGTAGTGGATGATTTACCTTCTGATGGACCGGAAGAAGTCACTAACAAAGAGCGCATCTCCTGATCCACGGAAGCAAATTCAATATTCGTTCGGATGGTGCGGTACTGCTCAGAAATAGGTGATTTTGGATTGAACTTTGTTATGAGAGATCGGACATTCGTCTTAAACTGTTTTTTTCTTTTGGCCACTGTACTCTCTCCTGACTTGTCTGCTATTTGTTTCGGATGCATAGTGCTTATTGGTTTTCATATCGTCTTCCGTCATATGGCTGATGACGCCTATGACCGGAACGCCGATCCGCTTCTCGATATCCGCTTCTGTTTTAACCGTGTTATCCAGATATTCCAATAGGAATGCCAGACCGATCCCGACCATTGCTCCCAATACAAGTGCAATTGCTGTATTCAAGAGGATATTCGGGCTTGCTGGTGATGGGTCTTCCACTGTTTCCGCCAGGGATAGTGGTTTTACGTTTTCTAGATTCATCAATTCAGGAATTTCATTCTGGAAAACTGTGACAGTAGTATTTGCCAGCTCAGCTGCTTCTGCTTGATCCGTATCCGTAGCAGTGACTGTGATGATTTGTGTATCGGCTTCCGAAGTGACTTCCAATTTCTCTGCCAACTCGCTTGAAGATAAGGAGAGATTCATTTCCTTCGCTACCTCATCCAAGATGACAGGACTGGTCATGACGATTTTATATGTATTGATCAAACTGATATTCGACTGAATCGCATTATTCAATGCGGAAACATCCACATTTTCTTCTTGATTCACCACAATGGATGAACTCGCTTTATATGTAGGGGTGATCAGAAAATAACTGACCAGCAATGCAATTGCGGCGAATGCAATGATCAATGATAAAATCATTAACATCCGTTTTCTTAATACTGCAAAAATTTCCTTTAAAGAGATTGTCTCTTCCATTCATGTCCCTCCGATGAATAATGCTAAAGTGATGAGTACAAAGACAAATAAAAACACTAACTTTTGCTAACTTTTTGAAAGAAATGAGTACTTTTTTATTATATCGGGTTTCCCAAGCCTTGCAATGACAGATTTTGTCGAAAGGATGTAAGCGCTACATATTTCTGTTGATTTTTCTTGTTTTACCCGTATAATGTATTAGTTCCTTTTTAATGGTTTTATTTCAAAAACATAGAAGAGTATACCACAATTTTCCCATTCAGGGGCATGTAATTACAAAAAAATATACAAAAAAACGAGTCTATCAGATTAGACTCGTTTTTTTGTATTAGTTATTTTCTGCTACGACATATTTATTCAAATAATCCTGCAGCTGATCCTTGAGATCCGGGCGATCCAGGGCGAATTCGATCGTCGCTTTGATGAATCCGAATTTATCCCCGACATCATAGCGATCCCCAGTGAATTCACAAGCGTAGACAGCTTGTTTCTTATTCAGCTCTTTGATGGCATCGGTAAGCTGGATTTCCCCGCCTGCACCAGGAGGAAGAGTTTCCAGGATATCGAATATTTCCGGGGTCAATACGTAGCGGCCCATGATAGCGTAGTTGGAAGGTGCTTCTTCCTTCTTCGGCTTCTCGACGAGGTCGCTTACTTGCATCAAGTTTGGTTCGCTTGTGGAACCTTGTGGTGCAACGACGCCGTATTTGGATACTTCGGAATCTGGCACTTGCTGTACGCCTACGACGGAACCGCGGTATTTTTCGAAGGCTTCCGTCAATTGTTTCAATGCCGGTGTGCCCTCCGTTTTTACGATGTCATCGCCTAGCAAGACTGCGAAAGGCTCGTTGCCGATGAATTTCTTGGCAGTGGAAATGGCGTGGCCAAGTCCTTTTGCTTCTTTTTGGCGGATATAGTGGATGTCGGCAAGATTGGTGATGTCCTGGATTTCCTCGAGCATCTTCATCTTGTCTTTTTTGATCAGCTGATCTTCGAGCTCGTAGGATTTGTCGAAGTGGTCTTCGATCGCGCGTTTACCCCGTCCGCTGACGATGATGATGTCCTCGATGCCGGATTTCACCGCTTCTTCGACAATGTACTGGATTGTCGGTTTGTCGACGATTGGCAGCATTTCCTTCGGCTGTGCTTTCGTTGCTGGCAGGAAGCGTGTTCCAAGACCTGCAGCTGGAATGATGGCCTTTTTGATTTTCATACGTTCTGCACCTCTTTATGTAATATATGTAGAATGCGCATTGAGTGTTTCATACGAATTATACTTCCCCCCATCTAAAAGATAAAACATTATCCGAGGGGACAAATGACAACTCGTACAAAAGTCCTTATCCGCTTACTGAAACTGTAAAAATAGTAACATACTATCTGGAAACCCTCAATAACATCCATTCTACATTTCCTTACAATATACGACCCTAATATTACAGTTACATTACAATGACGTAAATTCTGGTAATCTATGTGCCAAAATATGCTATAGTATGATTAATTTCTATGGATTATGAAAATAAAGGAGAAAGTTACTAGAATGAAAAAGACGATTGTTACCCTTGCTGCAACTGCGGTAATTGCTAGTTCATATGCCACAACTGTTGACGCTGCTTCGTATAAGGTACAGAAGGGCGACTCGCTCTGGAAGATCGCAAACAAATATGACATGTCCGTTTCTGAATTAAAGAAAATCAATAATCTGAAAAACGATTTGATTTTCCCTAACCAAGTTTTGCAGACTTCTGGTTCTTCCAGCTCGTCTAACTCTGGTTCCAAGTCATCTTCTGGCAGTGCATCTACATATACTGTTAAATCCGGTGATACGCTGAGCGGTATTGCGGCCAAGCATAACGTTTCTTTGAGCGACTTGAAAAAATGGAATAATATCTCCGGATACTTGATTTATCCTGGTGACAAGCTGAAAGTTTCAGCAGGAGGTTCTTCCTCTTCTTCTAACAGTTCTTCCTCCAATTCCGGAAGTTCATCCAGCAGCTCCGCTTCCACTTACACGGTTAAATCCGGTGATACGCTGAGCGGTATTGCTGCTAAACACAAAGTTTCCGTAAGCAATTTGAGAAAATGGAACAATATCTCCGGTGACTTGATTTATCCTGGGGACAAGCTGAAGGTTTCGGCAAGCGGTTCTTCTTCCAACAGTTCTTCTTCCAATTCCGGAAGCTCATCCAGCAGCAGCCCTTCTTCCACTTACAAAGTGAAGTCCGGTGATTCACTATGGAAGATCGCGAATCAGCACGGTGTTTCCGTTGCGAACCTGAAGAGCTGGAACAACCTGTCTTCCGATGTCATCCGCGTCGGTCAGACATTGAAGATCAATGGGAAAGCAAGTAGCGGTTCCTCTTCTTCAAAGCCTGCGAACAACACACAAGTGGATTCCGCAAGCACTTCCAAGAGCGTGGACAAGCTGATCAGCGTTGCTAAATCCCAGCTTGGCAAACCATATGTATGGGGCGGAGCCACAACTGCTGGTTTCGACTGCAGCGGATTCATCTACTACGCATTCAAGAATGCCGGGTATGATATCTCCCGTACATCTGCGGAAGGTTACTACAACCGTTCTTACCATGTAAACTCACCGCAGCCTGGTGACTTGATCTTCTTCGAAGGTACGTACAAATCTGGCATCTCCCATATGGGTATCTACCTTGGCGGCGGTCAGTTCATCCATGCGGATAACGATGGCGTACGCATCACAAGCACAAGCAACCCTTACTACAGCAAGCATTTCGATAGCTACAAACGTTTCTATTGATCACCAAAGCCTGGGACAGGATCTTCTGTCCCAGGCTTTTTTCTTTTGCTTTCCGGTGAGATGAGCCGGCGAAGGTCTGTCAGCTGGCGGGCGAGTTCTGCCACCAGGAACAGCAGGACAAGGACACCTAGAGAAAAGAAAACCATTTGGAACATGTCGTTCCCTCCTATGTTTGTTACTTGATAGACGAATGGAGGGACAGATTGGTTTCATCTTTTTACCGGATATCCTTCTTCTGTCATATTTCCATCAAGATATAAAAAAAGCCTACACTAACGAATGGTGATCGTCATTGTGTAGGCTTCTTCATTTTGCTCCATCGACATCGATAGTTCTTTTCCTTCCAGGATGATGCGGGGCATATCGTCCAATGTCCGCTTGGCTTTCGGGTTTTCATAAATGAAGGATTGGGGCATGAAGAATAGGCTGTTTTTGCCATCCTTCCCTTTCTCGAGCACAATATCATGCAGATCGGGTATTTCGATCTTATGGCTTCCTATATTTATCTTCGCCACAATCGGTTTGCGGTTGAAAACGAAAAAATATTTATCATTGATGGACGAGCCTCTTTTTGTTCGCTCGACAAAATCCTGCACG